>NZ_JBYSWB010000016.1:0-149860 GCF_058986725.1 Pseudomonas sp. GW821-FHT01A09
GACCGTAAAAGCCAATGCCCCGACAAGTCGGGGCATTGGCTTTATTCGCTGCGAACTGAGTTTTCACACGGTCTGATGGATGGCCCTTGTGCGGCGTGCCACCTCTTCAGGTGCCGGAGCGCGGGTACCCTGAGCCTAGGCGAAGGGCCAATGGGCAGGGCGCGCCGCACAGGCCCGCAGCAAAGGACCACCCCCCAACCTGAAAACCACCGATGCCCATGAAAAAAGCCCTGACACTCACGCATCAGGGCTTCTCTCGTCACAGCCTCGACATCATTCCAGCCGATCACCCACGTGCAGGATCTTCATGCCATTGGTGCCACCGATCGTGTGGTAGGTATCACCTTTGGTCAGGATGACCCAGTCACCGGGCTCGACCACACCGCGCTTGAGCAGCTCGTTGACGGCGGCCTGGCTGACCTCGCTGTGCGGCATCGACGACGGATCGAAATCCACCGGGTACACGCCACGGAACATCGCGGCGCGGGCCTGAGTGGCACGTTGCGGCGAGAACGCGTAGATCGGCACCGAGGAACGCAGGCGCGACATGATCAACGGGGTGTAACCACTCTCGGTCAAGGCGATGATGGCCTTGACGCCCTTGAGGTGGTTGGCCGTGTACATGGCCGCCAGGGCGATACTTTCGTCCGGGCGGGTGAACTCGGTGTACAGGCGGTGGCTGGACTTCTTGCCGGTCGGGTGCTTTTCAGCGCCCAGGCATACACGGGCCATCGCCTGCACCGCTTCGATGGGGTACGAACCCGCGGCGCTTTCGGCCGACAGCATCACGGCGTCGGTGTTGTCCAGCACGGCGTTGGCGACGTCCGATACTTCGGCACGGGTCGGCATCGGGTTCTGGATCATCGACTCCATCATCTGGGTCGCAACGATCACCGCCTTGTTGTGGCGACGGGCGTGCTGGATGATCTTTTTCTGGATGCCAATCAGCTCGGCGTCGCCGATTTCCACGCCCAGGTCACCACGGGCAACCATCACCGCATCGCTGGCCATGATCAGGCCGTCGAGGGCTTCGTCGTCGGCCACGGCTTCGGCGCGTTCGATCTTGGCCACCAGCCAGGCGGTACCGCCGGACTCGTCGCGCAGCCGACGGGCGTATTCCATGTCGGCGGCGTCACGGGGGAAGGATACCGCGAGGTAGTCGACTTCCATTTCCGCGGCGAGCTTGATGTCGGCCTTGTCCTTTTCGGTCAAGGCTGGCGCGGTCAGGCCGCCACCACGGCGGTTGATGCCTTTGTGGTCGGACAGCGGGCCGCCGACCAGCACCGAGCAATGCAGGGCATCGCCGGTCGCGGTTTCGACACGCATCACCACGCGGCCATCGTCGAGCAGCAGCTCGTCGCCCACACCGCAGTCCTTGACCAGGTCCGGGTAGTCGATACCGACGACTTCCTGGGTGCCTTCGGTCAGCGGATGGCTGGTGGAGAAGGTGAATACATCACCGACTTTAAGCTCGATACGCTTGTTGGCGAACTTGGCGATGCGGATTTTCGGGCCCTGAAGGTCACCGAGAATCGCCACATGCCGGCCGTGCTTGGCCGCGATTTCGCGAATCAGGCGCGCGCGAGCCTTGTGCTCGTCTGGCGTGCCATGGGAAAAATTCAGACGGGCGACATCCAGGCCAGCCAGAATCAACTGTTCGATCACTTCCGGCGAGTTGCTCGCAGGGCCAAGGGTGGCAACGATTTTTGTACGGCGAACGGTCATGCACTGACTCCTTTATTGAAGCGCAGCGCAAGGCTACTCCTCAATCGCCCTGTAGTCATTGTTGTGCTGCACTACGAGGCAATGATTGTGATGATGGATGTGGGCAACAGCGATTGACGCGCCATTATGGCTGAAGTTTTTCCCGGGTGAGTCGATACACTGCCAAGTACAGGAGAACCCTCATGCGCCTTTTTCTCGTTTTTGCCGTTACGCTCAGCCTGGTTGGCTGCACCCGCTATGCGATGAATACCCATCTGAACAAAGCCTATCAAGCTTACGACTCGGGTGATTGCGCGACTGTGACACTGGAATTGTCCAAGGTCGATCGCGACAGCCGCGCCCGTCCCTACGTGTGGCCGGAAGTCTCGATGCTGCGGGGCCAGTGCCTGGAGCGTCAGAACCTGTTCATCGACGCCGCGCAGACCTATCAATACATCATTACCCAGTTCCCGCAGAGCGAATATGCCTACCGTGCCCAAGCGCGGCTGGTAACGCTGGAACAGCTGGGGCACTATCATCCAGGCAGCAGCCCGGTACAAGTCCGACCAGTGGCGTACTAGACAGCTGCATTGGCAGATGGCATTAGGCTAGCTATACGCTAGGCTCTATATCGAGGATGCATTGAATCCGAGAGGGCACTTTTCGGTGGGCCGCAGGGTCCACTTTTCTATTCAGACCCCAACACAGTGACTCGAGCATGTTTATCGAACGCCGAATCGAACGACATCAGTTGCCGTATTTTCTGAAGGTCTTCAACCGTCATACCGATCAGCCCATGGGTTACCTGGGCAACGTGTCGGAAACCGGGCTGATGCTGATCAGCCAGTTACCGTTGCTGGTAGGGCCCGAGTTCGCCCTGCAGCTCAAGGTGCCTGGCAGCGATGGCAGCCTGCAGCTCATCGATCTGGATGCTCATTGCCTGTGGTCTCATGAAGATGCGACCCCCGGCAACTACGATTCCGGTTTCAAGCTGGTGAGCACGCCGCCGGAATACGACCAGTTGGTCAGCGCCCTGCGCGGATATTTCAGCTTTCGCCCCATGAGCGCCTCGGCCTGACGGGCGCTCGTTGCTTGGCTCACAGCAGTCCGGCTTTCTTCCAATTCAGATAACGGCTGATCAGCCCGGCTCCGAGCTCGGCTGGCCGGGCGTCCATGAGCGCTACGCCGTGGGCCTTGAGGCTGTCGTTGAGCATGTCGCGCTGTTGCAGATAGTCCACCGCGCCGCAGTAGTCCAACGCCTCCTGCCAGGTGTGCAGCGGGGCCTCCCTGATCTGGTCCAGTACGCCCTCGCGCAGGCTGGCCACCAATACCCGATGGTAGCGACCGATCTGCTTCACGGCGGTGAGCAGTTGTTCGTCGTCTTCGTCGCCGAGATTGCTGACCAGGACGACCAGCGCGCGACGGCGTTGGTGCTGAAGCAACTGACGGGCGGCCTCGCTGAAGTCGGCCTGATGGCGCGAGGTGTCGAGGTCGTGGACGGCGTCGAGCAGGATGTTGAACTGGCGTTGACCTTTGCGCGGCGGCACGAAGCGCGGCGGCTCGCTGGCGAACGTCAGCAGACCGACCGCGTCGCCCTGGCGCAACGCCACATGGCTGAGCAGCAGGCAGGCGTTGAGGGCGTGGTCGAAATGGCTGAGGCTGTCGTCCTGGCTGCGCATGCGCCGGCCGCAGTCGAGCAGGAAAATGATCTGCTGGTCGCGCTCGTCCTCGTATTCGCGCACGATCGGCCGGCTGTGCCGCGCGGTGGCTTTCCAGTCGATCTGGCGCAGGCTGTCGCCGTCCCGCAACTCGCGCAGTTGATTGAACTCCATGCCCTGACCGCGGCGCGGTTGCTGGCGCACCCCCAGTTGATTGAGCCAGCTGTCCACGGCGGACAGGCGATCGCCTTGCAAGCCGGCGAAATCAGGGTACACACGCGGCTGATCGGCCAGTGGCAGCACCCGCGCCTGGCGCCAGAGCCCCAGCGGACTGCGAAGCTCCACCTCGCAGTGGCTGAATGGCTGAGGGCCGCGTTGTTGTGGGCAGATGCGGTACCCCAGGCGAGTGGATTGGCCGGCCGGCAAGGTCACCGCACGGGGCAGGCCCTCGAACCGCAGGCCGGCGGGCACGTGGTCGAAGACGCTGACGTGCACCGGGCTTTTGCCGGTGTGTTGGAACGTCAGCTCGATTTCGCTCCAGCGCGCCAGCGCCAGGCTCGCCGGCACCTGGCGGCTGGCGCTGGGCGACGGCAGACGCATCAGGCACACGGCATCCATCAGCGCCGCCAGCAGCATTGCCGCCAACGCGGCCCAGGCGATCAGGTCTAGCGTAGTTTCAGCCATCCAGTCCAGGGCCTTGGCCAAGCCCATCAAGGTCAGCGCCAGCAACGGCACGAGCAACCAGGCGAGCAGCCGGCGAGCGGGTCGGATCAGCATGAGTGGTGCCTCACACCCGCGGCGCCGGCACTTGATCGAGCAACTGCTGCAAGAGCTGATCGACCTCCATGCCGTCGATCTCCAGCTCTGCCGACAGCCGCACGCGGTGGCGCAGTACCGCCAGGGCACAGCCCTTGACGTCGTCCGGCAGCACGAACTCGCCTCCGCGCATCAGCGCCCGCGCCCGGGCACCCCGGACCAGGGCGATGGAGGCGCGCGGGCCGGCACCGAGGATCAACCCCGGCCAGGTGCGGGTGGCGCGGGCCAGGCGCACGGCGTAATCGAGCACGCGCTCATCCATTGGCAATTCGCTGGCCAGGCGCTGCAGGATAGCCACGTCCTTGGCCACCAGCACCTGACGCACCGGCTGTACATCGAGCATGTCGGCGCGGGTCGAGCGGGTGACCTGGCGGACCATGGCCAGCTCCTGATCGGCATCGGGGTAGCCCAGGCGCAACTTGAGCATGAAGCGGTCGAGTTCGGCCTCGGGCAGCGGATAGGTGCCTTCCTGCTCGATGGGGTTCTGGGTGGCCAGCACCATGAAGGGCTGAGCGATAGGCATGGCCGTGCCTTCGAGCGTGACCTGGCGTTCCTGCATGGCCTCGAGCAGGGCGGCTTGAGTCTTGGCCGGCGCGCGGTTGATTTCATCGGCCAGCAGCAGGTGGGTGAACACCGGGCCCTTGCGCAGGTTGAATTGCTCGCTCTGGCGGTCGTACACGGCATGGCCGGTGATGTCGCTGGGCATCAGGTCGGGGGTGAACTGGATGCGCGCGAAGTCGCCGCCGAAGCAGCGTGCCAGCGCCCGCACGAGCAGGGTCTTGCCCAGGCCAGGGACGCCTTCGATCAGTACATGGCCGCCCGCCAGCAAGGCGGTCAGGACGTCATCGATCACGGCATCCTGGCCGATCAGCACCTTGCGCAGTTCGTGTTGCAGCGCATGGATACGCTTGGTGGCGCGTTGACGCTGCTGGGCGGCGTGTTCTTCTTCGGTTTCGGGGGCGGGGGGCTGCGCGGCCGGGGATTCGCCGCCGGAGTTATCCACAGCGTCTGCCGCCTCCGGTGGCGCATCGGCCGCAGGCGCGCCCGCTTCTGCGTCCAGGTGCTCGTCGGTGCTGGCCTGGTGGGTACCCACGCCAGCTTCGGTCAGGTGTTCGGGGTGCTCATCCTGTACGGCGCGCTCGCCGGGCTCATCGTGCTCGTCGAGGGGGGGCATGCGATCGTTGGTCATAGGGTATTCCTGATGCGTTGCAAATAGCCCACTTGGCGGGTGAAGTCGCTTTGGGACATTTTTTGCGCCGGACGCGGGCGCAAGGCCTGCCCCACCGCGCTGGGCGTTTCGCCGGTCAGTTGCGCCAGCGCGTGCCATTGTTCGGCGATTGGCAGGCGTTCGAAACCGGGGTGGCGCCGCCGCGCGCGGCGCAGGATATCCTGTTGCAGGCTGCGCAGCAGGCGCTGATGGCCGCCGTGGCGGAGCATGAATTCGGCGCTGGCGTGCAGGTATTCACGCAGTTGTCGACGGGCCAGGGGCGCGGGCTGGCGAACCGGGCCATGGCGGGCGCCGCTGTACCAGGCGAACAGCAGCAGCCATATGAGCAAGAGCGTCAGGGCCTGCGGGAAATATCGCCACAGCTGGCTGGCCAAGGTGTCGTGCTCGGTCTGATAGATCAGCGCCACGTCGCGGTTCTGATTGAGGTACCAGAGCAGCCAGGCGTTGTCGTAGCGGATGAGCGCCGAGTTGCGCCACAGATCGGCATCGGTGACGACCGTGATCAGGCCCGCGCCGTAATCCAGTTGCATCAAGTGGGTGGAGTCGCTGCTATTGGCCCACGAGCGAGTGATGTCGGTGGGATCTTCGAGGTGAAACGCCGGGTTGAAGCTGAAATAGGCGGGCGCCTCTTCGTTGTCCAGATACAGTTTGGTCAGGCGCGGATAGGGATCGTCGGTCGGCTCTGCGGGCGGCAGCGTGCGGGTCTCGTACTGGCGCAGTTGCAGGCGGTCGAGCAGCAGGTCGTCGCTGCGACCCTTGCGCGGATCCCAGATCGCCTCGGCAACGAACAACAGGCGCCCGCCCTGGCGCACCCAGGTCAGGACCTGCTCGACCTGGCGGGGTGTCATGCGGCTGCGATCCCCTAGTAGCAGCAGGCTGGTAGTGGCCGCTGGCAGGCGCGGCAGGATGTCGAGGCGGTTGGCCTGGTCGACCCGCAAGCCGCGCTGGCGCAGAAAGCTCTGCGCCGCCAGATAGGGATTGGCGGCCACTGCGGGGTCGGCGCCCTTGTCGATGGTTTCGCTGTAGCGCTCCAGATGTCGCGCCAGATAGATGCCCAGCACGAGCACCGCCACGGCGAGCACCAGCGTGGCTATCAGGTAGCGCGGCTGCAAGCGCCTCACGGAACCACTCATGCAGGTGGCCTCTCATCCAATGCTGGCGGGTCGAACAGCAGGCGCCAATCGACCAGCAGTTGCCGTTGCTGGTCGAGCGGAACGGGCCGGTGGCCATAGGCGAGTGCTTGCCAATGCCGGGTCAGGCGGCGGCTGAAGTCTTCCAGGGCCGGCTGTCGCAGGCGGGCGATCTGGGCGAGGACCTGGCCCTCGGTGTCCGCGCCGCGCAGCACCAACTGATGATCGGTCTGCAGGCGCGACAGCAGCCCGCGGTACAACAGGCTCAAGGCTTCCCGTGGCTGGCTGGCCCACAACCGCTCGGCGGTGCTTGCGATGTCTAGGGGCAGCACGCTGTCAGGCACCGTCACCTGATGTCGCAACGGGCTTGCAGGAGGAGGTTGCTGGCGTTTTGGCTGCAGCCGGCTGACCAGGGTGGCCAGCCATTCTCGACGGCGCCACAGCAGCAGGATCGCCAGCGCCAGCAGCAACCCCCACAGCAGCACCTCGACAACCTTGGCCAGCACTTGCGGCCACGCGGGCAAGTGGGAGGGCGGCATCGTCGCCGCGGCTTCGCTTGCTTCGCGCGGCTCAGTGTTTTTCCAGCGCCAGCGGTTGACGGTCTGCATGTTCTTGAACGGTGGCGCGAGCACGATGGCCTGCGCCGCCTGCCGCGCCGCCTGGCTGGTCAAGGCCTGATGCAGCAGGCGCGGGCTTTGCGGGCCGGCGACAGTAACGGCTGGGGCAAGGGGGGCTGGGGGCGTCTGTGTCGGTGTCGGTGTCGTGACGGGCGCGGGCAGCATCGACGGCGGCACCGTCATCAGTGGCACCGGGTCGGCCCAGGCGTCGTGCGTCGGAACCGTCAAGGCGCTCAACACCGCCAGAGTGGCGAGCAGGGCGGCGATTTTGCTGGCGCCGCTGCGCAGACGCTGGCGCAAACGCCGGAACTGCAACTCGATGTCCCAAGCTTCCAGTACCGTGCGCCGATTGAGGTAAAGGGTGAAGCCGCAGGCGACGTAGATCGGTTCCCAGATCAGCAGGATCAGCACATAAAAGGCGTTGCGCAGATGGATCAGCCAAGGCGCTTCGACATAGTGCGCATCGAGCAGCAACTGCTGGTCGGCGAACGAGCTCAAGGTGTGGGGCGTGAGCATGTACAGCAGGCCCACGGCACCGAGGCCCAGGACCAGTTCCAGATGAATGCCCACCAGCGTCAGCCAGCGCGCGGCGCCGCCGTTCTGCCGGCGCAGCACCGCCAGGCGGCGCAAGCGCTGCTGGCCGCCGAGGCCTTCGAGCTGCAGCACCGGCAGGGTGAAACTGCGGCTCAGGCTCAAGCGCCGCCAGGTCAGGCTGGCCAGCAATTGCGGGCGCAGCAGACGCAGCCACTGGCGTAAAGCCTCGGCAAGGCTGGGCGCCGAGCCGAACAGCGACTGCGCGAGGATGTGCAGCGGCAAGCGTTCGAAGGCCGGCTTGAGCCACCAGATGAGGATGATGACGATGCTCGGATGGTCCCACAGCAGCAGTGTCAGCAGCGCGTACAGCGGGACGGTGGCGATCGCCCAACTGCTCAGCAACAGCCGCCAGTGGCGTGCGGCAAGCAGCACGCCGAGGTCTATGGCTTCCCAGGGATTGCGCGGGCGGATGACCAGGGTGGTTTCATTCAGCTGCATGCGGACCTCGGCCGGCACGGCTCAGATACACCGCCAGCAGCAACCACAGCGTACCCCCCACGGTATATTTGAGTGCGGGTGCGATGGCGGTCTTGGCCGACCAGTAGGCTTCGAAGAACGCCGCCAGCAGCAACATCAGCAAGGCGCCGTAGACCAGTTGCATGCTGGCTTTGGCGGCAGTGCGCAGCGCTTCGCCGCGGGTCAGCTGGCCGGGGGCGACCAATGCCCAGCCGATGCCCAGCCCGCCGGCGCCGGCCAGCACGATGGCAGGCAGTTCGAACGCACTGTGGCCGATCACGAACGACCAGAACGTCTGCCCCGAACCGATGTGCGTGAGGTGGCCTGCGGCGGCGCCGATGGTCAAACCGTTGAACATCAGGAAAAACACGCTGCCCAGCCCGGCGAACAGGCCGCCGGCGAAGGTCTGGAAGGCGATGCCGACATTGTTCATCACGTAAAAGCCGAACATCTGCCAGTCCTCGCTGGCGGGGCGCTCGGCACCCAGGCCCAGACGGCTCGACTGCGGATCGTACTGATGTTCCATGGCGCTGACCTGAGCCGGGTCGAGCAGGCTGTAGACCTGCTCCGGCCAGAAATATATCCACAGCGCCGAGCCCAGCAGCGTCAGCCCCAGCAGCAGGCCGGCCAGCAGAACCAGGCGCCACTGGCTGCGCACCTGACGGGGGAAATCGGCCAGCACGAAGGCGACTATTTGCGCACCGACCCGGCTGCGGTGGCGATAGAGCTGGCGATGACCACGCAGCGCCAATTGCTCCAGATGGTCGATCAGGCGGCTGCTGTAGCCGCGCGAACGGGCCAGTGCCAAGTGCTGGCACAGGCGACGATAGTCATGGCTGAAGCCCTCGCTGTGGGCACTGCGGGCCTTGCCGCTTTCCAAGGCGTTCAGGCGCAGGGTGAAGGCTTGCCAGAGCGGCTGGTGGCGTGTTTCGAAGGGCTGCTGCTTCATGTCGGCCCCAGCAGGCCCTGCGCCAGGCCGTCGAGCCGGGTGCGGGCGAGGGATGCCGAGCTGACGCCCAGCGGCTCGGCCAGAATGATTGCCAGCTCGTCGGCGCGGGCCCGGCTCAGTTGCCCCTGGCGTTCGGCGAAGCCGAGGATGGCGCGCTGGTCGGCGAGGGTCAGGCTAAAGGTCGGCAGCAGTGGCGTGGCGGCAAGCCGGGGCGGTACCGGGCTGGGTGGCCGATCCTGATAGACCACCATGCTGCCCGCTGCCAGATCGCCCAGGCGCCGGAAGGCCGGCTGATACAGGCAGCACAGCGCGCCAAGGCAATAGCCGATGGGCAGCAGGTCGACCACGCGCAGCAGATTGCGAATCAGCGAGGCCGACCAGCCGATGGCGGTGCCGTCCTCCATCACCACGGCGAGCTTCATCCACTGCTTGCCGGGTGTACGTCCCTGATTGAGCACTTCGAACAGCACCATGTACCACCAGTTGAGCAGAAACAGCAGCAGGGCCCCCAGGCCCATGCCAGACTCCCCGAGCGCGCGCAACAGGAAGAACATGCCGATCAGCAGAGCGCCGCGAATCAGCAGGTCGAGGCTGAAGGCGATGGCTCGGACCACCAGACCGGCCGGCCTGAGGATCAAGTCGATGCCCTCTGGTGTTTCCACCGCCTGGCGGGTATCCAGGGGCAGCGTTGCATTCCTTGGCGTTGCTGAAGTGTGGGGCATCGGAGTCTTGGAGTCTGCGGATAGGGCACTCAAGTCACCGACGATACCCGTCTGCGCGTCCGCTGCCCAGCCCGCTGGCCCCGTAACCGGGCAAAGCCTAGAATTCCCGCAAACTTTGTACAGGACCACCCCGTGACCTCGAGCATTTTCTGGTACGACTACGAAACTACCGGTATCAACCCTCGCAGCGACAGGCCGTTGCAGGTGGCGGGTATTCGTACCGATGTCGACCTCAACGAAATCGCTGCCCCGGTCAATCTCTACTGCCAGCCCAGCGACGACATCCTGCCCCACCCCATGGCCTGCATGATCACCGGCATCACCCCGCAGCGCCTGGCCGAGTCCGGGCTGGGCGAAGCCGAGTTCATGACCCGGGTGCACGCCGAACTTTCCGCCCCGGGAACCTGTGGCGCCGGCTACAACACCTTGCGTTTCGACGACGAAATGACCCGCTACAGTCTTTATCGCAACTTCTTCGATCCCTATGCGCGAGAGTGGCAGGGCGGTAACAGCCGCTGGGACCTGATCGATGTAGTGCGTACTGCCTACGCCTTGCGCCCGGACGGGATCGAGTGGCCGCAGCACGAAGGGCGCGTCAGTCTCAAGCTGGAACTGTTGACGGCGGCCAATGGCCTTGAACACGGCCAGGCTCACGATGCGCTGTCGGATGTGCGGGCGACCATCGCCATGGCGCGGTTGATACGCGACCGGCAGCCGCGTTTATATCGATGGCTGTTCGAGTTGCGCAGTAAACACAAAGTGCAAGAGCAAATACGCCTGTTGCAGCCATTGGTACATATTTCCGGCCGCTTCTCGGCGGCCCGCCATTACTTGGGAGTGGTATTGCCACTGGCCTGGCACCCACGCAATCGCAATGCCTTGATCGTTTGTGACTTGCAGCTGGATCCGCAGGGCATTTGGCAAGACAGCGCAGCCTCTTTGAAAGCGCGCCTGTATACCCGTCGCGAAGACCTGCAAGAAGGGCAGTTGCCCGTGCCCTTGAAGTTGGTACAGATCAACCGTTGCCCGGTGTTGGCGCCACTCAGTGTGTTGCGCCCGGAAAATATCGAGCGATTGCAATTGGATCTGCCGCTGTATGAAGCGCGGGCCGCAGCATTGCGTGAGCATCAGGCAGTTTGGCAAGAGCATCTTGGCTTGATTTATCAGGACGAGAAGTTCGATGCCGTCGAGGACCCCGAGCAGCAGTTGTACGATGGGTTTATAGGGGATCGTGACCGGCGTCTATGCGAGCAGGTACGTGTGGCTGAACCGGAAACACTGTCCTCGTCGCGTTGGATGTTCGACGACGGGCGATTGCCGGAACTGCTCAAACGTTATCGGGCACGTAACTTCCCGACTACCTTGAGTACTGCGGAACTTGAGGCCTGGTCGGCATTTTGTCGTGATCGTCTGATGCGTCCGCAGGCAGGTGCGCCCCATACCCTGGAGGCGTTCGATCTGGCCATGCTGGAGGCGCTGCCCCAGGCCAGTGGCGAGCAGCAGGCGGTATTGCAGCAGTGGCAGGCCTATGCCCAGGCATTGCGCACAAAGTTGCAGATATGAACAGTGCCCTTAGCGGCAATAAAAAACGCCAGCGAGCTGGCGTTTTTTTGTATCGGCTGTATCGGTTGTAACCGGTTGAATCAACCCAGCAGGTTGGCCCAGCTTTCAACCACATCACCGCCCCACTTGGCTTTCCACTCTTTCAGCGTCTTGTGGTTGCCGCCTTTGGTTTCGATGATTTCGCCATTGTGCGGGTTTTTGTATTGCTTGACCTTGCGCGCACGCTTGGTGCCGGCGACTTTGACCGCGGCACCACGCGGCGCCTTGTTGAACTTGGCCTCTGGGTCCAGCAGCGCAATGATGTCACGCAGCGATTTTTGATATTCGCCCATCAGTGTGCGCAGCTTGCCTTCGAATTCCAGTTCGGTTTGCAGTTTGTCGTCTTGCGACAGGTTCTTCAAACGCGCTTGCAGTTCTTTGATGGCTTCTTCTGTGGCGCGGTATTCGTTGATCAGGGACATATTGATGACCTTCGCAATTCAGGGTGGCAGGGGAGTCGATGGCTCAATAATAGACAGAGTATTTAATGAAGTAAACATCCAATGCCTGATACGACAAAATGAGCGGCCGAGGCTAATTAAGGCGACCGTGTCGACAAAAGAATGTTGCTGAAAAAATAATTGCAAAAGTTTTCACGTTGCACTCCGCGCAGGCCGACGATTAATCCATCTGTTCAGATCGTTAATATGCCCAACCCTCAAGGCAATCGGGGTTGCCGAGTGCCTGGATGGCAGCGGGTCGTCGGCACCGCTGGAGTTTTGCCCCGCAGCCGCTAGAATGGCGGCCTTTGCGAAGTTCTGGAGTTTAGCTAATGCGCACTTTTCGGCTGGTCATCGCGTGCCCTGACCGCGTCGGCATCGTTGCCAAAGTCAGCCACTTTCTGGCGTCCCACAATGGCTGGATCACCGAAGCCAGCCACCACTCCGACGATCAGAGTGGCTGGTTTTTCATGCGCCATGAAATCCGCGCCGACAGCTTGCCCTTTGGTATCGAGGCGTTTCGAGAGGCGTTTGCGCCGATCGCCGAAGAGTTTTCCATGGTCTGGCGGGTGACGGATACCGAGCAGAAAAAGCGCGTGGTGCTGATGGCCAGCCGCGAATCCCACTGCCTGGCGGATCTGCTGCACCGCTGGCACAGTGACGAGCTGGACTGCGACATTGCCTGCGTGATTTCCAACCACGACGATCTGCGCAGCATGGTCGAGTGGCACGGCATTCCTTACTACCATATCCCTGTCGACCCGAAGGACAAGCAGCCGGCTTTCGCCGAGGTCTCGCGCCGTGTCGCCGAGCATCAGGCCGACGTGGTGGTGCTGGCGCGCTACATGCAGATCCTGCCGCCCCAGCTGTGCCAGGAATACGCACAGAAAGTCATCAACATCCACCACAGCTTCCTGCCGTCGTTCGTCGGCGCCAAGCCTTATCATCAGGCCTCGATGCGTGGCGTCAAGCTGATCGGCGCGACCTGCCACTATGTGACCGAAGAGCTCGACGCCGGTCCGATCATCGAGCAGGACGTAGTGCGCGTCAGCCATAGCGACAGCATCGAGGACATGGTGCGCTTCGGCCGCGACGTCGAGAAGATGGTGCTGGCGCGCGGCTTGCGCTACCACCTGGAAGACCGTGTACTGGTGCACGGCAACAAGACGGTGGTGTTCTAGACTAGCCGGACACCGAGCGAGGAGGCTGCGATGCATGATCCACGGGACAAGGCCGCCTCTAAGGCCCCGCCCACCCTGGGCGAGGGCTGCTTGAGCCGTTACGACCCAGAGGCCCTCTCGGAAGACGACGGCACTGACTTCCCCGGCGCCGCCGAACTGTGGCAGCGCACTCAGCAGGCGCCGCTGCCCGCCGATCCGGACAATACCGACGAAAGCGCCGACTAGCCGCGCTTGCGGCCCATCAATTTGCTCAGCAACGGGCGCCCCAGCATCAGCACGAAGATCGGTCCGCCGACGACCAGATAGAAGTAATAGGTCACGCTGCGCCAGATCAGAATGGCGGCCGCCGCGGTCGACTTGCCGACCATAGGCGCCAGCAACGCCGCGCTGGTGAGTTCGGCAGTGCCGGCGCCGCCGGGCAGCAGGCTGAACTGTCCGGCGCTGAGCGAGAGGATCTGGATCAGAAAGCTCCATGCCCACTGGAAATCCACGCCCAGGCCCTGCAGTGCCAGGTACAGGATGCTGTAGCGCAGCCCCCAGTGCACGCAGGTCAGGCTGAAGACCATGATCAGCGTGCTGCGTGGCAGTTTCAGGGCATTGGTGAACGCCGCGATGAACCCCAGCCATTTGCGCGTCCAGCGCCAGCGCGTCGAGGACTTGAGTCGCACCCGCTGCATCAGGCGGCCGATCAGCAGCATCACCCGGCGGTGCCAGAGCCCCAGTGCCACGCAACCCACCAGGCTGCCGGCAACCAGGGCGGTGCTGATCACCAGCATCATCTGCTGGCTTTGGCTGATGCTGTGGGCCAATGCATAAAACAACACGCCGATCAGCGCGCACAGGAAGAACAGCAGGTCGCTGAGCTGATCCATCGCGAACACCGCGCTGGCCTGGGCTGGGCGCACGCCGTAGCGGCTCAGCAGCGCCATGATGGTCAGCGGCCCACCGCTGCCGGCCGGCGTCGCGCACCAGGCGAACTCGGCGGACATCACCACCCCCAGGCTCTGCAGGCGCGTGACCTGGCCGCGCTGATCGCCCAGCAGCAGGCGCAGGCGCAGGGTATTGAGCACCCAGCAGGCGAGAATGATCCCAATCAGGCCGAGCATCCACGACAACGGGAAGCTGCGCAGGCGCGCGAAGATCGCGGTGCCGCCGAGCAACATCGGGATCAGTACCGCAGCGACGATCGCCACCAATAACCAGGGCAGGCGCCTCATGCGATGGTTCCGGTGATCGACACCGACCACGGCGTGGTCGGCGGACAGGCAAGGCAGGCAGGTATTAGAGGAAGAATCATCAGCACGGTTCGGCAAACTCTCGAGTCGGGGCGTCCACAGGATTGACCACCGGCGGACGTACATGTTCGCCATGATACAACGCTCCCGTCCCGGACGAATGCCCGGCTGTGCCTATAATCGGATATCGCTGCGGCGCGCCATTGACTGGCAAGCTGGTCTGTAAACCGGATACGAGGACTTGAGAGATGGCCGATCCCGCACAACTTCTGCTCGGTGCCGACCTTGATGGCGCGCCCGTGGCGCAGGCCATGCGCCTGAGCAATCGCCATGGCCTGATCGCGGGCGCGACCGGTACCGGCAAGACCGTCACCCTGCAGCGCCTGGCCGAGGCCTTCAGCGATGCCGGCGTCGCGGTGTTCGCCGCCGATATCAAAGGCGACCTGTGCGGTCTGGGCGCGGTGGGGCAGCCGACCGGCAAGATTGCCGAGCGTATCGCGGCCATGCCGTGGCTGGGCTATCAGCCCAAGGCGTACCCGGTGACCCTTTGGGATGTCCACGGCGAAAGCGGCCATCCGCTGCGTACCACCCTCAGCGAGATGGGGCCGCTGCTGATCGGCAGCCTGCTGGAGCTGACCGACAGCCAGCAGGCGGCCTTGTACGCGGCGTTCAAGGTGGCCGATAGCGAGGGCCTGTTGCTGCTCGATCTCAAGGACCTCAAGGCGCTGCTCAATCACCTCAAGGACAATCCGCAACTGCTGGGCGATGACGCCGCACTGATGACCAGCGGTTCCAGCCAGGCCCTGTTGCGACGCCTCGCGACCCTGGAGCAGCAGGGCGCCGAAGCGCTGTTCGGCGAGCCGGCCTTGCAGCTCGAGGACATCCTGCAAACCGATGCCGACGGACGTGGGCGTATTCATCTGCTGGATGCCAGCCGGCTGGTGCACGAGTCGCCCAAGGTCTACGCGACCTTTTTGCTATGGTTGCTGGCCGAGCTGTTCGAGCAGCTGCCGGAGCGTGGCGATGCCGACAAGCCCCTGTTGGCGCTGTTCTTCGATGAAGCGCACTTGTTGTTCGCCGATACCCCCAAGGCCCTGCAGGATCGGCTAGAACAAGTGGTGCGGCTGATCCGTTCGAAAGGCGTGGGGGTGTATTTCGTCACTCAGTCGCCCAGTGATCTGCCCGATGGCATCCTCGCCCAATTGGGCTTGCGCGTGCAGCACGGCCTGCGGGCGTTCACCGCCAAGGAGCAGAAATCCCTCAAAGCTGTAGCGGATGGCTTTCGGCCCAACCCGGCATTCGACACCCTGGCGGTGCTGACCGAGCTGGGGATTGGCGAAGCGCTGGTGGGCACCTTGCAGGACAAGGGCACGCCGGCGATGGTCCAGCGCGTGTCCATCGCACCGCCGCAGTCCCGCATCGGCGCGCTGACGGCTGCCGAGCGCGCGGCGTTGATCGCTGGCTCGCCATTGCGCGGACGTTATGACAAGCCCGTCGACCGCGAGTCGGCCTATGAAATCCTCACCGCACGCAAGCTGCAGCCACCCGCCGAGGAGACTGCGGCGCCTGCAGGTGACAGTCTGGTGGACAAGGCCACGGAGTTTCTCGGTACGGCGGCGGGGCAGGCGATCAAGTCGGCGGTGCGCCAGGCCGCTGGCCAACTGGGTCGGCAGTTGGTGCGCGGGCTGATGGGCTCGTTGCTGGGCGGCAACAAACGCCGATAGGCATGAAAAAAGCGCCTCTTTGGGAGTAAAGCTTGCTCGCGAAGAGGGCTTGGAGACGTGCACGAATAGCTATGGATGTACGGTAAGGCATCGGGCCTCTTCGCGAGCAAGCTTTGCTCCCACAAGAGGCCCTTTCACACCGGGGTCAGGTCCCGAGCACCTTGGAGGCCAGCCAGAACAGCCCGGCGGCCAATGCCATCGAGGCGGGCAGGGTCAGCACCCAGGCCAGCAGAATGGTCTTGATGGTGCCGCCCTGCAGGCCGCTCTTGTTGGCGACCATGGTACCGGCCACCCCGGAAGACAGCACATGGGTGGTCGACACGGGTAGGGCGAAGATATTGGCCAGACCGATCATCGAGGCGGTGACGATTTGTGCCGACATGCCCTGAGCGTAGGTCATGCCCTGCTTGCCGATCTTGGTGCCGATGGTCAGGACCACGCGCTTCCAGCCCACCATGGTACCGATACCCAGCGCCAGGGCGACGGCGACCACTACCCAGAAGGGAGCGTATTCGGTGGTCTCGGTCAGGTCCTTGCGCAGCTTGTCGAGGTCAGCCTTTTCCCGGGCATCGAGTACTGGCAGCTTGCTGACCTTCTTCGCCGTGTCGTCCAGGCACAGGAGGTAGCGACGCACTTCGATACGTTTGTCCGACGCCAGCGCGTGGTAATCGGAGATGCCGTCGAGGTTGTTCAGCAGGGCGTGAATGGTCGGCTCGGTCTGTTGCGGGTTGCAGCTGGATTGGGCTGGCAGATCACTGTCCGACGCCTTGCCCAGGGCCAGGAACTCACCCAGAGAGGCACTGTTGCGCTGATAGAACTGGTTCAGGTGCGCGGTGGCGTCACGGGTGCGTTCGATCTGATAGGTGGTGCTGTTGAGGTCCAGCACGAACTGGCTCGGCACGATGCCGATCAGTACCAGCATGATCAGGCCGATGCCTTTCTGGCCATCGTTGGAGCCGTGCACGAAGCTCACGGCCATGGCCGAGATCACCAAAACCAGGCGATTCCAGAACGGCGGGTGCTTTTTATCGTCGAGCTTTTTACGCTGGTCCGGCGTCTTGTGCATCTTCGACAGCGGGCGCCATTTTTTCAGGATCAGCAACACCACGGCAGCGGCCAGGAAACCGGCTACCGGCGAAAACACCAGAGAGGCGCCGATATCTATGGCCTTCTGCCAATTGACGCCGTCGGCCAATGGAATGTCATTGAGCAGTGCATTGGCAAGACCTACCCCCAATATCGAACCGATCAGGGTGTGAGAGCTGGATGCCGGAATGCCGAAATACCAGGTGCCCAGGTTCCAGGCGATGGCGGCGGCGAGCAGCGAGAACACCATGGCCAGACCGTGGCCGGTGTTGACGTTGATCAGCAGTTCCACCGGCAGCAGATGGACGATGGCATAGGCCACGCCGACGCCGCCCAGCAATACGCCGAGGAAGTTGAACAACCCGGAAAGGAGTACCGCCAGTTGCGGTGGCATGGCCTTGGTATAAATGACTGTGGCCACCGCGTTGGCAGTGTCATGAAAGCCATTGATGAACTCGAAGGCGAGGACGAACGTCAGGGCGAGAATGAGGCTTATCACCACCCAGGCGTCGAGACCGCTGAATAATTCGATCATGAAGGTTTTGTGACCAGTTCAAAGGGGGCGCGATTATGCCAGAAAACCTTTGCTTTCGATGCACCACTGACCGACCGTTCGCGCGGTTCATAGGCGTACGGGTGAAACGCAGCGCTGCATCGATACACAGCGCAGCCGACTCGTATACCTGAAATACCCCTTGAAATCGGGGGCGCGGCCAGGACGGATTATTTTCAAACGATCGTATGAAAAAAGTGCGAGCGCTGCCGCCTACACTGTTTTCAGAATGTTCCTACATTCAGCGGTCTGCACCGATCTCGCCATGGCAAAGGCGCGCAGGCCCGTCACCAGCGAGGCACCTTGTCAGTGCTCCGCAGGTTCCTGCTTGAGTTCCTGCTCGATCTTTTGCAGTTCCTGCTGGAACGCCTGATCCTGAACCGTAGCCCTTTTGCGCCAAGGTTTGCGCTCCGGGTCGGGTTGGGCCGCGTAAGTGGTGATCTCGCCGCCGTAAACATCCTTGTAACGTTGTTCCTGGCGCTCGAGTTCCGCGCGCAGTTCGTCTTTCGTCACGTTATTACCTGATAGATTAATAAGACCATTTCGGACGTATTGTCCTTGCGCCTGGCCAGTCCGCTGAATTATTGGCGGGAGTGGTCGAGGCTGCATGGGCTGCGGCGTCCAAAGGTATTGCTGTCGCAGCTACAGAGTGGGTCGTCGCCAAGAAACCATGAGCCATTCCATGGGTTTGCCATGAAGAGCAGCATGCCGACCGGTCGAACGTGCCCGCGATAACCAGTGTCGAGCTGATGATGAGTAATCGCGGGAGTTTGCCATCCAGGTGCCGATTGTAAGCATGGGCGTCGTGGAAGACTATCCTCTCTCCGGCATGGAGGGTAATTCAAACGCTGCATTTTGTTTCAGCGCGCCGGACAAGTCGTAACTTAATCCGTAAACCCTTGCCTTGTAAAGTTTGAGCCAGCAGGCATTTAAAAGTTTCAGTTTATTAGCACATGTTTCATAGGCGGCGAAAAACCGTCTTGATTCGGCGCTGCCGTCATCCGGGGCGGGGTGTTGCGATAATCGGTCGGCAGTTCGATAATCGCCCGCAGCAGTCAGGTGTCCGTCTTGGCATCTGAATGAAATCCGAGCAGTCAGGAATTGCGCATGAACGACAAACTACGTAGCTCCTTCACTTCGCTGGCGCCGCCCATCGTTGCCTCGGCGGCCAAGCGCATACAGGCGTTTGCCGGCGATCCGGACTTCATGACCTCCCTGGCCCGAGGGCTGGCCGTGGTGCAGGCGTTCCAGGAGCGCAAGCGCCATCTGACCATCGCGCAGATCAGCCACCGCACTGAAATCCCCCGCGCCGCGGTGCGTCGCTGCCTGCACACCCTGATCAAGCTCGGCTACGCCACCACCGACGGGCGTACCTATTCGCTGCTGCCCAAGGTGCTGACGCTGGGCCACGCCTATTTGTCTTCGACGCCGCTGGCAGTGTCGGCCCAGCCGTATCTGGATCGCACCAGCGAACAATTGCACGAGGCCTGCAACATGGCCACGCTCGAAGGCGACGACATTCTCTACATCGCGCGTTCCGCCACCACCCAGCGGCTGATTTCAGTGGACCTGTCGGTGGGTGGGCGTCTGCCGGCCTACTGCACGTCCATGGGGCGCATTCTGCTGTCGGCGCTGGATGATGCGACTCTGCAGGACTACTTGAGCAACGTCGAACTGCAGCCCAAGACCAGCCGCACCCTGACCGATCCCGAGGCACTGTTCGCCTGCTTGCAGCAAGTGCGCGAGCAGGGCTGGTGCATCGTCGACCAGGAACTCGAGCAAGGCTTGCGCTCCATTGCCGTGCCGGTCTATGACGCATCCGGGCAAGTGCTTGCGGCGCTCAACGTGAGTACCCATGCCGGCCGGGTCCCGCGCAGCGAGCTGGAAACCCGATTCCTGCCGATTCTGCTGAGTGCCAGCCGCGAACTGAGCGCGCAGCTATTTAGATAAACCTGCGCAAGGCCCCCGCGATCAGGGGGATAGCCAGCAGGCTACCGATAGATGTCCGATAAACGCACGGATATGGGTTTGTCGAATTGACGGCCCCGAGCCTGCCTCATTAATGTCCTCGCCACGGATCGGCCCTGCGCGATCCTCAATAATAATGAGCGAGAGGCAAGGCCTACCATGAACCATCCCCAGCACGTGTATCGCCCACGTACACCCTATATCGGATCCCCCGGGAGCTGATCGACACCCTTTGCATTGCAACACCCTGTGCCGCGCCAAGCTCGGTACCGACGCCCTGTGCGTCACACTATAAAACGGATAAAAACCATGAACAGTCCCGAAAACAGAGTCGGACAGTGCCTCGACGTACAGTCCTTCATCAATAACAGTCCGATTTCTCGCTATCAGTGGCGAGTGGTCATCCTGTGTTTCCTGATCGTCTTTCTCGATGGCCTCGACACTGCGGCCATGGGTTTCATTGCGCCTGCCCTGTCTCAGGACTGGGGCATCGATCGCGCCAGCCTAGGGCCGGTGATGAGCGCCGCGCTGATCGGCATGGTCTTCGGTGCCCTGGGTTCCGGGCCGCTGGCCGACCGTTTCGGGCGCAAAGGCGTGCTGGTCGGCGCGGTGCTGGTATTCGGCGTGTTCAGCCTGGCGTCGGCCTTCAGCGGCAATGTCCAGGAGTTGCTGATCCTGCGCTTCCTCACCGGGCTCGGCCTGGGCGCGGGGATGCCAAACGCCACGACGCTGCTGTCCGAATACACCCCGGAACGCAAGAAGTCGCTGCTGGTGACCAGCATGTTCTGCGGCTTCAACCTGGGGATGGCTGGCGGCGGGTTTATCTCCGCCAAGCTGATTCCCGCCTTTGGCTGGCATGCGCTGCTGCTGATCGGCGGCATCCTGCCGTTGATCCTGTGCGCGGTGCTGTTGGCCTGGCTGCCGGAGTCGGCGCGTTTCCTGGTGGTGCGCAACCGTGGCGCCGACAAGGTGCGCCAGGTGCTGGCGCCGATCGACCCCGCCCAAGTGGCGCAAGCCGGCAGCTTCAGTGTGCCGGAACAGCAAACGGTCAAATCGCGCAACGTGCTGGCGGTGATCTTCTCAGGCACCTACAGCACCGGCACCCTGTTGCTATGGCTGACTTATTTCATGGGCCTGGTCATCGTCTATCTGTTGACCAGCTGGCTGCCGACGCTGATGCGCGACAGCGGCGCGAGCATGGAGCAGTCGGCCTTCATCGGCGCCCTGTTCCAGTTTGGCGGCGTGTTGAGCGCGGTGGGCGTGGGCTGGGCCATGGACCGTTTCAACCCGCACAAGGTCATCGGCACCTTCTACCTGCTGGCAGGCGTGTTCGCTTATGCCGTGGGGCAGAGCCTGGGCCATATCACCGTGCTGGCGACGCTGGTGCTGGTGGCCGGGATGTGCGTCAACGGTGCGCAGTCGGCCATGCCGTCGCTGGCCGCGCGCTTCTACCCGACCCAGGGCCGCGCCACGGGCGTATCGTGGATGCTCGGTATCGGTCGCTTCGGCGCCATTCTCGGAGCCTGGATCGGCGCTACGCTGTTGGGGCTGGGCTGGAATTTCGAGCAAGTGCTCACCGCCCTGGTCGTGCCTGCGGCAGTGGCCTGCACCGCTGTGGTGATCAAGGGGCTGGTCAGCCACGCCGACGCTACTTGATTATCTTTGTTCGATAATCGAACTGATAGTCGATTATCGGATTGTTTGACGTGCGGCAGACGCTTACTCTGCTGCACTTTGCGGCGCATGCCTCGCGCCTTTTTTATTCTGCACTGTCTAATCTGCCTCAGGCCTGCGAAGGCCCGGTAACAGGAGAAGCATGATGCGTGATGTCTTTATCTGTGATGCCATTCGTACCCCTATCGGCCGCTTCGGCGGCGGTTTGTCCGGCGTGCGTGCCGATGACCTGGCCGCCGCACCGATCAAGGCGTTGATCGAGCGCAACCCCTCGGTGCAGTGGGATCAGGTAGACGAAGTGTTCCTCGGCTGCGCCAACCAGGCCGGTGAAGACAACCGCAACGTCGCGCGCATGGCGGCCTTGCTTGCCGGCCTGCCAGAGAGCATCCCCGGTGTGACCCTCAACCGTCTGTGCGCCTCGGGCATGGATGCGGTCGGCACCGCCTTCCGCGCCATTGCCTGTGGCGAGATGGAGCTGGCGATCGCTGGCGGCGTCGAGTCGATGTCCCGCGCACCGTTCGTGATCGGCAAAGCCGATGCGGCGTTTTCGCGCAACATGAAGCTCGAAGACACCACCATCGGCTGGCGTTTCATCAACCCGCTGATGAAGGCCCAATATGGCGTCGACGCCATGCCGCAGACCGCCGACAACGTCGCTGACGATTACCAGGTTTCACGCGCCGACCAGGACGCGTTCGCCCTGCGCAGCCAGCAGCGCACCGCCGCTGCCCAGGCCGCGGGCTTCTTTGCCGAAGAAATCGTACCGGTGCGCATCGCCCATAAAAAAGGCGAAACCATCGTCGATACTGATGAACACCCTCGCGCCGATACCAGCCTCGAGACCCTGGCCAAGCTCAAGCCCGTCAATGGCGCGGACAAGACCGTTACCGCCGGCAACGCTTCGGGCGTCAACGATGGTGCCGCGGCGATGATTCTGGCGTCGGCCGACGCGGTGAAAAAACACGGCCTGACCGCCCGCGCTCGCGTGCTCGGCATGGCCAGCGCCGCTGTTGCCCCGCGCGTGATGGGCATCGGCCCGGTACCGGCAGTGCTCAAGCTCACCGAGCGCCTGGGCCTGGCGGTCAGCGATTTTGATGTCATCGAGCTCAACGAAGCCTTCGCAAGCCAAGGCCTGGCGGTACTGCGCGGCCTGGGCCTCGCCGACGACGCGCCGCAGGTCAATCCCAACGGCGGCGCCATCGCCCTGGGTCACCCGCTGGGCATGAGCGGCGCGCGCTTGATCCTCACCGCCCTGCATCACCTGGAAAAGACCGGCGGCAAGAAAGGCCTGGCGACCATGTGCGTCGGCGTGGGTCAGGGCCTGGCCCTGGCGATCGAAAAAGTTTAAGTGTTCAGATGGCAGGGCAGGCGCCTTCGCGAGCAAGCTCTGCTCCCACAGGTGAACCGCGTGTGGGAGCAGAGCTTGCTCGCGAAGGGGCCCTCGAGTCCACCGCATGATGAGCAGTAATAACACCGGTGCCATCAGGCGCTGGTGTGTTCGCCCCGGCTCGATCAGGGTGAGCTAGTCGATCACCCAGACCCACTCTTGCCTCCACGCAAGGCAGAAATGGGTCTGGGTAATTGCCTTGTGCTATGAGGATGTTACGGTATGTGTCTAAACCGTTAGTACCCTCAACGAGTGAGCAAAAAATGACAACAACTCATTACACGGGAGAAGAGCGCAAGAAGCGCATCTTCGCTATCGTCGGTGCCTCTTCGGGCAACCTGGTGGAGTGGTTCGACTTTTACGTCTATGCCTTCTGCGCCATTTATTTCGCCCCTGCGTTCTTCCCCTCCGACAACCCGACGGTTCAGCTGGTCAACACCGCCGGAGTGTTCGCCGCTGGCTTTTTGATGCGGCCTATTGGCGGCTGGCTGTTCGGCCGCGTGGCCGACAAGCACGGGCGCAAGAATTCGATGATGATTTCGGTGCTGATGATGTGCTTCGGCTCGTTGGTCATCGCCTTTCTGCCGACCTACGGCACCATCGGCGTCTGGGCGCCGATCATTCTCCTGCTGGCGCGCCTGTTCCAGGGCCTGTCGGTGGGGGGTGAATACGGCACCACTGCCACTTACATGAGTGAAGTGGCGTTGCGCGGCCAGCGCGGCTTCTTCGCCTCGTTCCAATACGTGACCCTGATCGGCGGCCAGTTGCTGGCGGTGCTGACCGTGGTGATCCTCCAGCAGTTCCTCGACGAGCCCGAGCTCAAGGCCTGGGGCTGGCGCATTCCGTTCGTGGTCGGCGCCGTCGCCGCGGTGATCTCGCTGCTGCTGCGTCGCACGCTGGAAGAAACCAGCACCGCCGAAACCCGCGCCGACAAGGACGCGGGCAGCATCGCCAGCCTGTTCAAGCACCACACGGCAGCCTTCATCACCGTGCTCGGCTACACCGCCGGTGGTTCGCTGATTTTCTACACCTTTACCACTTACATGCAGAAATACCTGGTGAACACCGCCGGTATGCACGCCAAGACGGCGAGCTACATCATGACCGGTGCGCTGTTCTGCTACATGTGCATGCAGCCGCTGTTCGGCATGCTGGCCGACCGTATCGGCCGGCGCAACTCCATGCTGTGGTTCGGTGCCCTGGGCGCGCTGTGCGTATTCCCTATCCTCATCGCCCTGAAAACCGTCACCAGCCCGTTCCTGGCATTCGTGCTGATCACCTTGGCGTTGGCCATCGTCAGCCTCTATACCTCGATCAGCGGCCTAGTCAAAGCCGAGATGTTCCCGCCGCAAGTACGGGCGTTGGGGGTTGGCCTGGCCTACGCGGTGGCCAACGCGATCTTCGGCGGCTCGGCGGAATACGTTGCCTTGCAACTCAAGGCCGGGGGCAGCGAAAACAGCTTCTACTGGTACGTGACGGTGATGATGGTGATCGCCTTCCTGTTCAGCCTGCGCTTGCCGAAACAGCCCACGTACCTGCATCACGATCATTGATCCATCCGCGCGCCCGCTATTGGGGCGCGCCTTGAGAGGTTGAGTTATGAGCGACAGACCGAGCAATCAGTTGTTCGATGCCTACTTCACCCGCCGCGACATGCGCGAGGTGTTTTCCGACCGCGGGCGGGTCCAGGGCATGCTGGATTTCGAGGCCGGTCTGGCGCGCGCCGAAGCTGAGGTGGGGGTGATCCCCCGTGAAGCTGTGGCATCCATCGAGGCGGCGTGCGACGCCGGCCTCTACGATTTCGAGGCACTGGGCGAGGCGATCGTCAGTGCCGGCAACTCCGCGATTCCACTGGTCAAGATGCTCGGCAAGCGCATTGCCGAAAAGGACGCCGGCGCCGAACGCTTCGTGCACCTGGGCGCCACCAGTCAGGACGTGATGGACAGCGGCCTGGTGCTGCAACTGCGCGCCGCGTTGGTGCTGCTGGAAGCCGACCTGGGCGAACTGGCCACGGTGCTGGCCGCGCAAGCGCAACGCTACGCCGCCACACCGATGGCCGGGCGCACCTGGTTGCAGCACGCCACACCCGTGACCCTGGGGATGAAGATCGCCGGCTGGCTGGGCGCCATTACTCGTCACCGCGAGCGCTTGGCGCAGCTCAAGCCGCGGCTGCTGGTGCTGCAATTCGGCGGCGCCTCCGGCAGCCTCGCGGCGCTGGGCGATCAGGCCTTGCCGATCGCGCAAGCGCTGGCCCGTACGCTGGACCTGACCCTGCCCGAGCAGCCTTGGCACACCCAGCGCGATCGCTTGGTGGAGTTCGCTGCGGCGCTCGGGCTGATCGCCGGCAGCCTTGGCAAGCTGGGCCGCGATGTCAGCCTGCTGATGCAGACCGAAGCCGCCGAGGTGTTCGAGCCCTCAGCGCCGGGCAAGGGCGGCTCGTCGACCATGCCGCACAAACGCAACCCGGTCGGCGCCGCCGTGCTGATCGGCGCCGCCAGCCGCGTGCCTGGGCTGGTCTCGACGATGTTCGCCGCCATGCCTCAGGAGCACGAGCGCAGCCTCGGCCTGTGGCACGCCGAATGGGACACCCTGCCGGAGATCTGCTGCCTGGTCTCGGGCGCGTTGCAGCAGGCCTTGCTGTTCGCCAAGGGCCTGGAAGTGGATGCCGAGCGTATGGCCAGGAACCTCGACCTGACCCAGGGGCTGGTGCTGGCCGAGGCGGTCAGCATCGTCCTGGCCCAGCGCCTGGGCCGCGATACCGCCCATCATCTGCTGGAGCAATGCTGCAAGCGCGCGGTGGCCGAAGGTCGGCACTTGCGTGCGGTGCTGGGCGACGATGCGCAGGTCACGGCCGAGCTGTCGGCTGGTGAGCTGGACCGTCTGCTCGATCCGGCCCACTACCTCGGTCAGGCGCAAGTCTGGGTCGAGCGCGCGGTGGCCGAACACATCCGATTCAATGCCTGATTCTTTGCCTGAAGGAGACTGCCCGTGGGAAGCGTACAACTCGCCGATGGCGAACTGAACTACCAACTCGATGGCCCGAGCGATGCACCGGTGCTGGTGCTGTCCAACTCACTGGGCACCAACCTGCACATGTGGGACACCCAGATTCCGGCCTTTACCGAGCATTTTCGGGTGCTGCGCTACGACACCCGCGGCCATGGCCAGTCATTGGTCACCCCCGGCCCGTACAGCATCGAGCAACTGGGCAAGGACGTGCTGGCGCTGCTGGACGCGCTGAACATCGACCGCGCGCATTTCTGCGGCCTGTCCATGGGCGGCCTGATCGGCCAGTGGCTGGGCATCAACGCCGGCGCGCGCCTGCGCCGCCTGGTCGTCTGCAACACAGCCGCCAAGATCGGTACCCCGGACATCTGGAACCCGCGTATCGAAATGGTCCTGCGTGATCGCGAAGCCGCCATGGTCGGCCTGCGCGACGCATCCATCGCCCGCTGGTTCACCCCGGACTATGCCCAAGCGCATCCGGATCAGGCCAAGCGCATCACCGACATGCTGGCCTCGACCAATCCTGAAGGCTATGCCGCCAACTGCGGTGCAGTGCGCGACGCTGACTTCCGTGAGCAACTGGGCGCCATCAAGGTGCCGCTGCTGGCCATCGCCGGCACCGAAGACGCGGTCACGCCGCCCGCCGGCAGCCTGTTCATCCAGGAGCACGTCAAGGGCGCCGAATACGCCGAGTTCCACGCCGCGCACCTGTCCAACGTGCAGGCCGGCGATGCCTTCAGCCAGCGTGTCATCGAATTCCTGCTGGGCAAGACCCACTAACGCGATTCCAGGGAGACTCTTGTGGACGAGAAAGAACGTTACGAAGCCGGCATGCAAGTGCGCCGCGCGGTGCTGGGCGAAGCCCATGTCGATCGCAGCCTGAAGAACCTTACCGAGTTCAACTCGGAGTTCCAGGAAATGATCACCCGCCACGCTTGGGGTGATATCTGGACCCGCCCGGGCCTGCCGCGCCATACCCGCAGCCTGATCACCATCGCCATGCTCATCGGCATGAACCGCAATGAAGAGCTCAAGCTGCACCTGCGCGCCGCGGCCAACAACGGGGTGACCCGCGCCGAGATCAAGGAAGTGCTGATGCAGAGCGCGATCTACTGCGGCATCCCGGCCGCCAACGCGACCTTCCACCTGGCTGAATCGGTGTGGGACGAACTGGGCGTCGAGTCCCGCGAAGGCTGATATCCTTCGGTGCGTTACCCGCAGCCCGCTCCCGCGCCACCGTGGGGGCGGGCTGTTGCGTTTGCGGGGCAGACTTTTTGGATATTCGAGAGTGAGTGCACGACCATGGATGAACCACAGGCCCTGAACCAGGCCGATATCTTGATCATCGGCGGCGGCCTGAGCGGCGCCTTGCTGGCCATGCAGCTGTTGCGACTGCCAGGTGCGCGGCACATCGTCGTAGTCGAGCCGCGGCCGGAGCTGGGGCGCGGCGAGGCATACAGCGCGACGGAACTGGGCCATACCCTGAACGGTAACGCGGCGCGCATGAGTGTCGATCCCGATGACGCCGACGATCTCACCCGCTGGCTGCAGGCCCACATTGCGGCAGGCGGCTGGCCGGAGTCGGCCGAACAGGAGGTTGCCATCGCCCATCTGTTTCCGCCGCGCGGGCTGTTCGGTGTGTATGCCCAGCAGCGTCTTGCCGAGGCGCTGGTGACGGGCACGGCCCGGGGTTCCAGCCTGCGCCATGTGCGCGACGAGGTGGTGGACCTGTACACCGATAGCCGCAGCGTTACGGTCACGCTGCGCGGCGGTGAGCAATGGCACGCTGGAGCGGCAGTGTTGGCGACCGGTATGTTCGCTGCCGCGCACACCTCGCAGCGCGATTCCAGCGGGCTCAATGCGGTCGCGCTGTCGCCGTGGAATGTGCAGGCATTGCGCGGTTTGCCCGTCGATGGCCGGGTGCTGATCATCGGCTCGGGATTGACCATGATCGATGCCTTGGCCTCCCTCGACCAGGCCGGACACCGCGGGCCGATCGAAGTGTTCTCGCGCCACGGCCTGTTGCCCCAGGTACGGCGCCAACCGCCCGCATGGGAAGACTTCCTGGCCCGGTCGCCGGAACTGCGCACGCCCTTGCAACTGCTGCGTGAGCTGCGCCGCCAATGCCGCCTGGCGATGCAAGCGGGTATCGATTGGCAGGCGCCGCTGGATACCGTGCGGGTGCATATCGCGCGGCTGTGGAGTCAGGCCAGCGATGCGCAGAGACGGCAATTCGTGCGTCACGTCCGGCCTTGGTGGGAAAGCCATCACCATCGTTCACCGCCCCAGGGCAACGCGTTGCTTGAACGCCTGCTTGCCGAAGGGCGCCTGAATATCCATGCAGCGTTTCTGCAAGGGCTGGAGGCGGGTGAGCAAGGGCGTCAGCGGATTCTTCTGCGTTATCGCGGGCAGGCCGGCACTAGCCTGGTGGAGGGCGATGGCCTGATCAATTCCAGTGGCATCGAATATGACTGGCGGCGGGTCGACAAAGCGCTGCCGCGGCAACTCTTGAGTCGTGGTCTGATCACGCCTGGCAATCTGGGCTTGGGGATCGCTGCGGATACGCAAGGTGCGGTGCTGAACGCGGCATTGCAACCGGCTCGGCGACTGTTCGCCATGGGTCCGCCATTGCGCGGCATGTGGTGGGAAAGCACCGCCGTGACCGATGTCGCCTTGCAGGCCAAGGCGTTGGCAGCGCATCTGGTGGCGCTGGAACGGGATTAGAACCGAACCCGCGCGCCATAAAACAACCCCCGCCAAGAGCGGGGGCTGTCGATTCAGCCCTGGGGTTACAGGAACGAAATCGGGTACTGGATGATCACCCGGTTCTCGTCGAAGCTGTTGGTGTTGCCATAGTTGCGGCGCAGGGTGGAGTTCCTCCAGCGCAGCGACAGGTTCTTGAAGGTACCGCTTTGCAGCACGTAGGCGATCTCGGTTTCGCGGCCGCGGTCCTCGCCATCGGTAACGCCGTTGGAGTGCACGTTGCTGCCTTCGATGAAGCGGTTCATCAAGGTCAGGCCCGGAACGCCAAGGCCGGCAAAGTTGTAGTCATGGCGGACCTGCCAGGATTTTTCATCCTTGAGCTCGTAGCTCCAGCCGTAACTGTCGTTCGCCAGAGTGCCGCCACTGGTACCGGCGATACGCTGCCAGGCGGCTTCGCCCATGACCTTCTGCAAACCGACGTAGAAGGTGTTGAAGCCGACCTTGAGCGAGAACAGCCCGGACATGGTGCGGTTGTCCTGATCGCCTGCCAGCCCCGAGCCATCGGTATCGCCGATGAAGTAACCGAGGTTGGCGCCTGCGGTGATGTTGTCGGTGATCGGCTGCGAGTGCAGGACCTGGAAGTATTTCTGGTGGTAGATATCTTCAAGCTGACCGTACCAGGCCCCCACCAGGGTACGTTTTTCGTTGAAGGTGTACTCGGCACCGGCGAAGTTATAGTGATCGCCGCTGATGCTTGGTTTGCCGTGGACCGTGGTGCCGGCGGTGTTGAGTGACAGGCGCTCCATGCTCGCATCGTTACGCTGGCTGTTGCCGCTGAACTGGCCCGCGTACAGGGTCACGCC
The DNA here is from genome assembly GCF_058986725.1 of Pseudomonas sp. GW821-FHT01A09. NCBI lineage: Bacteria > Pseudomonadati > Pseudomonadota > Gammaproteobacteria > Pseudomonadales > Pseudomonadaceae > Pseudomonas > Pseudomonas sp. GW821-FHT01A09. Next base: position 29,297 of record NZ_JBYSWB010000016.1, read on the forward strand.
CTTGATTTCCTTGGAGGTGATCTGGCCACCGCGAAGGGTTTGCGGCAGCGCACGGCCATCGTCGGCACGGACGATCGGCAGCACTGGCATCCACTCACCGATTTTCAGTTCGGTCTGGGAGATCTTCGCCTTGCCGGCGACTGCCAGGCGGCCGAAGTCATCCGCCGGCGTGTTGTTGTCGTGTACCGGCAGCAACTGGGTGCCGTAGGTGCCTTTGCCGCCATCGAGCTTGACCGCCATCAGGCCCAGCACGTCGAGGCCGAAGCCAACGGTGCCGTTGGTGAAGCCGGACTTGGCGTCGAGGATGAAGCTTTGCGTCCACTCGGCCGCTTGGCCACGTTTGGTCGGGCCCGGCACGGCGATCGACTTGCCGTTGTCGACGAAGTTGCGGTTGAAGTAGAAGTTGCGCAGGTTGAGGTTGACCTTGGCGTCTTCGAGGAAGCCGTGGGCGTCGTCGGCGAAGCCCGGAGCAGTGGCGCCCAACGAGGCCAGCGTCAGGAGGCTGAGGGTAACGCGGTGTTTGCCTGTGTGTTTGCTCATTTTTATTGTGTGCTCTTTTGGTGATCTGAATGCAGGTGCAAGCCGCAACGCCTATGTCGCAATCATGTGTTCAATGCGTTCGGATGCCGTCAGCGCTGCACGCTGGCGCATCTTGATGGGATCAATCGGGTAGGGGAGTGCGCATGGACATGGGGCTCAACCTGTTGTTATTTATTGTTGGTTATCGTGTGTTTCGACGCTTTCTTTAGCCTCTGCCCCGCGAAGGTACAGGAGGGCGTTTCTGTAAGCGGATGTTGCAAGCTTGACCCGGAGTGGGTCAATTCGCCGCACCACAATCTGGGCGATAAGCGAACACTAACTGTTTGGTTAATTTTGTGTCAAGTTGTCGGACAGGCGCGGATGTGGAATTTGTAGCAGGTGAATCTGGCGACGTCCAGTTTTTACTTTGAGAATGCAGTCCGCCCGTGGTTATAGGTTTTTGTCCAAATTGATACAGTTGCCAAGCTGGACTTGATCGTCGTACAAGCAAAAAAAAGCCCACCAGAAGGTGGGCTTTTTTAGTCAGCAAAGGCCGTTATCAGGTCTTTGGCGGCTGCGCTTGCGCAGCCTGGATCGGTTGCCCGGTCTGTTCGACCCAGCCACCGCCCAGTGCCTTGTACAGCGTGATCTCTGCGCTCAGCTGCGACAGGCGATCGGTGATCAGTGTCTGTTGAGCACTGAACAGCGAGCGCTGCGCATCGAGGAAGGTCAGGTTGCTGTCCACGCCGATACGGTAGCGACGCTCGGCCAGGCGGTAGTAATCCTGGTTGGCCTGGACGAAATCACGCTGGGCTTGCAACTGATCGTTGTAAGTCTTGCGTGCGGTCAAGCCGTCGGAGACTTCCTGGAAGGCCGTCTGGATGGCTTTCTCGTAGTTGGCGACGTTGATGTCTTTCTGCAGCTTGGCGTAATCCAGATTCGCTTCCAGCTGGCCGAAGTAGAAGATCGGCACGTTGATGGTCGGGGTGAACGACCAGCTGCCTTGTCCGCCCTTGAACAGGTTGCCCAGCTCGGCGCTGGACGAACCGGCGCCTGCAGTCAGGGTGATGCTCGGGAAGAACGCAGCCCGGGCGGCACCGATGTTGGCGTTGGACGCCTTCAGGGTGTACTCGGCCTGGAGGATATCCGGACGACGGGTCAGCAAATCCGACGGCAAGCCAGCAGGGACTTCGGTCAGCAGATCGCCGTCCAGCGGCTGGGAGGGCGCCAGGTTGGCCGGCAGACCGGTGCCCAGCAGCAGGACCAGGGAGTTTTCGTCCTGGGCGACCTGGCGCTGGTAGCGCGCCAGGGAAGCGCGGGCGCTCTCGACCGAAGTCCGCGCCTGAGCGAGGTCCAGCGCCGAGGACACGCCGACTTCGCTACTGCGCGAGGTCAGGCGCAGACTCTCTTCGTACGTCTTGAGGGTGTCCTGAGTCAGCTTCAGCAGCTCGCGGTCGGCTTCCCAGGTCATGTACGCCGTGGCCACACTGGCGACCAGACTGATCTGCGTGGAGCGTCGCGCTTCTTCGGTGGAGAAGTAGCTCTGCAACGCTTGCTCGGTCAGGCTGCGTACCCGGCCGAACAAGTCCAGCTCGTACGAGGAAATACCCACTTGCGCCGAGTAGCTGCCGCTGGTGGTGGTCTGTTGCGAGATGCTCAGGTCGGCAGGGGTGCGCTGACGCGTCCCGGTGACCGTACCGGCGATGGCCGGGAACAGGTCAGCCCGCTGAATGCGGTACTGGGCCTGAAAGGCTTCGACGTTCAGGGCCGCGACCTTGAGGTCGCGGTTGTTGGTCAATGCCACCTGGATCAGCTGCTGCAACGCCGGGTCGCGGAAAAACTGCCGCCAGCCCTGTTCGGCGGCGGCGACGTTGGCCGCCTCGGCTGGCGCGTACGCCGGCCCTTGCGGGTACTGATTGACGACCGGCGACTGCGGCGTCTTGTAATCGGGGATCAACGAGCATCCGCTGAGGATGACGGCGGTCACCGCGATGGAGATCAGTGACTTGCTCATTGGCCAGCCTCATCGTGTGAAATTTCGTTCTTTGGCGCCTTGTGCTTGTCCTTGCCCTTGAAGAGCGACGACACCGCCACGAAGAACATGGGCACCCAGAAGATGGCCAAGGTAGTGGCTGTGAGCATACCGCCGATCACGCCGGTACCGATGGCGTGCTGACTGCCTGAACCGGCGCCAGAGGAGATCGCCAACGGCACGACACCGAGGATGAACGCCATGGACGTCATCACGATCGGACGCAGTCGCATGCGGCAGGCCTCGGCGGCCGATTCGACCAGGCTCTTGCCCTGTTCATGCAGTTCCTTGGCGAACTCGACGATCAGGATGGCGTTTTTCGCCGCCAGCCCCACCGTCACCAACAGACCGACCTGGAAGAACACGTCGTTGGACAGCCCGCGCAAGTGCGTTGCGATCAGCGCACCGACCACGCCAAGCGGCACCACGAGGATGACCGCGATCGGGATCGACCAGCTTTCATACAGCGCCGCAAGACACAGGAACACCATGAGTACGGAAATCGAATACAGGACAGGTGTCTGCGAACCGGAGAGCTTTTCCTCGTAGGACAGGCCGGTGAACGAGTAGCCGATGCCGGCTGGCAGCTTCTTGGCGATGGCTTCGACTTCATCCATGGCCTGACCCGTACTGTAGCCCGGCGCCGGCGTACCGAGAATCTCGACCGCCGCGACACCGTTGTAACGTTCCAGTTTTGGCGAGCCGTACACCCACTTGCCGGTGGCGAAAGCCGAGAACGGCACCATGGTCCCGGAGGAGTTGCGTACGTACCACTTGTCCAGGTCTTCCGGACTCATGCGTGCGCTTGCAATGCCTTGCACGTAAACCTTCTTGACCCGACCACGGTCGATGAAGTCGTTGACATAGGCGCTACCCAGAGCGGTGGAGATGGTGGTGTTGATGTCGGCGATGGAAAGGCCCAATGCACGGGTTTTTTCGTCATCGAGTTCCAGCTGGTACTGCGGTTCGTCGGCCAGGCCGTTCGGACGGGTAGCGGCCAGGATCTTGCTCTGAGCCGCCAGGCCGAGGAACTGGTTGCGCGCTTCCATGAGTTTTTCATGGCCCACGCCGCCCTGGTCCTGCAGATAGAAGTCGAAGCCCGTGGCGTTACCCAGTTCGAGTACCGAAGGCGGTACCACGGCGAACATCATCGAGTCGCGGAACGAGAAGAACTTCTGCTGGGCGCGCTTGGCTACCTCGAACACGCTCATGGTGGAATCGCGATCTTCCCACGGCTTGAGCAGCACGAATGCCAGGCCCGAACTCTGGCCACGACCGGCGAAGTTGAAGCCGTTGACGCTGAATACCGAACCTACCGCTTTACCTTCACCGTTTTTCTCGTCCAGCAGATACTCGCGCATCTTGTCGAGTTGTTCCTGGGTACGCTGGGCCGATGAGCCGGCGGGCGTCTGGACCTGGGCGAAGATCACGCCTTGGTCTTCATCGGGCAGGAAGGCTGCCGGGATAATGGTGAACATGTAGATCATGGCCGCAACAATGCCGCCATAGACCAGGAAGGCCGGGATCCGGTGGGTCACGATCTTGCGAACGCCGCCTTCGTAGTGGTCCACGCCGCGATCGAACGTGCGGTTGAACCAGCCGAAGAAGCCCCGCTTGGGTTGCCCGTGCTTGTCCGCGTCAACGGGCTTGAGCATGGTGGCGCACAGCGCCGGGGTGAAGATCAGCGCAACCAGCACCGACAACGCCATCGCCGAAACGATAGTGATGGAGAACTGCTTGTAGATCACACCCGTGGAACCACCGAAGAAGGCCATTGGCAACAGTACCGCCGAGAGCACCATGGCGATACCCACCAACGCGCCCTGGATCTGCCCCATGGACTTCTTGGTGGCCTCCTTGGGCGACATGTGCTCCTCTGCCATGACCCGCTCGACGTTCTCCACCACGACGATGGCGTCATCCACCAAAAGACCGATGGCCAGGATCATGCCGAACATGGTCAGGGTGTTGATGGTGAAGCCTGCTGCGGCGAGGATACCGAAGGTGCCGAGCAATACGACCGGTACCGTCATGGTGGTGATGATGGTGGCGCGCAGGTTTTGCAGGAACAGGTACATCACCAGGAACACCAGGATGATGGCCTCGACCAGGGTGTGTACCACACCGGTGATCGATTCCTTGACCACTGGCGTGGTGTCATACGGGTAGACCGCTTTCATGCCTGGCGGAAAGAACGGCTCCAGCGTGGAGATGGTCTTGCGGATGGCAGCGGCGGTGTCCAGAGCGTTGGCGCCCGGCGCCAGTTTGATCGCCATGCCTGAAGCCGGCTTGCCGTTGAACTGCGCATCGATTGCGTAGTTCTGGCCTCCCAGGGCCACGTCGGCGACGTCCTTGACGCGTACCTGGGAACCGTCGGGATTGACCTTGAGCAGGATGTTCTTGAACTGGTCAGCCGTCTGCAAACGGGTCTTGCCGATGATGGTGGCATTCAACTGCTGACCGGGGACAGCCGGCAGCCCGCCGATCTGGCCGGACGAAACCTGTACGTTCTGAGCAGAAATGGCGGTGGTGACATCGCCGGGGTTGAGCTGATAGTTGTTCAGCTTGGCCGGATCCAGCCAGATACGCATCGCGTACTGCGAACCGAACACCTGGAAGTCGCCCACGCCATTGGTACGCGAGATCGGGTCCTGGATGTTGGATACGATGTAGTTGGACAGGTCGTCCTTGGTCATGGTGCCGTCAGTGGAGACCAGGCCGATCACCAGCAGGAAGTTCTTCACTGCCTTGGTCACCCGGATGCCTTGCTGCTGTACCTCTTGCGGCAGCAGCGGGGTGGCCAGGTTGAGCTTGTTCTGCACTTGAACCTGGGCGATGTCGGGGTTGGTACCCTGATTGAAGGTGGCGGTGATGGTCATGCTGCCATCGCTGTCACTTTCCGACGATACATAACGCAGGTTGTCGATACCGTTAAGCTGCTGCTCGATGACCTGCACCACGGTGTCCTGCACGGTTTGCGCGGAGGCACCCGGGTAGGTGACCTGGATCGCGATGGCCGGCGGGGCGATCGAAGGGTATTGGTTGATCGGCAACTTGACGATCGAGATCCCCCCGACCAGCATGATCACCAGGGCGATTACCCAGGCGAAGATGGGGCGGTCGATAAAAAATTTCGACATGGTTTACTTCCCTTGGCCGCCGACGGCATTACCGTCTGCGGGGGTGGCTGCCTTGGCGTTGCCGGCTTCGGTAGCCTTCACTTCAACGCCGGGCTTGACGTACTGCAGGCCTTCGGTAATGACGCGGTCGCCCGCGTTGAGGCCTTTATCCACCAGCCAGAAGGTCCCGGCAGTCTGGGTGGCTACCAGCTCGCGCGACTCGACCTTGTTGTCCTTGTTCACCACCATCGCGGTAGGCACGCCGCGGATGTCGTGGGTGACGCCTTGCTGCGGCACCAGGATGGCCTGGGCGGCGACGCCGGTCTGCAGGCGGGCGTGAACGAACATCCCCGGCAGCAACTGGTGATCCGGGTTCGGGAACTTGGCGCGCAGGGTCACGGAGCCAGTGGTCTGGTCCACCGAGACTTCGGAGAACTCCAGAGTGCCTTCTTGAGGGTACTCGCTGCCATCTTCGAGGGTCAGCTTGATCTTCGCGCCGTTGGCGCCGGCTTTCTGCAGCTGACCGCTGGCCAGTGCGCGGCGCAGCTTGAGCATGGCCGTGCTCGATTGGGTCACGTCGACGTAGATCGGGTCCAGCTGCTGAATGGTCGCCAGCGCGGTGGTCTGGCCATTGGTCACCAGTGCGCCTTCGGTCACGGCGGAGCGGCTGATGCGCCCGGAGATAGGCGCCAGCACCTTGGTGTAGCGCACATTGATCTGGGCGGTACGCAAGGTGGCTTCGGCTTGCAGGGAAGTGCTGCGCGCGTTGTCGTATTCCTGACGGCTCACGGCCTGTTCATCGATCAGCTGCTTGTAGCGATCGGTCAGGGATTTGGCCGACTGCAGGCTGGCCTGCGCGCTTGCCAGCGTGGCTTCGTAGGTCGCCGGATCGATCTGATAGAGCTGCTGACCTTCCTTGACGTCGGTACCTTCGGTGAACAGACGCTTGAGGATGATGCCATCCACCTGCGGCCGTACCTCGGCGACGCGGAAGGCCGTGGTGCGGCCCGGCAGATCGCTGGTCAGGGTGTAGGACTGGGGTTGGAGGGTAACGACGCCGACCTGAGGAGCGGGAGCGGGGCCGGGGGCGGCCGCTTCTTCCTTCTTACAGCCACTTAGCACGGAGGCCAGGGCGATGGCGGATACCAAGGCGGTAACAGCTGGCTTGAATTGCATGAAGATCCTCGGTCATGAGCACGCAGGGGGCCCATAGGATAATGGAATTATGTAAAAAAATGTTTCAACTAGATAAGTAGCTTACTAACGAATATACTTACGTTCACGGCTGTTTGTAAACACCTTTGTCGGTTCCATGCACCAGCCGTAACAGCTTGTTGAAAAAGCCCGGGAAGAAAGCGCGACAATGGCTCACCCGGTTCCGATCTCAGGGCGCTTCAAGGTCCGCCGGAGATCTCCTGATCGAGGTTCTACTGCCATGGTTCGTCGTACCAAAGAGGAAGCGCTGGAAACTCGCCGGCAAATTCTCGAAGCGGCAGAAAAAGCGTTCTACGACCGTGGTGTCGCACGCACGACGTTGGCCGATATCGCTGCCATGGCGGGCGTCACGCGCGGGGCCATCTATTGGCATTTCAGCAACAAGGCGGATCTGGTGCAGGCAATGCTCGACAGCCTGCACGAGCCATTGGATGAACTGGCGCGCGCCAGTGAAAATGAGCAGGAGCTTGACCCGCTGGGATGCATGCGTCAGCTGCTGGTGCAATTGTTTCAGCAAATTGCCACGGACCCGCAGACCCGACGTATCAACGAAATCTTGTTTCATAAGTGCGAATTCACCGATGAAATGTGCGACTTGCGTCGTCAGCGCCGCGAAGTGAGCGCAGACTGTAATGTGCGCATCGATTTGTCATTGCGCAATGCGGTCAATCGCGGCCAATTGCCGCGGGACCTGGACACGGCGCGCGCTGCGATGAGCCTGCATGCGTTTATCGACGGCAACATCGCACAGTGGTTGCTGCTGCCCGATAGCTTTGATTTGTACGTCGAGGCCGAGCGATTGGTCGGCACGGCGCTCGACATGCTGCGGTTGTGCCCGTCGTTACGCAAATGAATGTTTTTGTCCAGATGTAACATTTTCCTACGCGGCGTGCCTCGCGCCAGCGAAAACGCCGCCCGCCGAGTTCACGGCGGGCGGCGTTTTGCGTTCAGCGGCCAGAGTTTTCAGTCGTTCGCCGGGTCCACGGCCTCGTAGGGCAGCCCCACGTAGTTTTCCGCGATGGTGGTGCGACCGGCGGCGGAACTCACGAAATAATCCAGTTCGGTCTGCTGGATGCGCTGCGTGAAGGGGTCGGCATCCGGGAAGCGGTGCAGCATCGAGGTCATCCACCAGGAAAACCGCTCGGCCTTCCACACGCGTCGCAGGCAGATGGCCGAATAGCGTTGCAGCAGGTCGGTACGGCCGTGCCGATAGACCTTGCAAAAGATATCGAACAGCGTGCTGACATCGCTGGCGGCGAGGTTCAAGCCCTTGGCGCCGGTGGGCGGGACGATATGGGCCGCGTCCCCCACCAGGAATAGCTTGCCGTACTGCATGGGTTCGACCACGAAGCTGCGCAGCGGGGCGATGCTTTTCTCGATCGAAGGGCCGGTCACCAGGCGCTCGGCGAGGTCCGCCGGCAAACGGGCCTTGAGTTCGTTCCAGAAGCGTTCGTCCGACCAGTCTTCGACTTTTTCGTCGGCGTCGACTTGTACGTAGTAACGGGTGCGTGTGGGCGAGCGCATGCTGCACAGGGCGAAGCCGCGCTCGTGGGTGGCGTATACCAGTTCTTCGTTGACCGGCGGGGTATCGGCGAGGATACCCAGCCAGCCGAACGGATAGACGCGCTCGAACGTCTGCAGTACCCCGGCCGGGATCGATTGCCGGGCAACGCCGTGGTAGCCGTCGCAACCGGCAATATAGTCACAGTCGAGGCGGCAGTTTTCGCCGTCCTTTATATAGGTCACATACGGCTGTTCGCCTTTCATGTCGTGCAACTGCACGTCGCTGGCTTCGTACACTGTCTGGGCGCCGACTGCCTGGCGGGCTGCCATCAAGTCACGGGTGACCTCGGTCTGGCCGTAGATCATGACCGATTTGCCACCGGTCAGGCCGGCCAGGTCTATGTGCACGCGACGCCCGTTCAAGGCCAGTTCGACACCGCTGTGGGGCAAGCCCTCGGCGTCCATGCGTTGGCTGACGCCAGCTTTGCGCAACAAGTCGACCATGCCCTGCTCGAGCACGCCGGCACGGATGCGACTCAGCACGTAATCGGGCCCCTGGCGTTCGAGGATGATGTTGGATATCCCGGCGTTGTGCAGCAGCTGGCCGAGCAGAAGTCCGGACGGACCGGCACCGATGATTGCGACTTGAGTCTTCATTATTGTTGTCTCGTGCGATTTCGCCGTGGGCATGTCGCGGCCCGGCGAAGGTATTTTTATGATTGGACTGTCGGTATTTTTCGCTTGTGGGTAGGGCTTTAAAAGGGGAAATTGGCGTATTAGTCTGTACTTTTCGCCAATCGGGGCGATTATCGGATGGGAGGTTGGGCGGTGCTGTCGACAGTGATCCCGGTGTTCAAGCTCTATGGCGAGGGGCAGGATTGGGCCACGCCTGACCTGCTGCATTGCGAAACCATCCCCAAGCGCAGCCGCGTGCACCATTGGGAGATTCAGGCGCACCGACATGCCGATCTGTGCCAACTGTTGTACCTGCACAAGGGTGTCGCGCGGATCGAGATCGAAGGGCAATCCTTCACCTTGAACAGGCCGGCCGTGCAGGTCGTCCCACCGTTGTGTGTGCATGGTTTCCGCTTTTCCGAGAACGTCGACGGCTTCGTCCTGACGCTGGCCGCGCCGCTGGTGACGCAGTTGCAGGCGCAACCTGGCGTGAGTGGCGATGTGCTGGGCAGCGCGGCGACCTATCCGGCCGGTCGCGATCGCGCTTATCTGAGTCGGTTGTTCAGCACCTTGCAGCATGAGTATCAGAGCGAGCAGCCGGGGCGTGATCTGCTCATGCTGTCGCTGGTCAACGTCCTGGGTGTGTGGGTTGGGCGGCAGTTCATCGAGCGTCGCGCGGCGGCCCAGGCACCCGAACGCGGGCGAGAATATTTCAGCCGCTTCAGTGCGCTGGTCGAACGCCGTTATGCGCAGCATCGCAGCATCGAGCAGTTGGCCCACGAAGTCGGTATCTCGGTGGCGCACCTGAATGTCATCTGTCGCGAGCTGGCGGGTCAGTCAGCCTTGCAGGTGGTGCATCAGCGGCTGTTGCTGGAGGCCAAGCGCAACCTGATCTACACCAACATGACCATCAACCAGTTGGCCGAGCGTTTGGGTTTTGCCGATCCGGCTTATTTTTCGCGGTTTTTTCGGCGTTTGACCGGGGTGTCGTCCAAGGTGTTTCGCCAGCAGGACGTCAGCCAGCGACGTTAGCGGGGCATCGTGCGGCGGCCTTCGGGCAGGTAGAATGCGCGGCAATTTCCCGGTCAATGGTGGAGCACACAGATGGCACGCAGAGCATTCACGCGGCATGAGGCTGTATCGGCGGTCGTCCCCAGCGAGGGCGTCTACCGCGCCGCGATCGCGGTGAAGACCCTGGAAGGCGGTGGGGCCCCGCAGTTCCACAAGGTGCTGGAAGGGCAGACGTTCAAGACCGCTCATGATGCCGACATGGCCGCCTGCGAGGTGTTGCTGCAACTGGCCGATGTCGATGATGACGGCCAGTTGCAGTGGCACCCTTGATCGATCAGGCCTTGGGGCGGTGCATCTGGAACAGTGCCTCGGGCCCCAGCTGGAAATAATCCGCCGGGCCACCGCCACGCAGAATCGGCTCGGCCGCTGCGGTGTCATAGATGCCGTCCTTGAGCAGCGACTGAGCGATATGCACGGCGACCACCTCGCCGAGGATCAACCAGCTCGGTACCAATTGCCGATCGGCGCGTTGTAGCTGGACGATCTGGGTGACCTTGCACTCGAACGCCACCGGCGTCTCCTTGACCCGCGGCACGGCGACGATCTGCGAGGGCGCTGCGGTCAGTCCGCTCAATTCGAACTCATTGACCTCCGGAGCCACCGGCGCACAGCTCTGGTTCATTGCCTCGGCCAGCGGCCGCGTCGCGAGGTTCCAGACGAATTCGCCGGTGGCTTCGATGTTGTTGAGGCTGTCTTTGCGCCCGATGCTGCAGAAACCGATGATTGGCGGAATGTAGTTGAAGGCGTTGAAGAAGCTGTACGGCGCCAGATTGAGCTTGCCGTCCGCACTGTGGGACGAGATCCAGCCGATGGGGCGCGGGCCGACGATGGCGTTGAAGGGATCGTGGGGCAGGCCGTGGCCGTTGGCGGGTTGGTAGCTGTAGATGCTGTCTGTCACGGTGACTGATCCTCATGGCGGCGAATGCCCCAGTGTACGCCAACATTGGGGCAGACGACGCTCAGGCGCGGGTGATCAGTCGGTATCGATGCGCGAGTGGTCGCGGGTGTCCTTCATGAACACGTACACCAGCAGCGAGCAGCCAATGCAGGCCGTGACGTACCAGTAGTAACCGCTTTCCATCCCGGCCTGCTTGAACCACAGGGCGATCAGCTCGGCGGTGCCGCCGAAGATCGACACGGTCAAGGCATAAGGCAGGCCGACGCCCAATGCGCGGATCTGGGCCGGGAACAGCTCGGCCTTCACTATTGCGTTGATCGAGGTGTAACCGCTGACGATGATCAACGCCGCCATGATCAGGAAGAACGCTCCCCACCAGGTTTCGATGGTGTGCAGGGTGGTCAGGATCGGCACCGTGAACAGCGTACCCAGGATGCCGAACGCGATCAGGATCGGACGCCGGCCGATCTTGTCCGACAGCGCGCCGATCAACGGCTGCAGGCACATGAACAGGAACAGTGTGGCGGCGGAAATGGCCGTCGACTCGCCCTTGCTGAAGCCCACGGTGTTGACCAGGTACTTTTGCATGTAGGTGGTGTAGGTATAGAACGCCAGGGTACCACCCATGGTCAGGCCGACCACGGTGAGCAATTCCTTGGGATGGCGCATGAGGATAGCGATGGTGCGTTCCTTCTTTTTGCTCTGTTGAGTCTTGGTGAAGGATTCTGTCTCTTCCATGCCGCGACGCAGGTACAGGGCGACCACTGCGCACATCGCCCCGATCACGAAGGGCACACGCCAGCCCCAACTGATCAGTTGCTCTTCGGTGAGCGTCTGTTGCAGGACGATCAGGACCGCCAGGGCAATCAGTTGCCCGGAAATCAGCGTCACGTACTGGAAGCTGGAGAAGAACCCGCGGTGTTCCTTGCTGGCCATCTCGCTCAGGTAGGTGGCCGAGGTACCGTATTCACCACCTACCGACAGCCCTTGCATCAGGCGCGCGAGCACCAGCAGGATCGGCGCGGCGACGCCGATGGTTTCATAGCCCGGGGTCAGGGCGATGACCAGCGAGCCGAAGCACATCAACAGCACCGAGGCCATCAGCGCCGCCTTGCGCCCTTTGCGGTCGGCATACAGGCCCATCAGCCAGCCGCCCAGAGGGCGCATCAGGAAGCCGACGGCGAAGATGGCAGCGGTATTGAGCAGTTGTGCGGTGAGGTCTCCCTTGGGGAAGAACACCTGAGCGAAGTACAACGAAAAAGCCGCGTAGACATACCAGTCGTACCACTCGACCATGTTGCCCACCGAGCCGCTGAAGATCGAGCGCAGGCGGCTCGAGGTGGTGCGGGTGGCTGTCGCATCGGCAGATGCAGGTGCAGAGCTCTGCATGGAATTCCCCAGTGTTGGTTTCTTGTAGGGCGCGCAAATTAGCACGGCGCTCGCGACGACCCGGGCAGGCATATTTACAAGGTATTTCAGGGGATGCCGAAAGCGGCCGAGTAGAGAGCTTTGCCGCCGCTGGAGTGGGGGCGAGAGGATTTGTAGCTAATTATGTAATGAGGTCGCCGGACCGCTCGAGCAAGCGCAGGATGGCCTGCGCTGGCTCGTGGCGGCTTACATCAGTTCGAAACTCTGCTGCTTGACGTTCTGCGAATCCAGACCGATCTGCACGTTGAACTGCCCAGGTTCGGCGACGTACTTGAGCTGGCTGTTGTAGAACTTCAGGTCGTCCGCACTGATGCTGAAATGCACGACCTTCTGTTCGCCTGGCGCCAATTGCACCTTCTCGAAGTTTTTCAGCTGCTTGACCGGGCGGGCGATGGAGGCGGTGACGTCGCGCAAGTACAGCTGCACCACGGTGGCGCCGGCGACCTTGCCGGTATTGGTGACGGTCACGCTGGCATCGAGCTTGCCGCCCTTTTTCAGCGTCTGCGCCGACAGGGTCACGTCCGACAGGCTGAAGTCGGTGTAGCTCAGTCCGTAGCCGAACGGATACAGCGGGCCGGTTTCATCGTCGAAGTATTGCGACTTGTAGTTGCCCGGCTGCCCCGGCACCACCGGGCGGCCAATGCTCATGTGGTTGTAGTAGGTGGGAATCTGGCCGACGGAGCGCGGGAAGGTGATCGGCAGTTTGCCCGAGGGGTTGTAGTCGCCGAACAGCACGTCAGCGATGGCGTTGCCCCCTTCGGTGCCGCTGAACCAGGTCTCCAGCATCGCATCGGCCTGGGTGCGCTCGTTCACCAGGGATAGCGGCCGACCGTTCATGAGCACCAGCACCAGGGGCTTGCCGGTGGCCTTGAGGGCCTTGATCAGATTGCGCTGAACCTCGGGGATTTCCAGGGTCGTGCGGCTGGCGGATTCGTGGGACATGGGCCGCGCCTCACCGACCGCGGCGACGATCACGTCGGCCTGCTGGGCGGCCTGCACTGCTTCGGCGATCATCTGCTGGTCGGAGCGCGGATCGTTCTGGACCTCGACACGGTCCTGGGTGATGCCGTTGAGGAAGTCGATGGTCTTTTGATCGTCGGTGATATTGGAGCCGCGTGCGTAGATCACCTTGGCCTTGTCGCCGACGGCATTCTGCACGCCTTGCAGCAAGGTCACGGTCTGCTCGTAACGACCCGCGCCCGACCAGCTGCCGAGCATGTCGGCGTGGGAGTCGGCCAGCGGCCCGACCAGAGCGATGGTGCCTTGCTTCTTGAGCGGCAACGTCTGGTTGCGGTTTTCCAGCAGCACCATGCTCTTGCGCGCGACCTCGCGGGCGGGCTCGCGGTGCAGGCGGCTTTCGGCATTGATGTCCACCGGGTCGTCGCTGGCCTTGCCGATGCGCCGGTAGGGATCGGCGAACAGGCCCAGGTCCCACTTGGCGCCGAGGACTTCGCGCACGGCGTTGTCGAGCTGGCGCTCCGGCACCTTGCCGGACTTGATCAGCGCTGGCAGCTCGGAGCCATACAGCGAGTCGTTCATGCTTTGATCGATACCGGCGGTGATCGACTGCTGCGCGGCATCGGCGCCATCGCGGGCGACACCGTGCTTGATCAGCTCGGCAATGGCGCCGTGGTCGCTCACGGTCAGGCCCTTGAAGCCCCAGTCCTTGCGCAGCAGGTCCTGCATCAGCCAGGTATTGGAGGTGGCCGGCACGCCGTTGATCGAGTTCAGCGCCACCATGACCCCGCCGGCACCGGCGTCGAGCGCGGCGCGGTAGGGCGGCAGGTAATCGTTGTACATGCGCACCGGGCTCATATCGACGATGTTGTAGTCACGCCCACCCTCGACCGCGCCGTACAGGGCGAAGTGCTTGACCACCGCCATCAGGCTGTCGGGATCGCTGAGCCGTTTGCCCTGATAGCTCTGCACCATCACCTTGGCGATGCGCGACACCAGGTAGGTGTCCTCGCCGAAACCTTCACTGGTGCGGCCCCAGCGTGGATCGCGGGCGATATCGACCATCGGCCCGTAGGTCATGTCAAGGCTATCGGAAGTGGCTTCGATCGCTGCGGTGCGGGCGCTCAATGCGATGGCGTCCATATCCCAGCTGGCCGCCAGGCCCAGGCTGATCGGGAACACGGTTCGCTGGCCGTGGATCACGTCATAGGCGAACGACATGGGGATTTTCAGGCGGCTGTGCTTGACTGCCGCGTCCTGCATCATGCGGTTGTCCGGTCGGTTGACCGAGTTGAAGGTGGCACCGATGCGGCCGGCGGCGATTTCCTTGGCGATCTGCTCGCGGGTCATCTCCGGGCCGATACTGATCAGGCGCAGTTGCCCGATCTTTTCGTCCAGGGTCATGCGTTTCAACAGATCGTCGATGAACGCCTCCTTGTTCTGGTTCGCAACGGCAACGGTCGAGACAGCAGCCTGGACCGGTTGAAACGCCAGACCCACGCACAGGGCCAGCAAGCACAACTTGTTCATTGAGTATTCTCGGGGCGTACAGCGGTATCGGCAGAAGATACGGCGCCGCCAAAGTCAAAAGGGAAGCGGTTGTTATTGTTCGAAGCTGGGCATCTTTTAGCCGATTGCGCGGCTGCAATCCAGCCCCGGTGCATCATGGCAGGCGTTGCAGGGCCTTGCGGCCCGTAAACACGGCACCTTGAATACGGCATTCTGCTGCGAGTGAAATGCGACAGCACGTCGGAGCAAAGCATTTACTCCGTGCTCGCGAACGCGCAGCGCCGTAAAATACTCGGCTTTACCCGTGCGCGGGCGTCCGAGGTTTTGCTGTATATGTCTGCTTCCTTGCCTTCTGCCAACAACAGCGCTGCCCAGAACCGCAGCGTCGACGATTCGCGCGCGCAGTTTATGGCGGTGCTCGACATCAGCCTGCAACAGAACGCCCTGATCAAGATGGTGTTTTCCCGTCATGTCGGCGCAGAGGCGGATTTGCAGCGCGTCAGCGTCAAGCCGCTGATGGTCAAGGAGCAGCCTTGCCTGTCGTTCGTCTATCGCTACAAGACCCGCGACATCACCCGCAACCTGAGTCTGGCCGAAGGCGTGGCGCAGGTAGCCGAGTGGTTGCCGCAGGTGTTCAAGACCGCGCACCTGCTGACCCTGACCGATGAGCTGCAGTTGGAATTCAGCAAGAAGGGCAAGGCCATGCTCCATCGCAGCAAGGCCGCCCAGGCCCGCACCCTGCCTTCGGCCGAGCATGATCGGGAGAAAAAACGCTATCTGGAGCTGTCGCGGCCCTTTCTGCAGGATCTGGGCGTGACCAATGCCCAGCACGAGCTGATTCCGGCGATGTCGCGCAAATGGAAGCAGATCAACAAGTTCATCGAAGTGTTCGCTCACGCTTTGAGCACCTCCAACCTGGCCGCCGGGGCGCCGCTCAAAGTGGCCGACTTCGGTTCGGGCAAGGGTTACCTGACATTCGCGATCCACGATTACCTGCGCAACACCCTGCAGCGCGAGGCTCAGGTCACCGGTGTGGAGTTGCGCCAGGACATGGTCACTCTGTGCAACAGCGCCGCCGCCCGGCTGGATCACCCCGGACTGGTGTTCGAATGTGGCGACGTGCGCAGCGTGGTGCCCAGCCAGATCGACGTGATGATCGCCCTGCACGCCTGCGACATCGCCACCGACTATGCCATCCATACCGGCATCCGCTGTGGGGCGGCGATCATCATGTGCTCGCCGTGCTGCCACAAGGAGATCCGCCTGCAGATCCAGAGCCCGGGGCTGCTCAAGCCGATGCTGCAATACGGCCTGCATCTGGGGCAGCAGGCCGAAATGGTCACCGATGCGCTGCGAGCCTTGTACCTGGAGGCCTGTGGCTACGAGACCAAAGTCTTCGAGTTCATCTCGCTGGAGCACACCAACAAGAACAAGATGATCCTGGCGGTCAAGCGTGCGATGCCGCTGAACGTCGCGGCGCTGCTGGAAAAGATCCAGGCGTTGAAGGCGTTCTATGCCATCGAATCGCAGTCCCTCGAATCCTTGTTGCGCGCCGATGGCCTGCTGCCAGGCGCGGTGGTTTTGTCGCCAGCGCACTGACAAGCCTCGCCGATGGGAGTGGCCTGGCGGGTTGTTCAAGATGATCCGGTCTTGAACAACAGGGGGCCAGGCTCATGGCATCTCGACTTATCGAACCTCGCGACACCGTGTACCTGACGCCTCGAGAACGCGAGGTGCTGTATTGGTATGGCAAAAGCAAGACATCCTGGGAAATCGCTTTGATCCTGGGATGTGCTGAAACCACGATCAACTTTCATTTCGCCAATATCCGTAGCAAGTTCGCCGTAGGCAGCCGCGGTGCCGCCTGGCATCTGGCCCAGGCGCGGGGCATGCTGCGCACCGATTGACGCCGTGTCACACCAACGCCAACGCCCATCACCCGATGGGCGTTGGCGTTTTTGCGTGGGTCATCGAACCTATTTGTACCCTGGGCGGATACAAGGCGGCAGCGTTGTCCGAGGGACGAGCGGACAACACTATAGGGGCATGCGGCGCCGCATCCGGCGCCCCCTTCGTTTGGTGAGCGTCAAGCATGCAGACCTTATTCGAGGACGTGTCGGCACTGGTCCCGCCTTGCCGCTTGCGTCATGACCCGTTCTGGCCTTCGGTCCATTGCGCAGAAGTGCGCCAGGCCTTGAGCCTGGATGAAATCATCAGTGACCTGCGCCTGGAGGTGGCCCTGCACAGCGCGATCATCCAGCTGGAGCGCGATCTGGCCGGCGCCCGCTTTCTGTGGCGGCGCGAAGGCTTCACGGCACTGGAGCAGGTATCGACAAATGCGGACAAGGTGTTGAGCCAGTACCGCGAAACACTGTACGAATGCGTCCGGGTGTTGCTGGCGGAGCAGTTACAGGTCAAGGAGTGCAGTCATGGCTAGCAATCTAGCGACCCTCTACGTCGGCCTGGGCATGGCCGCGCTGGTGCCGTTGATCGATGGCGATGCGCTGTTCGGGGCCTTGCTCGGCGGCTGGCTGGTCACCACGACACAGCAGGAGCTCAAGGCCTGGCAACGGCTGGCATCATTGTCTCTGTCGGCGGGTGTGGGCTATTTGTTTACCCCGGTGGCACAACCTTTGTTACCGGTGTTGTCCAACGGCGCCGCAGCGTTTTTCTGCGCGATGCTGGTTATCCCGGTCAGCGTGAAAATCATGCACTGGACCCATTCCGCCGACCTGCGCGACATCCTTCACAAACTACGAGGTGGCCGGCCATGACGCTTGGATTACTCGTGCCGCTGATCACAGCCTGCGCGTTTCTGCTGAGCGCGTTGCTGCTGGTGTGCGGCCGGCAGACAACGCCACGGCCGTCGCGGCGGGTCACGCTGTTCAGTAGCCTGCTGGGCGTCTCTCTCTGCCTGGCAAGCCTGGAAATCCTGCTGTTCCAGCCTTCGGTGAGTGTGTGGCACGCGACCACCAGCGTGCTGCTCTGTAGCTTGATTTTTCGAGTGCGGGGGCGGATGGCGCTGCTGCTGGAAGGTGTGGGCGATAAGTGATCGCCGACCATGACGCCTGCTCAGGCGTTTGGTGCCAGGGCGCTTTGCTCGTAGAGCCGGTCCAGGCGTCGCTCGAGGTCGCGCAGGCGCTGGCGTTCTTGCGCCATTTGCTGAACGAACTGTTGATCGGCCACCGTCAGCGTCCGAAAGACCGCCAGCATGCGCTGCTCTGGCTCCGAGGACAATTCATCGAACACGGCCGTGCGCTGCATGGGGCCGACGCCGGTCAGCAGCCAATCGAGGCTGATACCGTGCTGTTCGGCCAGATCTATGCAAACTGAGTAAGGCATGCGCTCCCTGCCTTTCCAGCTGCTGAGCGTCTGCGGGCTCACCCCTAACCGCTCGGAAAGCCCACTGTCAGTATTCGTGGCGGTTATCTGCTTGAGCCGGACAATGATCTCAGACGATTTGGAAATACTCATTTTGGATACACTCGTTTGACTTATCCGTATTTTGTAGCATAATTTTACTCATAATGAGTAAATTCTCCAGTCCATGGATAGACTGAGAGAGCAGGGAGGCACTGGATGGAAACTTACTACGACAGTTGAAGAAAATTCCTACAGGTTCCGGGGAAAAGTCTTGTAAGCAAAATCGGCTTAAAGGCCTTTGCTTGTTACAGCTTACAAGAGACGACTCATCGGAAAAAGAAAACTTGGGGGCCATGAATATGGCCCCGCAGTACTGACTCATCAATCGGAGCTATCCATGAGCACATACAAGATGGTCTGTCCGCATTGCGCCAGCCGCATGCGTATTCGTACCAGTGAAGGCCGTCATATCTTTCTGCGGGTGGCTTACCTGCAATGCACCACCGAGGCCTGTGGCTGGTCGGTGCGTGCGGAGTTTGAAATGACCCATGAGCTTTCACCCAGTGGCATGCCCAACCCCGAGGTCAGGCTACCGCGTGCCGACTGCGATTTGCGCCGCGCGGCACTCAAGCCTGTCGCGCCGGCTCCGCTCTTGGAGGTAGTTGATTAGCACTCGGCCTTCAACGCCGGGGGCGGAGCGGTTTTTCCTTGATCACCGGGACGTTGAGCTCTGGCAGCCCCAGAGGATGGGATGTCGCATCAAAGAATTCGAGGGCCGTGGCGGACTCGCGAAACAGCGTCGCGTAATGCCGCTTCTGGCTGATGATCCAGGCATCGCTCAGCGGGAAAATGGCAATGGCCAAGCGTTCGATGTTGGCATTGAGCAAGCTGTCGATGATGTGTTGATCCTGCGCGTTGAGGTTATGTCCGAACAGGCAGAGCGGACCTTGGTGTTGCCGCAACTGTTGCAGGCATCCGCTCAGGTAGGCCGAGTCACGAATGCTCGCCAGCTTGTCGCGACTCGGGCCCTCGGCGACGAACAGCGGAACGTCCCCGGGCGTGTTGATGGCAAAGCCGTCAAGCAGAGCGCTGTCGACCGCGCTCCGTCGCCGCGTGCTGCCGTCGGCATGCTTGATCAGGTGCAGCCCGCCGTGCAGGTACAGCAAGCGTGTGGTGCCGGATTGACCCGCCTGCGGATCGAACTCGCCCTCGGCGCCCATCCAGTCGTCGAACCCTTGCGGCGAGTGCAGCATGGCCCAATGGCAGAGCAGGTCGTAATTGCTCGAATAGACGGTCGAGTACTGGCGCAGTGCCTGATTCAGATGGGCGAGAGTCTTGGTGCTGACCAGTTGCCACGGAATATGCACGCTGCGCATGGCATGGATCAGCGCTTCCTTGATCGCGTAATAGCGATTGAGCGGCGCGGTCGAACTGATGGCCAGCGCCGCGTTGATGCGTACCGTGGTATTCAAACTGCTGAGCACGCGTTCGAAGTTCTCGGTGTTCAGGTGTTTGAACAGCGCCAGATCGGACTGCCCCAACGGCCGATTGCGCACTTTCTGCGCCCGTTCGAACAGCGAGTCATAGCCGAAGTTGCGCCATATCGCGCGGCTGCCACCGTTCCCCAGAAGCAGGCCGGTACATGCGTTGGCGAGGGGCAGGCTATGCCACTGAGGCAGAAGGGCGTCGAAATCTTGCTGATCCATGGGCGGGTTCGTCGGGCTCGGCAGTGGGCGAGGCGCGACTTTACCATGGGCAATGGCGCACACGCAGACTCTTCAGGCGAAGAGTCTGGCGCTGGGTGCGCAGGGCTCGGTCACGGTGTGGCCGGTAGCTCCTTGAGCTGATGGATCATCTTGCCGATCTGCTCGGCATTGCGATCCAGTGTCTCCAGAGCGCCACGTATATTGTCTGCGACGGCTGTATCCTCGCCGCGCACTTCGACCCAGAGCGCCAGTTCTTCGATGGCCGCTGCCAGAGCGAACTGATTTTCATAGAGCTTGTCCATAACCGCCGGGACTATGTGCTTTTCCGTCATGGGTCACATCTCAAGAGAGTCGACAAATGTTATTGAAGAATGACCAGGCAGTCAGTGCGGTAGTTCTATTTGTTTGCAACAGCCACAAAAAAGTCCATCGGCATCGCACCGATGGACTTGAATGACGGCATACGTGATCACGGCATCCGAGGCAGTTCCTGTGGGCGAAGATCGAACACCAGTACTTCGGCATCGATGCCCCGCGCCAGATGCAGCGCGGTTTCTTCGCGCACGCGCACGCCATCGCCTTCGTCGAGCCGCTCACCATTGAGCTCGATGCTGCCGCAGGCCACGTGCACGTAGGCATAACGACCGGGCTCAAGATCGAGCGTAGCCTGCTCTTCGCCATTGAACAGCCCCGCATAGACGCGTGCCTGCTGACGAACGGTCAGCGAGCCGTTGGCGCCGTCCGGTGAAATGATCAGTTGCAGACGGCCACGTTTCTGCTCGGCGCTGAAGTGTTCCTGCTGATAGCGCGGCTCGGCGCCGGCTTCGTTGGGCACGATCCAGATTTGCAGAAAGTGCACCCCCTCGGTCTGCGAATGGTTGTACTCGCTATGCGCCACGCCAGAGCCGGCACTCATCAGTTGTACGTCGCCGGGGCGGATCACCGAGCCGGTGCCCAGGGTGTCCTTGTGCTCCAAGGCACCTTCCAGCACGTAGGAAAAGATCTCCATGTCGCGGTGCGGGTGTTGGCCGAAGCCCTTGCCAGCGATGACCCGGTCATCGTTGATCACCAGCAGGTCGGAAAAACCCTGCTCGCGGGGATTACGGTAATGACCGAAGGAAAAGGTGTGGAAGGATTTCAACCAACCGTGGTTGGCAAGGCCGCGTTCAGAAGCTTTACGAAGGGTCAGCATGATCATCTCCAGATTGGGTTTGCGGGCGGCCGAAGCGTTTCGCAGGTTCGACGGCAAGTGGTTTTGCGTCGCGTTGGAAGAAGATTAATGCTTTGCGTGATTACCAATAAGTAGATCGAACCGGTCTCACTGTCTCCCCAAGGTTGACAGTGACGCGTTCAGCCTTCCCAAGGTATCTACAGGGATAATTGCGGCCGTGCGTTCAGCGCTCTAACCTGCCACATCAATCGATGTTGTCGGCGCGGGGCGGGCCGTTCTCACCCCTCTTTATTTTGCGAGATGCCCATGATCCGCATCGCACAGGTGACCGTGTCACTGGAACGGCGCGAGCTGTTCGCCGGTTCCCAGCCGATCAAACTGGGCAGCCGCGCCTTCGATATTCTCGAATTGCTGATCAATGCCAGAGGACGGCTGGTCAGCAAGGATGAACTGCTGGCGAGGGTGTGGCCGCACTCGGTGGTCGAGGAAAACAACCTGCAGGTGCACATTTCGATGTTGCGCAAAGTGCTGGGGGGCGGTCGGGACTTGATCAAGACGGTCCCCGGGCGCGGCTATCGGTTGCTGCTCGACGACGAGCCGCCATCGGCGCCTGCCGCGGCCGAACGGCCGCCCGTCAATGCGGCGCTGCCGGCGACAGAGGCCACTGGCCGCGATCACTTGTTGATCGCTCTGCTCGAACGCCTGGGCTTGCAGGACATGCTCGACGAAAGCCGTGGCCAGCCCAGCGCTGTGCCACTCCCCGCAGCACAAGAGCCCGCCGGACCCTGGTGGCAGGGCCCGGGAGCCACAGTGAACACGCCTTTGAACAGCATGGATGCGCTGGTCTATATCGTCGACGATGAAAGCTCGGTGCGCTCGGCGCTGGTGCGCTTGCTGCGCTCGGCCGGTGTCGCGTCGAAAGCCTTCGCCTGCGCCGAGGATTTTCTTCAGGAACCCTACGCCGAGCAGTTGGCGTGCCTGGTGCTCGACGTCAACCTGCAGGCCAGCAGCGGTTTCGATCTGCAGCAGGAATTGCGTCGACGTGGCTGCGAGATGCCGATCATCTTCATGACCGGTTACGGCACCATCCCCATGTCGGTCAAGGCCATCAAGGCCGGGGCCCAGGAGTTCCTCACCAAGCCCTTCGACGAGGGGCAATTGCTCGAGGCCGTCGATAACGCCCTGGCCTACGCGCGCCGCACTTATGCGCTGACCGTCCGCACCCGCGAGATCCGTCGGCGCTTCGAAACCCTCACCCCGCGTGAGCGGCAAGTCATGGCGCTGTTGATCACCGGGCGTATCAACAAGCAGATCGCCCATGAGTTGGGCACGCGGGAAGTCACCACCAAGGTCCACAAGAAACACATCATGACCAAAATGCACGCCGCCACGCTCATCGAGCTGGTGCAGATGTGTGAGTTGATCGGTTTCGACGCCGCCCTGCAGCGGCCCAATGTCATCTGATGCCCAGGTTGTGCGGCGCCCGCCATCAGCCCGCGATCACCTTTGCTGCCGTGAAGATCCCGCTATGATTCAAGTCTGTATCGTCGACGACGATGCCTCAGTGCGCAAAAGCCTGGCCAACCTGCTCAAGTCGGCGGGCTTCGCGACCTTGTCCTTCGCCTCGGGTGAAGCCTTTCTGGCGTCCACGGCGGTCGACGAGTCGGCCTGCGTGCTGCTCGACCTGCGCATGCAGGGCATGCAGGGGCTCGAAGTGCAAAAGCGCCTGAACGCGGCGCACAAGGCGATCGGGGTGATCTGCATGTCGGCGCACAACGATGAAGAGTCCATCGATGCCGCGTTGCAGGGCGGTGCCGCGTGCTTCCTGCGCAAGCCGTTTTCCGAAGAAGTGCTGCTGGCGGCCATTGCGCGGCTGGTCGAGGCCGGCTGAGTGACCATACCCTCCACCCCCTTGGGTGAAGCCGCGGCGCGCGCTGCCGGCCTGGCATCGATCCGGCGTGATGTCGGCGGTTTCAACGACCACTGGCTGCAGCACTTGTCGTGGACCTTGCTGCTGGTGGACGGCGAGGTGGCGCGCTACCGCGTGCGTTCGCCGATTTCGGTACGCGACTGGTTGATCGTGCGGCCTGCGGCAACGCCGTCCGAGCAGGTATTCCGGCGCATCCAGCATGAGTACGGCTTTCGCCAGTATCTGGATCCGGCCTGGGCGATCGTCCCGGTGGCCCTGATCAGTACGGTGGACGGGCCGTTCATGGTGCTCGATGAAACCGCCGGTACCGGCCTGCACGAGGTGCTTGGCGAGCGGCTGTCGATCACCCGCTTCCTGCGCCTGGCCATTGGCGCCGCGCAAGCGCTGGCCAGCGCCCACGCCGCCGGACTGCTGCACCACGATATCAAGCCTTGCAACCTGATCGAGGGCAGCGACGGCGTGGTTCGCCTCACTGCGTTCGCGCTCAGTCGCTACCGGCATGCCGCCCCTGTCGATACCGGGGAGGCTATCTCGGGCAGCTTCGCCTATATGCCCCCCGAGCAGGCTGGGCGCCTGCAGCAGCAGGCCGATGAGCGCAGTGACCTGTACGCCCTGGGGGCAAGTTTCTACGAGCTGCTGACCGGCCGCTTGCCCTTCGAAGGCAATGACCCTGTGGAGTCGCTGCATCAGCATCTGACCCAGCCACCGCCGCCCATCGAGCAGCTGCGCGCCAGCGTGCCGCCACCCTTGCGGCGTGTGGTACTCAAGCTGCTGGCCAAGGAACCGGCCGCTCGCTACGCCAGTGCGGGCGACCTGGCCGATGACCTGCGCCTGTGCCTGGTGCAGTGGAGCGAGTTCCAGCATATCCGCCGCTTCGAACCGGGCGGCAAGGGCCCTCGCGGGCTGGACCTGCCGGTGGCGGTGCTGGTGGGGCGCGAGCGCGAGCTGGCGCAGTTGCATGGGGCGCTGGCGCGTTGCATGGCCAGCGGGCAGGGCGAGATGGTCCTGCTCAGTGGCCAGACCGGCTCCGGTAAAAGTGCCCTGGTGCGGCAACTGCATCAGGACCTGATCATTGGCCGCGTACTGTTCGCGACCGGCAAGTTCGACCAGTCCAGCAAGACCACCCCCTATGCATCGCTGTCCCTGGCCCTGCGGTCGCTGGCCTTGCGCGTGCTGGGCGAGCCGCCGCTGGTGCTCGATCAATGGGGCGCGCGTTTGCGTGAAGCACTGGGCGCCGATGGCGCGCTGGTAGCGCCGTTGGTGCCAGAGCTGCAACTGATCACTGGCCCCATGCCGGCACTCACCGAAGCCGCCGCTCACGGCGCCCGTCACCGTTTCGACGACGTGCTGCGCACCTTCATGGGCGCCTTCGCTCGGGTCGACACGCCATTGGTGCTGTTTTTCGACGACGTGCAATGGCTCGATCATGACACCCTGGGCTTCATGCGTTCGTTGATCGAAGCGCCGCTCCCACATTTGCTGCTGATCGCTGCGTACCGCGAAGTCTGCAGCGAGCCGACCCAGGCGTTCTACGGTTTTGTCGAAGCCGCCAGGGCGCGGCCGGCGCACCTCACCGAGTTGCACCTGAGCCCCCTGAGCCCGGCGGCGCTGCATGACATGGTCTGTGCCTTGCTGGGCTGGAATGCGCCACAACTGGCGCCCTTGAGCGTCGTCATTCACGACAAGAGCGCTGGCAACCCGTTCTTCGTTCACCAGCTGTTGCGCACCTTGCTCGAAGAGCGACTGCTCTGGCCCGATCCCGCGGGCGAGGGCTGGCAATGGGACGCCGGCGGCCTCGCGCGTTTCCCCGTGGCCGACAATGTCGTCGATCTGATGGTCGCCCGTATCGGTCGTTTCCCGCGCCGCACCCAGTATCTGCTGGGCCTGCTGGCGATGGTCGGCAATCGCGCCGACAGCAGCGACATCGCCCGCATCAGCGAATTGAGCCTGCTCAAGATCCAGCGCACTCTGGCGCCCGCCGTCGAGGCCGGGCTGTTGATCGAGGATCGCCAGGGCCTGACCTTCAGCCACGACCGGGTGCGCGAAGCCGCCTATCAATTGATCGCCCCTGAACGTCGCGCCGCCGAGCACACGCGCCTGGCGCGCTTGCTGCTCAAGACGCTGCCGGCGCAGCGGGTGCAGGGCGATCTGTTCCGTATCGCCCTGCACATCCAGCAGTCGGCCCACGACGCGTTGATGGAGCACGAAAGGCCACAGTTCATCGACGCATTGCTGAGCGCCGCCGAGCGCGCCCGGGAAACCGCCGCGCTGCCCTTCGCCTTGCAATACCTGCGCTTGGCCAGGGAGCTGGGCGGCCTGCAGCGCTGGAGTGACAACCCTGCCCAGAGCCATGCCGTCGATTACCTGCATGCGCAATGCCTGGTGCATACCTGCGACTACGCCAACGCCCATGCCTGCATCGACCAGTTGCTGGAGCGGGTCTCGTCGCTGGCGCAGGTATCGGCGCTGTACGTGCTCAAGATCGAGGCCTTGTCGCTGGCGGGCGATTACGCCGCCGCGTTGCAGACCGGTCTTGGCGGCTTGACGCTGTTCGGCATCGACTTTCCGACACCGCAGTTGATGGTCGATCTGCAAGGGCCCTACCAGCAGCTGCGCCAGGCCCAGGGCGAGCGGTCGATCTTCTCGTTCATCGATCACTTTGCGCTGGACAACGGGTTCATCAAGGCCGCGCTCGACCTGATGGCGGCGATGCTGATACCGGTCTCGTTCAGCGATCGCGACATGATGTTTCTGCTTAGTTGCCGGATGGTCGAAATGACCTTGCGCCATGGCGTCTGCACCTCGGGTGTGCGCGGCCTGTCGTGGTTCGGCGTGGTACTGGCCGAACGCTTCGATGCGCCGGAGGACGGGCTGCGGTTCACCGACCTGGCGGCGCGGCTGGCGGGGCAGCCGGTCTACGCCGCCGCGCAGGCGTCCACCGACCTGGCGCTGGGGCGCATCAGCCTGTGGCTGCGCGCCCCCAGCTTCGCTCTGGAATGCAGCGAGCGGGCCTTCAATGCCAGCCGTGCGCAAGGACGCCCTGGCCTGGGCTGCTACGCCAGCCATCAGGCGGCGGCCACGCAGCTGTTCATGGGCGCACCGCTGGCGCAGGTACAGGCGCAGCTCGAACGCGGTCGCGCGCTGGCTGGCCAGCTGGATTTTCGCGACAGCCAGTTGCTGCTGGACCTGCTGGGTTGGTGGCTGCGTGCGTTGCGCGAGGGGATGATTGCCGACGCCCAGCGGCCTGCTCTGGCGGACGAGATCGAGGCGCTGGAGGCGCGGGTGCAAACCAGCAGCATGACCCCCGCACATTTCTGGCTGTGGCTGGTCAAGGGCATGCACGCGTACTTCGCGGGCGAACACCTCAAGGCGCGGGGCTATTTCGCCCAGGCGCAAAGCGCCAGCTGGAGCGTACCGGGCCACGTGCCCTTGGCCGACCTGGCCCTGTACAGCGCACTCAACCATGCGCAGCTGTGCGCTGGAGCAGAGGGACTCGAGCCGACCTTGCAGGCCATCGCCCCGCACTTGCGCCTGTTGCAGCGTTGGGCGCATCTGAACCCGCAAAGTTTTCGCGATCGCTTTTTGCTGGTCGATGCCCAGGTTGCCAGTCTGCGTGGCGACGGCCTGCGCGCCTTGGGTCTGTTGGAGTCAGCCGTGGCCCAGGCGGCGGGTGCCGGCTTCGTGCACCTGCAAGCGCTGGCCCATGAGGTGGCGGCGCAGTGCAATGCCGCGCTGGGCCTGAGCACGGCGGCGCGGGCCCACCGGGTCAATGCCCGCGACAACTGGCAGCGCTGGGGCGCGGCGAGTCAGGTCAAGCGCCTCGAAAGCGCCCATCTGTATCTGCAGAGTCGCACGCCGGATTCCCGTGCATCCGTCGACCTGTTGCGCGGCCAGCAGTACCTGGATCTGGTCTCGGTGACCAAGGCGTCGCAGGCCTTGTCCCGGGAAATCGTGTTCGAGCGGTTGGTGGAAACCCTGGTCGCCAACACCCTGGTGCATGCCGGTGCGCGCCGGGGCCTGTTGATGCTGGTGCGCGATGGCGAGCCGTGGATCGTCGCCAGCGGGCGCAGCGCCGGCACCGGGGTCGAGGTGACGCTGGCGCGCAGCGCGGTGCAAGGGCATCTGCCGCTGTCGATCCTCTACCGGGTCATGCGTACCGGCCAGACGGTCGCGCTGGAGCGTGCCGAGCGCGACGACAGCTTTGCCGCCGACCCGTACTTTCTCGACCATTGCGGCGGCTCGGTGCTGTGCCTGCCGTTGCTCAAGCAGGGCGAAGTGATTGGGGTGCTCTATCTGGACAATTCCTTGGCGGCCGGCGTGTTCACCCACGCGCGAGTGGCGATGATCGAGCTGCTGGCGGCGCAGGCGGCGATCTCCCTCGAGACCTCGCGGCTGTATGGCGAGCTGCTGGAAGAAAACAGCCGGCGGCGCGAGACCGAGGCCTCGTTGCAGATGGCTCGGGCCGAGTTGGCCCAGGTCAGCCATTCCACGGTACTGGGCGAACTGGCGGCGTCCATCGCCCATGAAATCAACCAGCCGCTGGTGTCGATCGTGTCCAACGCCAGCGCCAGTGTGCGCTGGTTGCAGCGCGCGCAACCGGAGGTTCAGGAAGCCCTCGAGGGGCTGCGCGACATCACCAAGGATGGCAAGCGCGCGGCGGATATCATCCACGCCTTGCAGGCGCTGGCGCGGCAGAAAGCCTCCAACCGGCGGTTGCTGTCGATCGACGAGGTGATCCGCCATGTATTGCTGCTCACCGCCGTGGAAATCGAGCAGCAGGGCATCACCGTCAAGGCACGGCTGGACGCGGGTGATCGTCAGGTCATGGCCGATGGCGTGCAGATGCAGCAGGTGGTCTACAACCTGATCGTCAATGCCTGCGATGCCATGGCCGGGGTATCGGCGCAGCAGCGCTGGTTGACCATCGGGTCCAGCCTGCCGTGCCCGGATCAACTGGTGGTGACCATCGAAGACACCGGTACCGGCATCAGCCAGGAGAACCAGGAGCAGATCTTCAACGCGTTCTTTACTACCAAGAGCAGCGGCATGGGCATGGGACTGGCGATCTGCCGGTCGATCATGAACGCTCAGGGCGGGACCTTGCACATGCTGCAAGGGCGGCAGGGGCAGACGATTTTCGTGTTTACCTTGCCGTGCTGACAGGTCCACCGATCGCCTGCTAAGCGCACTGTCGGCAGTACCGGCTGCCGACAGTGCCGGTTCCTATTGGCTGGCGAAGGCCAGCAGGTCCTGGTTCAGCTCGTCCTTGTGGGTGAAGTAGGTCGCATGGGGCGCGCCGGGGTAGACCTTGAGTTCGGCGCCGCGGACCAGTTCGGCCGCCGCCTTGCCGGTCACATCGAAATTCACCACGGCATCGCCGTCGCCATGGATCACCAGCGTGGGGATGTCGATGGCCTTGAGGTCAGGACGGAAGTCGGTTTCGGAGAAGGCTTCGATGCAGTCATAGGTGCCTTTGATGCCGGCTTGCAGGGCCAGGAACTGGGTCCAGTCGAGCATCGGCTTGCCGACCTTGGAGCCAGGCTGGTCGCTGCCGGTGAAGATCGGACCGAAGGCGTCGAGGAAACCTGCGCGGTCATTGAGCAAGCCGGCGCGGATGCCATCGAAGATCGCCGGGTCCATGCCCTCGGGGTGATCGTCGCGGCGAATCATCAGCGGAGTCACCGCGCTCAGCAGCACGGCCTTGGATACGCGCGCGGTGCCGTGGCGTGTGAGGTAGCGGGCCACTTCGCCGCCGCCCATGGAAAAGCCCACCAGCACGGCATCCTTGACGTCCAGTTCGGTCAGCAGGGTCTGCAGGTCGTCGGCGAAGGTGTCGTAGTCGTAGCCGCTCCAGGGCTGGCTCGAACGACCGAAGCCGCGGCGGTCGTGGGCGATCACACGAAAGCCGTTGGCGGCGAGGAAGTTCATCTGGTAGTCCCACATGTCGGCGTTCAGCGGCCAGCCGTGACAGAGCACGATGGGCCGGCCGCTGCCCCAGTCCTTGTAATGGATTTCGGTACCATCGGCGGTAGTGACGTAAGGCATCTCTGACTCCTGCAGCGGTGGATTGAGTTGAAGATCAAACCTAAGCGCATGGCGCGACAAAGTACTTTAGCCGAGCCTGAATCCTTCTGAAGGCTGCCTCGCGAGGCGCGCCGGGTGGATCGGCAGTTTCGCGCACAAGCCTTGCTCCCAGCGGGTGCGCTCAGGATCGGCATGCGCTGTGTGAGCAGGGCCTGCCCGCGAAGAGGCGAGCCCTGCCAGCACAGATTTCAGAACGTTTAACCTTTGCCAAAGTACAAGGCGCCCGGCGGTGGGGGAGACTGGCGTCGTTGACCTGTCTTCGCAAAGGAACGTCACCCATGAACACGTTGACCCTTGCCGCCCCGGCCGCGCTGGACTCTGTCGCCCTGCAACTGGTGCAGGCCCTGGCCACCGCACTGGCGCAAGCCAATCATGCCCAGCAGGAGGTGCTGTACACCACCTCCCGGGCCCTGTGCAGTCACCTGCTCGACCGCTATGCCGGCGACTGCGGCGAGGCCTCCCACCAGCGGGTGGCGTTGTCACCCTGGCAGGAGCGGCTCGCCAAGCAGACGATGCTCGAACACATGGCCCACGGCCTCTCGATCGCGGAAGTCGCGAGCCAGTGTTCGCTGTCGCGCAGCCACTTTTCCCGAGCCTTCAAGAAAACCACCGGCATGGCGCCGCGCGACTGGTTCCTGCAGGCGCGTCTGGACAAGGCCCGCGCCTTGCTGGCCGACAGCCCGGCGTCGATTTCGCAGATCAGCCTGGAATGCGGCTTCGCCGATCAGTCGCACTTCACCCGCGTGTTCACCCGCAGCATCGGCACCACGCCTTTTACCTGGCGTCGTGCGGCAGCGGCTCGCAGTGCCTGATGTGGCGTTGTTGGCTGGCCGGGACGTAGTTGGCCCTGTGGGTAACATCCGCAGGGATCGGCATGGCCCGGGCTGAAAAAAGCACATTTGTTCAAGGCGCAATCGCCGGCCCCGTGCTTGACTCGCTGCAGACATCTGCCCGCCCCTCGGATGAGGCCGCTCCCTCGCCAAGGACGACGCCTGGAGCCTTGCCATGAACCGTAATGACCTGCGCCACGTAGACATGAATCTGCTGGTGATCTTCGAAGCGCTGATGTTCGAGCGCAACCTGACCCGCGTGGCCGAAAAGCACTTCATGGGCCAGCCCGCGGTCAGCGCCGCCCTCGGTCGCCTGCGCGATCTGTTCGACGACCCGTTGCTTATCCGCAATGGCCGCAGCATGGACCCGACTCCACGGGCGCTGGCCATTCTCGAAGAGCTGCAGCCGGCCCTGGATACCATCTCGGGCGCCGTCAGCCGCGCCAAGGACTTCGACCCGGCCAGCAGTTGCAGCGTGTTCCGCATCGGCCTGTCGGACGACGCCGAATTCGGCCTGTTCCCGCCGTTGCTCAACACCCTGCGCGAGGAGGCGCCGGGCATCGTCATCGTCGTGCGCCGGGCCAATTACCTGCTGATGCCGACCTTGCTCGCCTCGGGGGAAATATCCGTGGGCGTGAGCTACACCACCGACCTGCCGGCCAACGCCAAGCGCCGCAAGATGCGCGACATCGGCTGCAAGGTGTTGCGCGGCGATTCACGGCCCGGGCCGCTGACACTGGATGAGTACTGCGAGCGGCCACACGCGATGGTGTCGTTCTCGGGTGACCTGAGCGGCAATATCGACCTGGATCTGGCCAAGGTCGGCCGCTCGCGTCGGGTGGTGCTTGGGGTGCCGCAGTTCAACGGCCTGCGCGCGCTGCTCAAGGGCACCGACTTGATCGCCACCGTACCGGATTACGCCGCCTGCGCGCTGGTGGACGATGGCGTGTTGCGCGCCGAGGAGCCGCCGTTTCCGATCGTGCCGGCGGAGCTGTCGATGGCCTGGAGCGGGGTACACGATAACGATCCGGCCGAGCGCTGGTTGCGTGGGCATATTGCCCAATTCATGTCGGCGCCGTTGCCGGGGTAACTGGCCTGGACGTTATGGGCCAGCCATGCCGGCCTCTTCGCCAGCAAGCTGTGCTCCCACAGATGCGAGACTTGGGCCTCCTCGCCAGCAACTGTGCTGCCACAGGTGCTGGACTCAGGGCCTGCCTGCTTTGTGGGAGCAAGGCTTGCCCGCGAAGGGGCCAGTCAGCGCGGCGAAAAATACCAGGCAGCACGACCGTTCCAAAGGCAGCACGCTCATGCAAGCCGTGCGTGCCTGGCTGATTCATGATGACTCGCATCGACCATGGCCCGAAGGCGGGCCGCGTGCCCCAGGGACGAACACTATGAGTGCCGGCAATCTGCAGCCCATTGAATTTGATGACCCTGCCAAGGAGCTCGGGTTGTTGTGGCTGCGCGTCAGCGCTGCACTGTTTCTGCTGTGCGTGCACGGCCTGCCCAAGTTGCTGAATTTCTCTCAGCAGTTGCAGTTGATCGAAGACCCTTTCCACTTGGGTTCTGCCGTGACGTTGAGCCTGGCCATTTTCGCCGAGGTCGCCTGTCCGCTGTTGATCATCGCCGGCGTGCTGACGCGCCTGGCCTGCTTGCCGGTGCTGTGCGTGCTGCTCATTGCAGTGGGCGTGGTGCATCCCGACTGGACACTGGACCAGGGCCAGTTCGCCTGGCTGCTGTTGATTCTGTTCAGCGCGATTCTGCTGGCCGGTCCGGGGCAACTGTCGCTGCGTTCGAGCTTGCCCGGGCGTCTGCGCTACGCCTGAACCCTAGCCGTTGGCCGGGTCGCGAGGGTGCGGCGCCGTGCTCTTGCGAATCCAGTTCAAGGAGTCACCGTACATGCCGAATTCATCCATCGTCGAACCCGCATTGCAGGGCAATGCCGACGAGTTGGTCACACTGGTGGTCAAGCACCGGGTCAAGGCAGGCACCGAGCAGGCCTACGAGGCCTGGCTGCGGCGGATCGTCAGCACTGCGCGGACCTTCCCCGGCCATCTGGGCGTCGACGTCATGCCGGGCACCAGCGCCGGTCTGCGCACCTTCACCAGCGTGCTGCGCTTCTGCTCCACCGCGCAGGTGCAGCAATGGCTCGATTCGCCGCAGCGCCTGGCGTTGCTCAAGGAGGCCGAGCACATGCTGGCCGACGGTGACGTGACTGAAATCGGCGACGCTGGCGAATTCTGGTTCACCCCGCCCAGCGAGCCCGGCACTGCGCCGCCCCCGCGGTGGAAGCAGGCCGTGGTGAGCCTGCTCGTCATTCTGCCGCAGACCCTGTTGCTGCCCTTCATTTGGGGCCCGGTGTTTCGCCTCAACAGCTTTTTCGGCAGCTACTTCGTCAGCACCTTTCTCGTCACCATCACCATCGTGCTGTTGGTGGTGTACCTGTTGATGCCGGCTGCCACGCGCCTGTTCGCGCCCTGGCTCAACGCTTCTTCCTCTGCAGAAAAGGACCCGCAATGAACGCCGATCTGATTCTATTCAATGGCAAGTTCCACACCGTCGACCGTGCAAAACCCCGCGCGACCGCGGTCGCCATCAGCGCCGGTCGCTTCGTCGCGGTCGGCAATGATGCCGAGGCCATGGCCCTGCGTGGCACCGGCACCCAGGTGATCGACCTCAAGGGCCGCACCGTGATCCCCGGCCTCAACGACTCGCACCTGCACCTGATTCGTGGCGGCCTGAACTACAACCTCGAGCTGCGCTGGGAAGGTGTGCCGTCGCTGGCCGATGCCATGCGCATGCTCAAGGAACAGGCCGATCGCACGCCGACGCCACAGTGGGTACGCGTGGTCGGTGGCTGGAACGAATTCCAGTTCGCCGAGAAACGCATGCCCACCCTGGCCGAACTCAACCAGGCCGCACCCGACACGCCGGTGTTCGTGCTGCACCTGTATGACCGCGCCTTGCTCAACCGTGCCGCCTTGCGTGTGGCCGGTTATACCCGCGACACGCCCAATCCGCCGGGTGGCGAGATCCAGCGTGACGCCAACGGTGACCCGACCGGCATGCTGGTTGCACGCCCCAACGCCATGATTCTGTACTCGACCCTGGCCAAGGGCCCGACCCTGCCATTGGAGTACCAGGTCAACTCGACTCGTCAGTTCATGCGCGAGCTCAACCGCCTGGGGCTGACCAGCGTGATCGACGCCGGCGGTGGTTTCCAGAACTATCCGGATGACTACGCGGTGATCGAGGAGCTGGCCAAGGCCGAGCAACTGACCATCCGCATCGCCTATAACCTGTTCACCCAGAAGCCCAAGGCCGAGCTGCAGGACTTCAAGAACTGGACCGGCAGCGTCACCCTGCACCAGGGCGATGACTTTTTGCGCCATAACGGCGCCGGCGAAATGCTGGTGTTCTCGGCGGCCGACTTCGAGGACTTCCTCGAGCCGCGCCCGGACCTGCCGCAGACCATGGAACAGGAGCTGGAGCCGGTGGTGCGCCACCTGGTCGAGCACCGCTGGCCGTTCCGCCTGCACGCCACCTACGACGAATCGATCTCGCGCATGCTGGATGTGTTCGAGAAGGTCGACCGCGATATCCCCTTCAATGGCCTGCCGTGGTTCTTCGACCATGCCGAGACCATTTCGCCAAAGAACATCGAGCGTGTGCGGGCCTTGAACGGCGGCATCGCGATCCAGGACCGCATGGCCTTCCAGGGCGAATATTTCGTCGATCGTTACGGCGCGCGTGCGGCGCAAGCCACGCCACCGATCAAGCGCATGCTGGCCGAAGGCGTGCCGGTCGGCGCCGGTACCGACGCCACGCGGGTGTCGAGCTACAACCCCTGGACCTCGCTGTACTGGATGGTCAGTGGCCGTACCGTTGGCGGCCTGGAGCTGTATCCGGAAGGCCTGTCGCGGGACACCGCTCTGGAACTGTTCACCCATGGCAGCGCCTGGTTCTCGTCCGAGCAGGGCAAGAAGGGCCAGATCAAGGTCGGGCAACTGGCCGATGTGGTGGCCCTGTCGGCGGACTTCTTCAGCGTCGAGGAAGAAGCCATCAAGTGGATCGAGTCGGTGCTGACCGTGGTGGGCGGCAAGGTGGTGCATGCCGACGCGGAGTTCGGCGACCTCGATCCGCCGCGCCTGCCGGTGCTGCCTGACTGGTCGCCGGTGGTGCGCGTACCGGGCCACTGGCGCCCGACCTCGCCACTGCAGGCCCAGGTGCACCAGTGCAGCGGCCCCTGCGCCGTGCATTCCCACAGCCACGAGCGAGCGCGGCAGTCGAGCGTTCCGGTGAGCGACTTCCAGGGCTTCTGGGGTGCCTTCGGCTGTTCCTGCTTCGCGTTCTGATGGCCTGGTCGCCTTGTTCGCCGAGGGGGCTTGCCCCCGATGGGCGACCCTGGCCTGTTGCTGGCCGTAAAACTTTTCGGGGGCAAGCCCCCTCGCTACACCTGACCCGTAACCTTCGAGGATTGCACAATGAGCAACGCCCCCCGTTACAACCGCTTGAACAAAGACGACGCCGTGGTTCTGCTGGTCGACCACCAGGCTGGCCTGATCTCGCTGGTGCAGGATTTCTCGCCCAACGAATTCAAGAACAACGTGCTGGCGCTGGCCGATTGCGCGAAGTTCTTCGGCTTGCCGACCATCCTGACCACCAGCTTCGAAAAAGGCCCCAACGGGCCGATGGTCCCAGAGCTCAAGGAGATGTTCCCGGACGCGCCGTACATCCCGCGCCCTGGCCAGATCAACGCCTGGGACAACGATGACTTCGTTGCTGCGGTCAAGGCGACCGGCAAGAAACAACTGATCATCGCTGGCGTGGTGACTGACGTGTGTGTGGCATTCCCGACCTTGTCGGCATTGGCTGAAGGCTTTGACGTGTTCGTGGTGACCGATGCTTCCGGTACCTTCAACGAAACCGTGCAGCAGGCTGCCTGGGCACGCATGAGCGCTGCCGGCGCGCAATTGCTGAACTGGTTCGCGGTAGCCTGCGAGCTGCAACGCGACTGGCGCAATGACATCGAAGGCTTGGGCAACCTGTTGTCCAACCGCCTGCCGAACTATCGCAACCTGATGAACAGCTACTCGGCCAATACCGCCAAGTAATGCTTGGCCTGTAGCGAGGGGGCTTGCCCCCGACAGGGTGTGTCAGCGCCAAAGATGTGGCTGACACCCCGTATCGGGAGCAAGCCCCCTCGCCACAGCTCCGATTCAGCCCGCCATTTCAGGAATTTTCAGCTTTGCCGCCGCTTCACCGCTTCTGCAACCAACTCAAGAATCCGCCTTTTCTGATGGCCACCGGCTTGTGCAGCAGCAACGCATGACTGGTCTGCTGCCTGACCGCCTGCAACTTGTTCAGCGCCTTGCCCACTGCAGCGCTTTGCTCGACGCAGTGTTGCGTCAGCGTCTTGTCGATCCGGTACACCATGGTCGACGTCAACGCGGTGAAGCGCGCCTGCGACGGCGTGTCACCCATGATTCCTTGCTCGCCCATGATCTCCCCGGGGCCCATGCGCCCGACTTCCATGAACCCTTCGCCATCGACGACTTCGGCCGCGACGACGCCGGTGCCGATGATCATCAGGAACTGGGCCACTTCGTCGATCTCGAGAATCCGCTGACCCGCAGCGAACTCCCTGGCGACCATGGCCGCTGCCAGTTGGTCCCTGGCGTCGACGTTCAGCCCCTGGAAGATCTTCACCTCGTCGAGCAGCTCCCGCGCCCGCGTCACCCCCTGCACTGGCGCCATCCCCTCGGCCAGGCGGCTGATGCCGGCGGCCTCCAGATGCCGATGGGCAAGGTCGAACAGTTGATTGCGGACCTCGCCGCGCTTGGCCAGGTCAGCGATAAAGCCGCTGGCCACGTACTCGGTAACGGTTTCGCCAGACGCCTTGACCAGGGCCTTGGGCGGCGGATTGGTCAGCAGCAGGCTAGTACCGCGCAGGCTGCGCTCAAGGGCATCGAGCACGCGCCGCGGGCGCACGTGGTTGGGCAGTTGCACACTGATGGACACGCCGTGCAGGCTGCTGGGGCGGCTGAGGTTGATGATCTTGGCCTTGGCCGCGACCGAGTTGGGCACCACGGCGGTGCTGCCGTCGATGGTCAGCAGGTAGGTGGCGCGCCAGTTGATGTCCAGGACCTTGCCTTCGACGCCGTCGATGCTGATCGAGTCGTCGACCTGATAGGGCTTGGTGGTGTTCAGCACGATGCCCGAAAACACGTCGCTCAAGGTACTTTGCAGCGCCAGGCCGACGATGATCGCCATGGCGCCGGAGGTGGCCAGCAGGCCCTTGACCGGCAGCTGCATGACATAACCGGCGGCGGCGACGATGGCGATGAGAAACACCAGCGCGCCGATCACGTCCTGCAGCAGGCGGCCGCTGTGGCCAATGCGGTGGGTGAGCAGCAGGCCGAGCAGTTCGGTCAGCACCCGCGCCAGATACAGCCACCAGAAGATCGCCAGCGCCGTGGCGCACATCTGCAGCAGCGTGTCGTCCGGCCAGGGCGGCGCGAGCAACGGGCTGACGCCGCCACCGATGATCATCCAGCTGTACAGCAGGAACAGGCCCAGGCGTATGCCCACCTTGGCGATCGGATGCCGCACGGGGGCCAGTTGCCAGACCAGCAGGTCCAGCAGCAGCACCAGCGCGCTCCACAGCAGGAGATGATTGAACACAAGCGTCGTCATGGCGTTATCCGCAGAAGGGCAGGGTAGAGGGTAGGAGGACGCCAGGCATTACGCCATTGGCTAAAGGTTGGGCCGGGCTTGATGGCCTCTTCGCAAGCAAGCTTGGCTCCAACAGGTATACGGATCGGCAACTTTAAGATCAGGGCAGTTCCAACAGGTGTACGGATTGGCATCTGTAAGAGCAGGACATGGCTCCCACAGGTGTACGGATTGGCATCTGTGGGAGCGAGGCTTGCCCGCGAAAGGGCCAGCCGCCGCATCGCAAACCTTGCAGGGTTGCGATATTAATCTGCAGTCCACTACACGAAAATCGGCTATAACGAGCCTGACTGTCTACCGAGGCGAGACAATGAATGCGTTTGAAGACATGCGCCTGTTCGTACAGGTCATGGAATCCGGGAGTTTCACCGCGGCGGCCGATCAACTGGGGCTGTCCAAGCAATACGTCAGTCGGCGCCTGATGCAGTTGGAGGGCCGACTGGGTACCCGCCTGCTCAACCGCTCGACCCGGCGCCTGGATGTCACGCCTCCCGGCCAGAGCTATTACGAGTCGGCGGTGCGCCTGCTGGGCGAGGTCGAGCAGGTCGAGCAGGGCATCGCAGGACAGAACGCCGAGCCGCGCGGCAAGATCCGCCTGAGCGCGCCGCTGTCGTTCGCGGTGGCTCATCTGGGCTGCATCTTGCCGGAGTTTCTGCAGCGATATCCGCAGGTCTCGGTGGAGGTCGACCTCAGCGATCGTCCGGTGGATCTGCTGGGCGAGGGCTATGACGTGGTGTTGCGCATCGGTGTGCTCGAGGACTCCTCCCTGATTGCCCGACGCATCGCCTCGATCCCGCGGGTGTACTGCTGCAGCCCGGCCTATCTGGCCGAACACGGCGAGCCTCGCAGCCCCGAAGATCTCGCCGACCATCAATGCCTGCCCTATGGCCACAGCCGCCAGGTGCAATGGCAGTTTCAGAGCAAGGGCAAACCGCTGGTGCAGGCGGTCAGTGGACGTATTCGCGCCAACAATGGCGAGGTGCTCAAGGATGCGGCGATCGCCGGCCTGGGGATCACCTATCTACCGTTGTTCATTGTCGGTGACGCCGTGGCCGATGGCCGCCTGGTCAGGGTGCTGGACGCCTACGCCACGGAGGCGCTGCAGCTGTCGGCGGTGTACCCGCAGCATCGGCAAAGCTCGCGTGCGGTGCAGGTGTTGGTGGAGTTCCTGCGTGAATGCCTGGCCCACAATGTGGCCTTGCAGGAGAGCGTGCGATGAAGACGGTGGCCATGCTGCTGTATCCCGATTTTCTGCTGCTGGACATGGCGGGGCCGCTGGAAGTGTTCTCCATCGCCAATCGTTATCTCGATCCGGGTCAGCGCTATGAAATCATCACCATGGGCCCCGATGAAGGCATGACTCGTGCGTCCAACGGCATCAAGGTTCAGCCCGACCTGAGTCTTGCCGACGCCGATGGCGCCTATGATCTGCTGTTGGTGCCCGGCGGCCCGGGCGCCTATAACACTCGGCATGATGGCGTCACCGCGTGGCTTCAAAGCGCCGCGCACAAGGCCCGGCGCTATGGTTCGATCTGCACCGGGGCGTTCATTCTCGGCCATGCCGGCCTGCTGGATGGCCATCGGGTCACCACCCACTGGCATTACACCGAACGGCTGCTCAAGGCGTTTCCCAAGGCGTTGGTGGGCACCGATCAGATCTATATCCACGATCGCCAGTTGATCACGTCGGGGGGCGTGACGGCGGGTATCGATATGGCGTTGTCGATCGTCGCCGAAGACCATGGTCGCAAGGTCGCGCTGGATGTGGCCAAGGTGCTGCTGGTGATCATGCGTCGGCAAGGCGGGCAGGCGCAGTTCAGCCCGCTGGTGGCGGCGGTGGCGACTCAGGAATCGCCGATCACGCGGGTGCAGCATTTCATCCTGGACAATCTCGAACAGGAGCTGACCATTGAGCGCCTGGCTGGTCTCGCGGCCATGAGCAGCCGGCACTTTGCGCGGGTATTCACCCGTGAGGTGGAGATGACCCCCATGGAGTTCGTGCAGAGCGCGCGGATCGACAGGGCGCGCAGCTTGCTGGAGAGCACCGAACTGCCGCTTAAGACGGTGGCCTACAAGAGCGGTTTCGGCAGCGTCAGGCACATGCGCGTGTTGTTCAGCGAGCGGCTGGGGCGCACGCCGACGCAATATCGCCAGCAATTCACCTGACTGCAGGGGCCTTGGCCGAAATGTGCATTCGAATGGCCGTGCTAGGCCCCT
This sequence comes from Pseudomonas sp. GW821-FHT01A09, assembly GCF_058986725.1. NCBI lineage: Bacteria > Pseudomonadati > Pseudomonadota > Gammaproteobacteria > Pseudomonadales > Pseudomonadaceae > Pseudomonas > Pseudomonas sp. GW821-FHT01A09. The sequence continues at coordinate 68,259 of NZ_JBYSWB010000016.1, forward strand.
CATGAATGATTTCGTTTTTGCGCCGGGCTGCCAAGATAGCGCCATACCAGAGACATCCCCGGGGAGGCGCTCCATGACCAGCAACAGCGTGACCGACGAGATTGCCGCCGCGTTGGGCGACAGCATGAGCCCGCGCGATCGTTTGGCCAGTTGGACGTTTCGCTGGTCACTGCAGAGCGGTCAGCTGGTGTGCGCGCAATGTCAGGCATCGCAGTCCGCCAATCAGCCCGAGGTCAGTTTCGTCCATCGCCCCGGGTGCCGGGCGCGGCGTGAAGATCAGCCCTGGCAGGAGCTGGAAACCTTGCTGGGCGCGGTAGCGATGCGCGCGTCGCGGCGCCGCTGAGCGTCGCTCAAGGACGTTTCGCCTTGGGCGCGGCGATGGCCCCATCCCACTCGGTAACCAGCGCTTTTTGCGTGGCGCGCTGGAACAGGCACAGCTCCATGCCGCTGCGGTTGTTCATGAACTTTTGCGGGTAGGTGCCTTGGATCAGCAGGGCGGTGTAGCCGATGCTGTCATCGAACAGTGCCGGGCTGCCGGCGGCGTGGGGGTTCTTGAGTTGGCTGGCTTGCAGGCATTTGCCGAGCAGGGCCTGGTCGTGGGCGGCCCAGGCTTGCGGGGTGGCGGCTTGGATGGTGGTGCAGGCGAGCAGAGTGATGGTTGCGAGCGATATATTGCGCAAGGTCATGGATGTTGGCCTCTGAGGTCGGATCCAGGGCTGCTTCCCGGAGACGGAACTGGGGAAATAGAAACCTATGTCGGCGCCCATTGACGGTCGTATATCTACTTTTTCCGTCATAGGACACGCACCTCGCAAACTGCCTGCAATACGGTCTGTGCGTCCGCTTTCACTATCCCCATCGGACGGCCATCTCGAAGTGCGTCATCAGCGACTGAAAGCAGTGCGAAGGCACGGCGTATCGCTTCCTCTTTGCTGATGCGGTAGCGCCGCGCAATATCCACGAGCGTGGCATCGATGTTATCGCTGACGTATAGGTCGAACCTTGCCATTGGCTTGTCTTCCCTGGGCAGGTGGAAAGTCGTCCAGTTTAGATGGGCTGCGCCAGAAAAGTCATGGGCAAGGATGCCTTTGTCAGGAAGCGGATATTGCTGGGACCAACTAGCGAGCCGCCTGTGTTGCCGAAGGCTTCGCACCGGCCTCGATCGCGGCGCTGAACGAGTCATCGAACAAGCGCGCCGCCGGGTACGGCTTGACCAGCCCGACCTCACCGAAGAAATCCACGGTCTGTTGCGCCTGGGCGATGGCCTTGGCGTCGATCGGGCGCAGGTTGGTGGCGGCGCGGGCGAACCAGCTTTGCGCGATGTTGACATCGGCGTGGGTCAGGTCGGCCCAGGCGGTGGCGTAGGCTTTGGTGTGTGCGGGATCGGCGGCAGCCCATTCGCGGGCGACGCGCAAGCGGGTGAGGAAGTCGGCGATGGCGCTGCGCTTGCTGGCGATGGCCTTGTCGGTGGCGACGAGGAAGGTCTGCGCCGGGATCAGCCCCTTGGCCGTGGCGATGACGCGGGCGCCTTGGCGCTCCTGTTGGGTGACATAGGGTTCCCAGGTGGCGATCACGTCCACCGAACCGCCATCCAGCGCGTGGGAAGCATCCAGGGCGCTGAGGTAATTCAACTGCACCGATTCCTTGGGAATGCCGGCCTTGGCCAGCGCCGTCAGCAGCAACTGCTGGCTCCAGGAGCCTTTCCAGATGGCTGCGCGCTTGCCCTTCAAATCGGCCAGCGTCTTGATCGGCGAATCCTTGGGCACCAGGATGGCGATGCCGTCCAGATTCTGCTGGCTGATGCCCACCACCTTGATTGGCGCCCCCAGCGCACCGAGAAACAACGGTGGCGCATCACCGAGCATGCCGACATCGAGGCTGCCGGCGTTCAGCGCCTCGGCCACTGGCGAGCCCGCAGTGAATTGCTTCCAGTCCAGGGTATAAGGCAGGTCCTTGAGCACCCCGGCGGCTTCCATCACGGTGCGGGTGTTATAGCTTTGATCACCGACGACCAGGGTCTCGGCCTGCAGGGTGAAACTCAGGGTGGCGGCTAGCAAGGTGGCGGCCGTGGTCAGCAGTCTGCGCATGGGATCTCTCCGGTGGGCTCGTTGGCGAGCGAAATAGGGCGAGTCCGGTCCGCTGGTGCGGTGGCAGACACTGGATCAGTGTGGGATGCAGGGGGCGCATTTCGCAGGTGCGGTAGGGCGCGCCGGGGTGTTTGCTTAGAAGCGAAATCGCTGTAATTCGATATTTTTATAATCTACAGCGATTTTGTTATGGTTTGAAATTCATTTTTTTCATAAGTTAATATGATTTTAAGTAATAACCTTACTCACTCCTCTCCCACACCCCCATCACCTGCGTCACCGCGCCATCCAGCACCTCATATTCGACCCCATCCCTGGCCAGCGTGGTCAAGCCTAGCAAGAAGCTGTCGAACACCGCCGCCAGCACTTTCGGTCTGGTACTGGCGGGCAATTCACCCGAGGCGATGGCGCGTTCGATACACGCAGCCATCCCCGCGCGGTTTTGCGCGCGGGCATGGGCCAGCGGGGCGCTGATCAGGGCGCTTTCGGGCGAACAACTGCTCAGGGTACCCAAGGCCACCAGGCAGCCCTTGGGATGGTCAGACTCGCTCTGCATACGTGCGGATCGGCGCAGCGCCAGTTCGATGGCCTGACGCGGCGGCAACCGGGTGTCGAACAGGCTCTCGGTCACGCGCCCGTGGGTCGCCAGGTAGCGCGTCATGACTTCCTTGAACAACGCCTGTTTGGAGCCGAACGCCGCATAGAAGCTCGGCGCCGAGATGCCGCCACCGATGTGGCTCTTGAGTTGACTGAGCGAGGTGGAGTCGTAGCCATGCTCCCAGAACAGGTGCATGGCTTGGGTGATTGCCGTATCGCGGTCGAAGGTGCGCGGGCGTCCCATCGTGGCCATGTGCATTTCTCCTCTGCAAGACTTAAATACTAATCGATACAAAAGTCATTGACCATCATCACCACGCCGATTTACATTTGTATCGATCGTTATATAAATGAGGGGTGGGACATGGCGCGACACGAACACGACACCGGCAAGTTACCGATGGGGGCCCTGTTGGCGTTGGCGATGACCGGGTTTACCTGCATCGTCACCGAAACCTTGCCGGCCGGCTTGTTACCGGCGATGGGCGAGGGCCTGCAGGTTTCGCCGTCGCTGGCGGGGCAGAGTGTCACGGTCTACGCCCTTGGCTCGCTGCTGGCGGCTATTCCGCTGACGATCGCTACTCAAGGATGGCGCCGCCGCAACGTCCTGCTGCTGGCCATCTTCGGCTTCCTGCTGTTCAACTCGATCACCGCCTGGTCGCCCAGTTACAGCGTGATGCTGATCGCGCGGTTTTTCGCCGGGGTGTCGGCAGGGCTGGCCTGGAGCCTGGTGGCTGGCTATGCGCGACGTATGGTCGAGCCGTCCTTGCAGGGGCGGGCGCTGGCGGTGGCCATGGTCGGCACGCCCATCGCCTTGTCGTTAGGCGTGCCGCTGGGAACCTGGCTGGGCAACCTGCTGGGCTGGCGCGCGGCGTTCGCGGTGATGTCCGGGCTTACCTTGATCCTGATCGTCTGGGTGCTGGTCAGGGTGCCCGATTATCCCGGGCAGGCGGCCAGCGCGCGCATTCGCTTGCGGCCAGTGTTGCGCACGCCAGGGGTGCGCCCGGTGCTGGCGGTGGTGATGACCTGGATGCTCGCCCACAACCTGCTGTACACCTATGTCGCGCCCTTCGTCACGCCGGCGGGCCTGGGTGATCGGGTCGATGCGGTGCTGCTGGTGTTCGGGCTGGCGGCGTTGCTGGGCATCGCGATGACCGGTCGCCTGGTGGACCGTCATCTGCGCAGCGCTGTGTTGCTCAGCCTGGTGGCGTTCGCGGCCACCACGCTGCTGTTCGGTCTGTTCGCCCAATCGGCCGTAGTCGCCTACGCCGGCGTATTCGTCTGGGGAATCAGCTTTGGAGGTGCGGCGACCTTGCTGCAGACCGCCCTGGCCGACAGCGCCGGTGATGGCGCAGACGTGGCCTTGTCGCTGAACGTGGTGGTGTGGAACGGCGCCATCGCCGGCGGCGGTGTGCTCGGCGGCGTGCTGCTGGACCAGTTCGGTGTGGACGCCTTTGCCTGGGCGGCACTGGCGTTGATCCTGGCCAGCCTGGCGATCGCCGCGGCCGCCCGCGAACATGGCTTTCCCGGCGGCCACCGACAGGCGCGGGGCCCGGCGCAAGAGGCGACGGCCTGACCTCAACCGATCCAGGCCGAACCGCGAATCACACTGCAGAAATTGCCCGGCTGGAAGGACGGGTCCTTGTCCGCGATGACATCGGCCTTGACGTTGCCGAAGGTGCTGCCCGGCTTGTGCTTGATGCCGTCGTAGAAGGCTTGAATGATGTCCTCCTTGAAGTGCTCGCCGCGCGGATGGGCCCGTACTATGGCGTCACGCTGGGCGTCGCTGTACTGCGGGTAGGTCAGGCCCAGCACGTCCATCTCCACGCCAGCGGTCACCAGGGCCACCACCGGGTGCATGTGCTGGGGAATGCCGGGGGTGGTGTGCAGGGCGATGGAGGTCCACACCGTGTCGATGTCCTGCTGAGCGATGCCGCGGCCCTGGAGGAAATCCCGCGCGGCATTGGCGCCATCGACCTCGAAGCGTTCGCAGGCGCTGCTGTGCTGATGGGTCAGGCCTATGTCGTGGAACATGCACCCGCAGTACAGCAGCTCTGGGTCGAAGCGCAGGCCGCGTTGCTGGCCGGCCAGGGCGGCAAAATAGAATACCCGGCTGGAGTGGTGGAAAAGCAGCGGCGAAGCGGTGTCGCGGACCTGCTCGGTGATTTCCCGGGCCAACTGGCTGTCGGGGATCTTGATGCCGTCGATGTTCAAACTCATGGTCTTGCTCCGTGAAGCGAATGTGCGTCCATTGTCAGCGGCAAATGATCTGTCCTCAATCGACGTAATGCGTCATATACTGCCATTTTCCGTATAAACACGCCGCCCCGTGGGATGCCTTTTCCATGTCCAGAACCATCGCCATGCTCGCCTTGCCGGGCGTGCAACTGCTCGACATCTCCGGCCCGCTGGACGTGTTCGCCCAGGCCAACATCGAGGCGGGGCGCGAGGCTTACCACCTGCAAATCATCGCCTGTGAAGCGGGGCCGATCCGCAGTTCCTCCGGGGCGCGGCTGCTGGCGGATCGGGTCGCCGGCGAGGCGGGGCCGGTGATCGACACCCTGCTGGTGGCCGGTGCGCCGCACGCCGCGAGCATCCGCCTGAGCCCGCCGCTGGTGGCGTGGATCCACGCCACCAGCCAGCAAGTGCGCCGCTTCGGTTCGGTGTGCACCGGTGCCTTTGCCCTGGCCGCCAGCGGCCTGCTGCAAGGGCGGCGGGTGACGACCCACTGGGCGTCGGTGACCGAGCTGCAGCGTCAATACCCGCAGGTGATCATCGAAGAGGACGCGCTCTACGTCCGCGACGGCAAGCTGCGCACGGCCGCCGGGGTGACCGCAGGGCTCGACCTGGCGCTGGCGCTGGTCGAGGAAGACCTTGGCCGGGAAGTGGCCATGCGGGTCGCCGCGCAACTGGTGATGTTCTTCAAGCGTCCCGGTGGTCAGCTGCAATTCAGCCGCAAAGGCGAAGCGCGACCGGCCGGGCGCTCGGTATTGCAGGAGGTGCAGCGCTGGGTGGCCGCCAATCCGCAACTTGAGCTGTCGATCGAGGCACTGGCCGCCCATGCGGGGCTGAGCCCTCGGCACTTTGCCCGGCTGTTTCATGCCGAAGTGGGCATGACCCCGGCCGCCTGGGTCGAGCAAAGCCGCATTGCCGCCGCCCGCGCCCTGCTCGAGGCCGGCACCGATGCGCCCAAGCAGGTCGCCGCCAAATGCGGTTTCGCCAACGCCGACACCTTGCGCCGGGCATTCGTGAAGCACGTGGGCATTACCCCGGCTGAATACCGCAAAAGCTGTGGAGGGACAGTTGACAGTGGCGCTGGCAGGGAATTTTCGGGGGCGAGCCCCCTCGCGACAGGAATGGAGATCAAAGGTCACGATTGTTCAAGATAGCCTGCTCGGGCGTCGGTGGTTGGACTAGATATCCCAGTCCATGATGAGTTTTTGCGCCGCAATCATGGAGTAGTTCCACTCCCGGCCACTCTTGCGTTTCTGGAATAGTCCGTGCTCCACCAAGCCATTCAGCACGGCGGCGGCCGTGTTATAGGAACAGCCCAGATTATCCTTCACGGTCGTGGCGGTGAATTTTTCGCCCCGGCTACTTTGCGCCACTTGCAGAATTGTCTTTTGCTTGTCGTTCAGTTGGGTGTACAGCCCTGATTGATACAGAAAGGCTTTGAACGCTTGCATGCCCTGCAGGGTTTTTTCGTAGGTCGCCTTGAACGTACCGATGGCACGGTTGATCACGGCGCATTGGTAATCAACGAAGTACGTCAGGTCCATCTCGTCGGTTTCGGTGTACAGATAACTCTTGCCGTATTGAACAGGCGCTCACGTAAACGAGCTCGGTGCGCTGGAAAGGGGGGGATGTGGATATTTATTGCAGAGGAGATTGGAGCGGGTAGAGGGAATCGAACCCTCAACTAAAGCTTGGGAAGCTTTCGTTTTGCCACTAAACTATACCCGCATCACTGCTGCAAAAGCGGTAGTCCAATGCAAGCCCTGAGTCGATCCGGGAAGCTGGAGCGCTGTCTGTCACGACACCCGCTGATGCGGCTGACTTTGTACCAGAACTCTTCCCCGATTTGAAGCTTTTCCTGCGCATTCAGTCAGATCACCCCTGTAGCACCGCCCCCCACAGCAAGGCAGCAGCGCTACAGGCGCGATCGATCGTCAGATGGCAAAGGCATGTTGATCCTGCGCCGGACGTGGATGAAAGCGCACGCGTTTCTCGGCGGGCGTGTTGCTGAGGAAATCGATCAGCGCCTGGCGACTGTCGCGACATGCGGCCTTGTGTTCCATATCGAGGAAGTGCCCGGCGCTTTGGATGGTCACGAAATGGCTCTGCGGGATGTGAGCGCCGAACAGGCGAGCATCGAGTGGAGTGGTGTATTCGTCCCATTCGCCATTCATGAACAGCACCGGCACATTGATGTTGGTCGCCGCTTCCAGCGCGCCCCCCAGATTGCTTTGCAGCACCTCGCTGACGTGGAAGTGCATCTGCGCGTATTCGTGCTCGGCCAGGGTGCTGACGTGCTTGTAGTTGAAGCGTTTGAACAGCGAGGGCAGATGCTTGCCGATGGTTTCGTTGATCAGGTCGCCCACCTTATAGCGCTCGCAGGCGCCCAGGTACTCGATGCCGCGGGTCAGGTAGTCGTTCATGTGCTCGTTGATGATCGGCGAGAACGAACTGATGACCGCGCGTTCCAGCGTACGGGGCCGTTGCGACAGGGCCAGCAGCGCGCAAGCGCCACCCCAACTGAAGGACATGACTTGCTCGGCGGCGAAGTGGTCGATGAGTTCGAGCAGAATATGGCCTTCGTCCTCTTTGGTCAGCGAGCGCGCGTTGGCGTTGTGCGCCTTGGACTTGCCGGCGTAAGGCTGATCGAATAGCACCACATTGAACTGGGGATGAAGATTGCGAACGGTCTGGGCGAAGGATGCAGTCGTGGCCAATGAGCCGTTCACCAGGATGATGGTCTTGGCGGCGGCCTCTGCGCGATAGAACTCCGTGTAAACCCGATACTGACCCTGTAAATCCAGCACAGCGATTTCTGGCCTCATGTCGATGACTCCTGGCAAACAATAACGAGTATTCGCGCAACCAGCGTGCACGTTGTTTATGACAGGTAGGCATATGCCTGGAAGAGGGCCCTTGTCGATCCGAGGGAAGGTCGACGGCTGTTGTTATAGGCGGGCATGCCGTGCTCGCGCGCGTCTAGGCGGCGATGAGCGGCAAAAAATTTGCTGAGACTGCGCAAGCGACTGCCGGGTCACATCAGGACCGGCACTTGGATTCAAGCAGTGAAACCTGGAACCCGCAAGTGCCGTCCAGACCCCACTCAGGCAGTTTCGGCCGAGCGGTCGTGACCGCGGAGTGGCTGAATCTCTTCAGCTGTCAGTGGTCGGTACTGGCCGGGTGCCAACTGCGGATCGAGGACGATTTCGCCGATGCGCTCGCGGTGCAGGCGCACCACCTTGTTCTGGAAAAAACCGAACATGCGCTTGACCTGATGGTAGCGGCCTTCGATCAATGTCAGGCGAGCGCTATGGCTACCAACCAGGGTCAGTTGCGCGGGCAGAGTGGTGAGGTCTTCGAAGGCGAAGTAGATGCCCTTGCTGAAGGTCTCGGCATAGTGCTCGCCGATCGGTTGTTCGGTCTCGACCTGATAGACCTTGGGCAGCTTGCTGCCGGGTTGGGTCAGGCGTCGCGACCACTGGCCGTCGTCGGTGATGAGCAGCAGGCCGGAGGTGTTGAAGTCCAGCCGTCCGGCGATGTGCAGCCGCTGTTTGTCCGGCTCGTCGAGGAGGTCGAGCACCGTGGGGTGTTGCGGATCGCTGGTGGCGCTGACGCAGCCCATGGGTTTGTGCAGCATGAAGTAGCGCGGCGGGCGACCCGCTTGCAGCACCTCGCCATCGACCGTCACCTGACTGAATTCGCTGACCGGGTGATGGCTGTCGCGCGCTGTTTCGCCGTCGACCTGCACGCGCCCCTGAACCAGCAGCAGGCGCACTTGCTGACGGTTGAAGCGGGGCAGATTGCTGAGGAAGCGGTCGACGCGCATAGGGGCAAAACGGCTGAAGAGGGGCGGCTATGTTAGCGGATTGTCGCGGCGCTTGCCTTGAGCCGGGCATCGACCTTGGCACAGCGCGGGCACAGACAGGCCTGGTTGCGCAGTTCGTCGGGCAGGGCGTCGAGGATGGCCGGATCGATGCTCACGCTGAAACACCAGCAGGGCTGGTCGGCGGTGGCGGGATCGGCCTGGGAGCAATCGTTGCGGGCGCCGCAGGCGGGACAGAGGGAGGGTTCGCTCATCATGGGATATCTGACGGGACTGGCGCGCATTATGCGCCTGCACCGATCAATGTAGCGAGGGGGCTTGCCCCCGATCGAGGTGGGTCAGTGACCCATCAGGTGGCTGACACCCCTCATCGGGGGCAAGCCCCCTCGCTACAGGGATCGGGTGTCAGCGGATCGGCGATCGCGGTGAATGGGTTGGCTGTCAGCGGCTGGCCAACCACGCGCGCCAGCCGCCGAGGTGGCTGATATCCTCTGCGCCCTCCAGGCCATAAGGCTCGCAGATAAATCCACTCTCCCATCGTCCATCGGCCAGTTGTACTTTGCCCAGGCCCAGCGGCGCCGGTATCCCGGTCAGGAACGAGCCCAGCTCGCTGCTCGGCAACTCCCAGACTTCCACCTCGATGGCTACCCCGCCCTCGGCGACGCGCAACATGCCCGGGCGCAGCGGTGGGCCGCCGGCCAGCGCATACAAACGGTAATCGGCCGAGCTGTGGGTGGTTTCCAGCAGGCGTGCGCCGCGACGCTTGAGCTGCCAGTTGAGGGCCAGCCCATCCAGGTGCGCGCCGCAGACCACCAGGCGGGCTTTGTCGCCGCGTGCCGGGGTGCCTGGAACCTGCTCGCCACCGTGCAAGGCGCTGGCCACGCTGAGCAGGTATTGATCGGTGAAGGCGCGACCAAACAGGGTCACGCCCCAGGGCAGCCCGTTGGCCATGAAGGCGGTCGGCACCGCGACGGCGGCGTAATCCAGCAGGTTCATGAAGTTGGTGTAGTAGCCCAGTTCGGAATTGCGCAGCAGCGGTTCCTCGGCCAGCTCGGCTAGGGTCACGGGGCGGCCGATGGTGGGGGTGAGCATGCAGTCCAGGCCGGCGAGGATCTGGTCGCATTGCGCCTTGAGCACCTGCAGGCGGTACTGCGCGCGGAAGGTCTGCACGCCGGTCACGCTCGGCGCTTTGGCGAGGACGTCGCGGATCACCGGCAGCACCGCTTCGGGCTGGGTTTCGATCAGCTCGCCGACCACGCTGTAGCGCTCCGCTACCCAAGGGCCTTCGTACAGCAGGCGGGCGACTTCGAGGAAGGGCGCCAGGTCGAACGGCACCGCTTCACCACCGATTGCCTGCAAGCGCGCCACAGCATCGGCGAACAGGGCCGGGCCTTCGTTGCAGCCGAAAAACTCCAGCTGGCTGGGCACGCCGAAGCGAAACGGGCGCAGGCTGCCGAATGCCGAGGCGTCGTTCCACAGCGGGTTGGCGCGGCTGTATTCATCGCGCGGGTCGAGGCCGCCGGTCAGCGCCAGCAGTTGGCTGGCTTCGCGGCAGGTGGCGGTGAAGGTGGTCACGCAATCGAGCGTGCGGCACGCGGGCAGCACGCCAGCGGTGGAGATCAGGCCCTTGGTGGCCTTGAGTCCGACCAGGTTGTTGAGCGCTGCCGGCACGCGGCCGGAGCCTGCGGTGTCGGTGCCCAGGGCGAAACTGGCGACGCCCAGTGCCACCGCCAGCGGCGAACCGGCGCTGGAGCCGCCGCTGGGGTAGTCCTTGAGCACGCTGTTGATGCAGGCGCCGTAGGGCGAGCGGGTGCCGTTGAGGCCGGTGGCGAACTGGTCGAGGTTGGTCTTGCCCAGCGGAATGGCACCGAGGGCGATCAGCTGTTCAACGATGGTCGCCGAGCGGGCCGGGGTGAAGGCGAACGCCGGGCAGGCTGCGGTGGTGGGGATGCCGGCCAGGTCGATGTTGTCCTTGAGGGCGAAGGGAATGCCGTACAGCGGCAGTTCGTCGAGGCTGCGCTGTTCGAGGGCGGTTAGGTAGGGTTCGAGCTCGGCCTCGCTGAGCAGGTGGATGAACAGGTGGTACTCGGGGTTCAGGGCCGCCGCTTTTTCCCGCAGTTGCAGGATGAGCTGACGCGGCGTGCAGGTGCCGGCGCGGTAGGCGGCGCGCAGGTTGTCGAGTTGCAGGTTCGGGGTGGTCATGAACAATTCTCCTGATAGGAATTGGGTTGGCGATCTTGCGGACCTCTTCGCGAGCAAGCTCTGCTCCCACAGTGCAAGCAGTTCCACGGTCGTACAGCTGTGAGAGCAAGGCTTACCTCAGTTCCACAGTCGTACACCTGTGAGAGCAAGGCTTACCTCAGTTCCACAGTCGTACACCTGTGGGAGCAAGGCTTACCTCAGTTCCACAGTCGTACACCTGTGGGAGCAAGGCTGACCTCAGTTCCACAGTCGTACACCTGTGGGAGCAAGGCTTGCCTCAGTTCCACGGTCGTACACCTGTGGGAGCAAGGCTTGCCCGCGAAGAGGCCAGTCAATTCAGCGATCAGCCAAAAGTGTCTCGTTGGTGCAGCTAACCTCTTCGCGGACGCAGCCGCGCTTACAGGGATCAGTCGGTCTCCAGCACCACCACCCGTTGCCCGGCACGAATCGCCGAGCCGGGATGCACGCGGATATCGCGGACCACGCCAGCGCAGGGCGCCAGCACCGGGATTTCCATCTTCATCGACTCAAGCACCACCAACGGCGCACCGGCTTCGACGCGCTCGCCCACGGCGACCTGCACCTGCCACAGGTTGCCGGCGATCGGGCTGTCGACGCTGAGCTGGCCAGCCTCCAATGGCGCCTCATCAGTGATCTGCGCCACCGCCTCGGTGCTGTCGAAATGCGCCTGGCCGCTGGCTATCCAACGCTCGCGCTCGGCATTGAAGGCGTGCTGTTGATGCGCTCGGAAGGCGCCGATGCTGTCGGCATTGCGTTCGAGAAAGCCCTGGTAATCGGCCAGGTTGAGCTGGCTGTGTTCGATGTTCAGGTCGAAGCGCCCGAGCGGGAAGTCACGGCGAATCCGCAGCAGTTCATCGGCGCTCACCGGGTAGAAGCGGATCTGATCGAAAAAACGCAGCAGCCACGGTTTGCCCTCGAAAGCTTCGACCTGGCGATAGCGGTTCCACATCTGCAGCGTGCGCCCGACGAACTGATAACCGCCGGGGCCTTCCATGCCATATACGCACAGGTAGGCGCCGCCGATGCCCACGGAGTTTTCCGCGGTCCAGGTGCGCGCCGGGTTGTATTTGGTGGTCACCAGCCGATGGCGCGGATCCAGCGGGGTAGCCACCGGCGCACCGAGGTAGACGTCGCCCAGGCCCATCACCAGATAGCTGGCGTCGAACACCGTACGCTGCACGTGATCGAGGTCGGGCAGATCGTTGATGCGGCGGATGAACTCCAGGTTGCTCGGGCACCAGGGGGCGTCCTTGCGCACCGTGGTCATGTACTTGTCGATGGCCAGTTGGCAGGCCGGGTCGTCCCAGGACAGCGGCAGATGGACGATGCGCGACGGTACCTGCAGGTCGCGGGCGGCACAGACGGCGTCCCATTCACCGGCGATCAGCGCGAGCAACTGCGACAACGGCAGTTGTTCGGGCTGGTAGTGGATCTGCAGGGAGCGGATGCCTGGGGTGAGGTCGATGACCCCGGCCAGCGCCTTGGCTTCCAGTGCCTGCATCAGCGCGTGACCGCGGAAGCGCAGCACCAGGTCGAGTTCGGCGGCGCCGATTTCCAGCAGCAGGTGGGTATCGCCGGCCAGACGCGCGACCAGGCGGGTGTCGTTGGCGCCGAGGTCGAGAACGATGGGGGAGATCAGGTTTTGCGCTGTGGCGGATGGCCCCTTCGCGAGCAAGCTCTGCTCCCACAGGGGAGGTGTGCTGCCTGTGGGAGCGAGGCTTGCCTGCGAAGCTTCTAGCTGCAGTATTGCATTCAGCTCGGCATTGAACGCCCGCGCGGTCGCCACATCCACCGGCACGAACTCGATCTTGTCCCCGGCCTTCAACTGCCCCAGTTGCCACAAATCCGCCTCGATCACCGTCACCGGGCACACGAAGCCGCCCAGGCTCGGCCCGTCCGGCCCGAGAATCACCGGCATGTCGCCGGTGAAGTCCACCGCGCCGATGGCATAAGGATTGTCATGGATGTTCGAGGGATGCAGTCCGGCCTCGCCGCCATCGCTACGCGCCCATTCAGGCTTGGGCCCGATCAGGCGCACGCCGGTACGGCTGGAATTGAAATGCACCTCCCAGGCCGTGGCGAAGAACTGTTCGATATAGGCGCCGGTGAAGTATTCCGGCGCGCCATGGGGGCCGTAGATCACCCGGATGATGCGTCGTTCGCCCAGTTGCGCCAAGGCTTGCACCGGCACAGTGGCGCCCGCGGCAGCGTCACTCAGCGGCGGCAGATGCAGCACATCCCCCGCACGCAATGCGCGACCGCCATGGCCGCCGAACTGGCCCAAAGTGAAGGTGCTTTTGCTGCCCAGGTAATCCGCTACCTGAATGCCGCCACGCACGCACAGATAGGCCCGCGCGCCATGTCCGTGCACCACGCCGAGGCTCAGGGTTGCGCCGGCGGGAATCGACAGCGCGGTATTGAGGGGCTGCACCACGCCGTCCAGGGTCACGGCAATATCGCTGCCGGTCACCGCCACCACGGCCGCGCCGTTGAAGCGCAGCAGCGGACCGTTCATGGTGATTTCCAGCCCGGCGCAATCGGCGGCGTTGCCGAGCAACCGGTTGCCCAGGCGCAACGCGCGGCTGTCCATCGGCCCCGAAGGTGGCACGCCCACGGCCCAGTAGCCGAGGCGCCCGGGGTAGTCCTGCACGGTGGTCTGGGTGCCACCGCTGAGCACTTCGAAGGTGTCGGCGTGGTAGACCAACTGTTCCAGGCAGCGGGTCCATGGCTGGCCGCTGGCGAAGGGCGCGTCGAGCAGAATCTGCCGCAGGTAGTCGCGGTTACTCTCGACCCCATACAGGTGGCTGTCGCCCAGGGCTTTATGCAATTGCATACGCGCCTGTTCGCGGCTCGGTGCCCAGGCGATCAGCTTGGCGATCATCGGATCGAAGTACGGCGGGATCTCGCAACCGGCGTCGACCCAGGTGTCGATGCGCAGGTGCCGACCGTCGGCCGCCGGGAAGTCGACCTGGGTCAGCAAGCCCGGGCTCGGTTGAAAGTCCTTGCCCGGATCCTCGGCGTACAGCCGTGCCTGGATTGCGTGACCGCTGGGTTGCAACTCGGCGCTCAACTCGTCGAGGGGTGGCAGATCGCCCGCGGCCAGTTGCACCATCCAGCGCACCAGGTCGACGCCCCAGACCTGTTCAGTGACACCGTGCTCGACCTGCAAGCGGGTGTTCACTTCCAGAAAATAGAAACGCTGGTCGTCGCTGTCGAACACGAATTCGACGGTGCCGGCGCTGCGGTAATTCACCGCCTTGGCCAGTTGCACTGCGGCGTTGCACAGGGCTTCGGCCATGCCCTGCGGCAGGTTGGGCGCCGGGGTTTCTTCCAGCACCTTCTGGTTGCGCCGTTGCACCGAGCAGTCGCGTACGCCTAGAGCCAGCACCTCGCCGGCACCGTCGCCGAACACCTGGACTTCCAGATGGCGGGCGCGCTGGATGTATTTCTCGATGAACACCCCGGCGTCGCTGAAGTTGTTCTGGCCCAGGCGCTTGACGGTCTCGAAGGCCTCGCTCAGCTCGGTGGCCGAGCGGCAGACGCGCATGCCGATGCCGCCGCCACCGGCGGTGCTCTTGAGCATGATCGGATAACCGACCCGCGCGGCGGCGTGCAGCGCGTCGTCAAGGCTGTCGAGCAGGTCGGTGCCTTCGAGCAGCGGTACGCCGTGCTCGCGGGCCAGGGCACGGGCGGTGTGCTTGAGGCCGAACAGCCGCAGTTGCTCGGGCGTCGGCCCGACGAAGGCGATGCCGGCCGCTTCGCAGGCTTCAGCGAACGCAGCGTTCTCCGACAGGAAGCCGTAGCCCGGGTGGATCGCCTGGGCGCCGCTGGCCTTGGCGGCAGCGAGGATCTTGTCGACGCGCAGGTAGGTGTTGGCCGCCGCGCCTTCGCCCAGGCTGTGGGCTTCGTCGGCTTCGAGCAGGTGGCGGCTGGCCAGGTCGGCTTCGGAGTAGACCGCAACGCCGCGGACCTTGAGGTCGCGCAGGGTTCGCAGAATGCGGCAGGCAATGGCGCCGCGGTTGGCAATCAGCAGTGTGTCGAACATGGCGTGACCCCTGAAGACCCCCATAAGGGCCTCAAGTGGGAAGCGGGCCGTCCCGCTGTTTTTCGATAGGCCCCAGGGTCGTCCCCGGGGCGGGTGGAGCATCCGTTAATGGTTGTGGCGTTCACACTGGCCCCTTCGCGGGCAAGCCCTGCTCCCACAGGTGGGTGCATATTCTGGTGGGAGCCGGCGTTTGCACTGGCCCTTTCGCGGGCAAGCCCTGCTCTCACAGGTGGGTGCGGAGCCTTTGTGGGAGCAGGGCTTGCCCGCGAAGGGGCCCGCGAGGCCACCTCAATCCCAGATCAACACTTCAGCCGGCGTCGGGTTATAGCCATTGCATGGGTTGTTCAATTGCGGGCAGTTGGAGATCAGCACGATCACGTCCATCTCGGCGCGCAGTTCCACGTACTTGCCCGGCGCCGAAATGCCGTCCTCGAAGGTCAAGCCACCCTCGGCGGTCACTGGCACGTTCATGAAGAAGTTGATGTTGGGGCTGATGTCCTGCTTGCCCAGGCGACCGTCGTGCTGGCAGGCGTGCAGGAAGTTGTCGCGGCAGCTGTGCATGTGGCGTTTGTCCAGGGCGTAACGCACCGTGTTGCTCTCTTGCGAGCAGGCACCGCCAAGGGTGTCGTGGCGCCCGCAGGTGTCATCGACGATGGTCAGCAAGGGTCTGCCGAGATTGGAATACAGCACGCTGCCGGTGCTCAGGTACACCCGGCCCTGACGACGCAGGGTACGTTGCACGTCGTAACGCTCGCTGGGGTCGGCGGCGCTGTAGAACAGCGTGTCCACGGCCTGGTTGCCTTCGAGGTCGAGCAGGCGCATCGTCTGCCCGGCCTTGACCTCGGTCATGAAGGGTTCGCCGGCGCCGACGGTGTAGCGGGCAACAGCAGTTTCAGGATGCAGTGTGGAAAGTGTCATGGTCGGGATCCTCGGCTCGTCTCAGGCAAACAGCCGGTCGGTGTTGATGAAGCCGCGCTCGTTCTCGGGGCGCGAGGTACGGCAGCCTTCGGCGACGCTGGCATCGGCGTTCATCCAGGTCAGGGTCAGCGGCTTGGGGGCGTAAACCGGATTCGGGTCCATCGGGTGTTGCAGGGCGGTGAGCAACACCAGGGTGTCCATCGGTGCGTACAACTCGATGTAGTCGCCAGCCTTGGAGTTGCCCGGCACGAAGTGCAATTGCGCATCGCGGTCGACATCGACGCGGCTGAACAGGTTGAGGGTCATCAACAGATCCGCCAGCCCCAGGCCCCATTTGCCCAGCTCGATCAGCAGGTTGTCGACGCCGTTGCGGTGGTAGCTGTTGCGCAACTCCTGATAGCGGCCCGGCCCGTATTTTTCCAGCGCTTCGCTGGCGCTGAGGATGCCACCGAAGCTGTCGCTCCAGCCGCAGGTGTCCTGGGTGATGGCGGCCAGCACGTTGCCCATGTCCGAGTACAGGCAGTGGCCCTGGGTGAGCTTGGCGGTGTGCTGGCACTTGAGACTGTCGGGCAGATTCAGGCGCTCGGTCTTTTCCCGGGCGTTGAGCAGCATCAGGCTGACGTTGGCGCCGCCTTCGAGGTCAGTGAGGCGCAGCAGTTGGCCGCGCTTGAGCACAAAGGAGCGGTGGCCGCCGCCGGGTAGGGCTTCTTCGGCGAAAACAGGGTAGTGGAAAGTCGTCATGGCTCGGTTCCTCAAATCGGTTGCAGATGGCCCAACAGCGCAGCTGGCAGGGCCTCTTCGGCGGTGCGCAGGGCACGCCGTTCGGCGTTCAGGGGCAGGTCGTAGGTGATGCGCGCGCCGTAGGCCATGGGGGCGTGAGGGTCGATACGGACCTTGTCGAATACCATCAATCGGGTGCCCAGGCTGAAGCCTTCGCTGAGGTCATGGGTGACCATGAACACGGTCAGCCGGGTCTCGCGCCACAGGTCCAGCAACAACGCATGCATGTCCTTGCGAATGCCGGGGTCGAGGGCGCCGAAGGGTTCGTCGAGCAGCAGCACCCGCGGCTTCATGATCAACGCCTGGGCGATGGCCAGGCGTTGCTGCATGCCGCCCGACAGCTGCGCGGGGTATTTACTCAGGGCATGGCCGAGGCCGACCTTGCTCAGCAGCGCCTCGGCCTCGTCCCGCGCCTGGCGTTTGCGTTGGCCGAACAGGCGCCCCAGCAGCGGCGCGTGGGGCAGTTCGAGGCCGAGGGCGACGTTGTCCAGCACGCTCAGATGAGGGAACACCGAGTAGCGCTGGAACACCACGCCACGGCTGGCATCCGGCTCCCCGGCCAGGGGCTGGCCATCGAGCAGGATCTCGCCGCGGCTGGCCCGTTCCTGGCCTAGCAGCAAGCGCAGGAAGGTCGATTTGCCGCAGCCAGACGTGCCTACCATGGTGCAGAACTCGCCTTCGGCGATGCTCAGGTTCAAGCCTTCGAGCACCACGTGGTCGCCGTATTGCTGCCACACGTTGCGGACCTGGATGAAGCTCATGCGCGGGCTCCTTCATACCAGGGGAAGGCTTGGCGGGTGAGGGATTTGAGCCCCAGGTCCATGAGCCATGCCAGCAAGGTGATCCACACCACATAGGGCAGGATCACGTCCATGGCCAGGTAGCGGCGTACCAGGAAGATCCGATAGCCCAGGCCATCCTCGGAGGCGATGGCCTCGGCTGCGATCAAAAACAACCAGGCCGAGCCCAGCACCAGCCGCAGCGAGATCAGCAAGCGCGGCAGCAGCTGCGGCAGCACCACGCGCAGGATCAAGGTCCAGGTCGAGGCGCCCAGGGTCTGCGCCTTGATCAGCAGCTCGACGGGAATTTCCCGGGCGCGCTGTTCCAGATCACGGGCGAGGATGGGCGTGATACCGATGACGATCAGCATCACCTTGGACAACTCGCCCAGGCCGAAGACGATGAACAGGATCGGCAGGATCGCCAGCGGCGGCACCATCGACAGGACCACCAGCAAGGGCGACAACGGCGCGCCGAACAGCGGCAAAGTGCCGGAGGCGATGCCCAGGCACAGGCCTACCACGGCGCTGACGCCCAGGCCGATGGCCAGGCGCTGCAGGCTCGATGCGGTGTCCTGCCAGAGCAGGTAGCCGCCGCTGCGCTTGTCCTCGGTAAAGGCCATGCGATTTACCGCATCGCTCATCTGCACGGCGCTGGGCAGCAGCTTGTCGTTGGGGTTTGCCGTCAGCCGTTGTGCCGAACCCAAAAAGTAGGCGCACAGCAACAGGGCGAACGGCAGGATCACCAGCAACAGCCGACTGGGGCGATCGGGATGACGATTGATCAGGCGCATGGCGCGTCCTCCAGATTACAGCTTGCCGTCGGCGGCCATTTGCACGTAAGTCGGGTCGAAGTGCAGCTTGAGGTTGGCCTTGTCGCCGCGAGTCACACCGTGAGCGAAGCTCATGCCCACCGCGTTGCTGTCCTTGGCGCCTTCGCCGAGCAAGCCGTGGTCAAAGGAGAAACCGGCGACCTTGTCCATGGTCTTGGGCAGCTCGGCGCTGTTGGCGAAGTCCAGGGTCTGCTGCGGGGTGTAAAACAGTGCGGTGGTTGCCAGCTGCGACTTGAAGCCCGCCAGGTCGGTACCCGAGGCTTTGGCCATGTGCTCCAGAGCTGCTTCACCGGCCGCGGACTTGCTGTTGATCAAGGCCATGACTTCGAACCAGGCGCCGGTCAGCGCCTTGCCCAGGGCGGGGTTGTCTTTGAGGGTCTGGGTGTTGACGACCATCATGTCCATGATCTCGCCGGGGATCTTGCTCGAGTCGAACACTTCGGTGACGCCGGGCTTGGCCTTGATGTCGGCGAGCATCGGATTCCAGGTGGTCACGGCCTGCACCTGATCGGTGTTGAAGGCGGCAGAGATGTCGGCGTCAGAGGTGTTTATCACCTTGAGGTCTTTCTCGCGCAGGCCGACGCTGTCCAGTGCCCGGGCCAGCAGATAGTGGGACACCGAGAGCTCGACCAGATTGACGTTCATGCCCTTGAGGTCCTTGACGGTCTTGCCGGCGCCCTTGATGACGATGCCGTCGTTGCCGTTGGAGAAGTCGCTGACCACCAGCGCGGTGCTGTCCACGCCACCGGCGGCGGGGATGGTCAGGGCATCCATGTTGGTCATGGTGCAGCCGTCGAACTGGCCGGCGGTGTACTGGTTGATCGATTCGACGTAGTCGTTGAGCTGGGTGACCTTGATGTCGATGCCGTACTTTTTCGCCCACTTGTCGACGATGCCCTGGGTGCCCGCGTATTCCCAGGGCATCCAGCCGGCATAGAGGGTCCAGCAGACGTTGAAGTGGTCTTTGCTGGCGGCTTGGGAAGAGAAGCTGAGCGCGGCGCTGAGGCCGACGGCGAGGATCGCCAAAAAGCGGGGTCTTGAGGTTTGCATAGTGAATCTCCAGTTGATGGTGGGTGCACAGGAGGCCTCGCGACACCAATGAAGGTGTGCCGTCTCCCGGGCTTTTATCCCGCCGTGTAACCTCAACTGGAGGTCGCCGACTCTCGGACCAGTCACTCGCGATCAGCGAGCCGGAACCCTAGTCAGCCATTGCAAATTGTAGTGCCGCGAACCTGTGATGACTCCTGCACGGCAAGTGACAAGCGAGAGTTGTGCCAACTCGCTGGAGGGCGCGGTTTTGTTGGGTAGCACCAGATTGGGTGAGAATATCTGCGCCCCGAAACAGTGCTCACGCACCAACCTGTGGCGAGGGGGCTTGCCCCCGATCGCGGTGGGTCAGTGGCCTATCAGGTGGCTGACATACCTCATCGGGGGCAAGCCCCCTCGCCACAAGAAATCAGGCGGCGATGCGCAGGTTCTCGAGCACCACCGGGCGCGCCCAGCGCTGGTCGAAATCCAGTTCGCTTTGCTGTTTGGCCAGGGTGGCGGCGTCGAAGGGGGCGGGTGCGGCGGGCAGCAGGTCGGTTTCGAATTCGGCGATCGGCAGGAACAGCGGACGTGGCGCAGGGCCCTGGCTCGGCTCGGGCAGTGCCTGGCCCTGGCTCATCACCAGCGGGCGGCGCCAGCTGACATCGGTGTCCAGATGCGTCTGCTGAGCGACGATTTCGCTGCTGCTGAACGGCGTGGCGGGGGTGGGCAGCAGGTCCAGATCGAACTCGGCGATCGGCAGGAACAGCGGCTCGGGCGGGCGTACTTCGGTGTCCTGGACGTTGCATTGGCGCTGGCTGACGATCTGCTCGAGGATCTGGCTGCCGGTGATCGGTTCGCCTTCGCTGCTCACCGCAGGCTCTGCGCTGTAGGCCCCCAGTGCGGTATCCTCGCCGCCCTGATCCGCCATTGCCCGGGCAAAGAAGTCTTGCCACAGATGGCTGACGCCGCCCAGTGCCTGGGTGTTGTGCAGGTTAAAGTCGTTGAAGGGCGACAGATAACCAATGGCGTTGGATTGGAGTTGGGTCATGGCAGTCGGGACCGCGAGGCGCTGGATTCTGGGGCAAAATACCCGGACACAATGCTTATCGGCGGCGCTGGCCGATCTTTTAATTTTTTTTCGAGAAAGCGATTCATGTCAGAACCCCAGGCCCCGAGCCGAATCCAGGTGCAGGCGCTGAGTGCCGTTTGTCAGCCACAGGCCGAACAGTGGGCCCAACGCCTGGGCTTGCCGCTGCAACTCGATGACCCTGAGTTCGCCCTGCAAGCCACCGAGCAGGGGCTGCAGTTGCAGCAACTGGGCCCGCAAGCGCCGGGCGCGGTGCGTGTGGATTTCGTCGAGGGCGCGGTGGCCCACCGGCGGCTGTTCGGCGGTGGCAGCGGGCAGATGATCGCCAAGGCGGTCGGTATTCAACCGGGCGTTCGCCCGCAGGTGCTGGATGCCACCGCGGGGCTGGGCAAGGATGCGTTCGTGCTGGCCAGCCTCGGCTGCACCCTGAGCATGATCGAGCGCCAGCCGATCATCGCTGCCTTGCTCGAAGACGGCCTGAGCCGTGCGGTGGGCGATGAAGAGGTGGGCGCTATCGTTGCGCGGATGCGCTTGCTGACCGGTAACGCCATCGAATTGATGCGCGGCTGGCAGCAAGAGCCGCCCCAGGTGATCTACCTCGATCCGATGTTTCCTCATCGCGACAAGAGCGCGTTGGTGAAAAAGGAGATGCGCCTGTTCCGGCCACTGGTGGGCGATGACATGGATGCCCCGGCGTTGCTCGAAGCCGCCTTGGCGCTGGCCAGCCACCGGGTAGTGGTCAAGCGACCGCGCAAGGCGCCGTGCATCGAGGGGCCCAAGCCGGGTCATGCGCTGGAGGGTAAATCCAGTCGGTATGACATCTATCCGAAAAAGGCGCTCAAGCCCTGAGCGTTGTTTCAGGGGGAGGGACGGATCCGCCCATGGCGCTCATTTCCGCGATAAGGATGTTCAGTCGGGTGCCTTCGATTTGTTCGTTTTGCAGCCGGGCGGCAATCGTCTTGTAGGCTTCCCCGAAAGTAACCTTCGGGTCTTCCAGCAGCGGTGCCGATTGGATTTTATCAAGGACCGGGTGCGAGAAGGTTTGGCAGAACGACTCGATATCAGCGGCAACATCGCTAGAACCGAACGTGCCGTTATTTTCGATGATTTGATAGATCGCCCTATCCCGTCGCTCAGGCGTCAGGTTGTTGGCATCGAACTGCGCACTCAGGGGATTGTTCAGTTCGCCTTCCTCGAACGGGGGTGTCGCCAGCGTGAACGGCGGGAATTCCTTGAATACATCCACAGTGCTGGTCAACTTGCTGCACAGGGCAAGGCCGGCTTCGCTCAAGTTGCCGTTATCCTGAAAGAACGTTGCACCAAACCCTGCGGGGTCGTCTGCCGCGCAGTTTTGCAACAGCGTGTAGGTTTGCGGTGCCTGCTTGTGTATCGATTCGTCGGTCGGGCGCGCTAGGCCCGCCAGGTTGTTGCGCTGGGTATCGCAGATGGACAGTGTATAGGACATGGCGATGAGGTCGTCCGCCGCTTCACCCCGCTGTGCCGGCAAGGTATTGCCACGCAGCATGCTTTCGATGGTCGTTCCCAGCCCCGCTTTCTCCGGACCTGCGGCACCCATCAAGAAGCTGAAGGCGGTGCCGGATGGAATCACTGCCCCCGCCACTTTGAGCAGCGCAGCCTGTGCTTCGGGCGTAGCGCCTGCGGCATCGGCGACAGTGGCCAGCGCGGCGGCGGTCGCGATCTCGTTGAGGCCCCAATGTTCGCTGTTGCCGACACCCATGCCATGGGCGTCGAGGATCTGCACATGGTCATGGAAATACGCCAGCATCTGTGCCAATTCCTTGTTGGGGTCATCGGCGAAGAAGTGGCTCACATCGCTTCTCATCTCTCTGGCGTGGCCCATTGCGCCGTTTGCATGCGATGCCTTGTGGTAGGAAAGCTCGAGGTCATTCAGCGCCCTGTCCAACGGCGTATTTGCGAGATGATCAAGATGGCTGTCGAACCTGCCGGTTATGGCCTTGACCGCGTCCTGAGCCAAGTGGAGATCATCTCTCGTGACGCTGCCTAACAGGTTATTGGTCAGTTCGCGCACCACAGAGAATTTGTCACCTGCGCCCGCATCCTCCGCGATCTGCAGCAAAGTAGTCAGGTGGTTGGCCATGACGAGAGACATCTGCGATGAGTCGTTTGCAAGGTTGCAGATGTTCGAGAATTTGGCCTGGCAAAATTCAGCCAATGATTGCTGATTCGCAAGATTGAGGGCTTGAAGCGCATTCGGTAGGCGCGCCGTAGCAGAGGCGGGAATGGGAGGTGGGGAATCTGGCTGGTAGGAAATTGTGTGCGAGGTGGCGGAGGCAACGTGCATAACGCTCTATCCATTCATGAATTGAACGCGCCAAGATATTGAGCTCTGCCTTTCTAGACTTGCATAAAACGGCTCTACCGGTGCCTGAAGCGTTGGGTGTTCCTATTATCAGACGATCCCTTGCGGCGGTCTGAGTAAGGGTGGCTATACCCGCGACGGGTAGCGCCACCTGCATCGGCTTACAACGCGCTAAACACCTTCTTGGCCAGACTGGTCGCCGCCGCGGCCGGATTCTGGCGAATCGTTTCTTCCTGCTGAGCAATCATCTTGAACAGCCCGTCCAGGGCCTTCTCGGTGACGTAGCCCTCGACATTGGCATCCTTGGAATCGACCACGCCCAAGGCGGCCGCCTTGCCCGCGAAGCTGTTGTACTGCTGCGCCAGGCCGACCTTGTCGGTGGCCTGCTTGACGATCGGCAGGAACTTGGCGCGGATCTTGTCGCGGCTGCTGGTGTTGAGGTACTGCGTGGCCGAGTCCTTGCCACCGGTAAGGATACCCTTGGCATCGGTCACGCTCATGTTCTTGACCGCATCCACCAGGATTGCCTGAGCCTGAGGCACCGCCGCTTCGGCGGCCTGGTTCATGCTCGTTTCGAGCGAGTCGACCTGGCTGCCCATGCCAAGCATTTTCATCTTGTCGGCGACCTTGCCCAGCTTGCCGGGCAGGCCGATGCGTACGTCCTTGTTGTTGCTGAAACCACCTGGTACGCCGAGCTCCTTGACCGCCACCTGGGCGCCTTGGGTCAGGGCATCCTTGAGGCCGCCATTGGCATCGCCCTGGGACAGGCTGGACAGCGACAACGCAAAGGCATTGGCGCAAATGAGCAGGCCAGCGCAGAGGCCGGCGACGGTGGCGGTGCGACGAATCATGGGCAACATCCTTTCAGAGTGACGGGATCGCAGGCGCCCTGCGATCGCTGTTGTAGAGGGCCGAATCGGGTCAGCGCAAGGCATCGACGCGAATACGCAGCGGCACGGGGTCAGTGCCATCGAGCTTGACCCCATTGTGCTCGGTACTGATGAACAGCAGTTTGCCGTCCACTTCGATGCGCGCGCTCACGGCATAGCGATGGCCAGACTGCACCTTGGCCGGATCGTATGGCAAGTGAAACGCCAGAGGCACCTGGCCGTTGACCGGCCCGCTCTGGCGCGCCAGCACCACGGCCGGGGCATCGGCCAGGGACACATCCTGCAGCGTCACGCTGAGGATCGCGGTCGGCGGCAGTGCCGAACGCTGCAGGTAGAACACTTCGCCGTTGAGCTGGTGTGACGGGGCCGGATGCATGCTGGCGCAGGCGCTGAGCAAGGTGCCCAAAAGGGCGAGGGTGAGTCGTTTCAAAGCGTCTTCCTTATACGGGGTGAAAGCCACTCGCCTCGGGCTTCAAGGCGAGTCGATGATGGCCAGGTCGGCTGCGTCCTCGTGACGGTGCAAGGCGACCTGGCGGATAGAGAGGCGTATGTCCGGGGGCAGCACGCGTTTGGCCGCGCCTTCGGCCAGTTCGCCAAGCATCTCGTGGTAGCTGAGCTTGCCGTCTTCGCCGCGGCGTACCACGCCGACGTCCAGCAGGCTCTGGATGAAGTGGCGGAACAGGCTCTTGTCGAAGAACTCCGGAGCGTTCAAGCCATGCAGAATCGACAGGCGCTGAGCCATGACCGTGCACAACTCTTCGAGCTCCTCGCTGGTGAGGTTGCTCTGGCCGGCGTTGAGCAGCAAAGCGATGGCCATGTAGAAGCGTTGCAGCGTCTGGGCGATGGTGCGCGACAGCAATGTCAGCAGCACGAAGTGCCGCGAACTCGGTGCCGGGCGCAGGTACAGGTCGTTCTCCAGGCGCAGCAGGCCGTGCTCGACGAACGCCGCCAGCCACTGATCGACCACGGCGTCCAGCTCCATGAGGTCCCAGCGAATGAACAGCTCCTTCTGCAAAAACGGATACAGCGCCTTGGTGTAGCGCAGGATCTGCTCGCGATTCATCCGCGATGAGCTCTGGAAGAAGCTCGCCAGCAGCGCCGGCAGGGCGAAGATGTGCAGCACGTTGTTGCGGTAGTAGGTCATCAGGACGGCGTTCTGCTCGTCCAGATAGTAGATCTTGCCCAACGCATCGGCCTGTTCGGCCAGCAGGTCCATGCTTTTGACATGCTCGATCAGGCTGCGCGCGTCACCCTCGGGCACCGTGGTATGCGGCGAGTAGGGCACCTGGCGCAACAGGGCCAGATACAGGTCGAGCACCCGAGCCAGGGCTCGTTCATCCAGCGCCAGGCGCGAGGTGGACAACAGTGCCAGCGCCACCAGGTTGACCGGGTTCACCGCCGCCGCTTCATTGAGATGGCGTGCCACGGTTTCGCCCAGGCGGTGGGTGGTCGCGTTCAGCCACTCGGGTTTGAACTGCGGCCCCAGCTCCTGCTGGCGCCAGCCCGGCTGCTCGTGTTCGAGAAACTCTGCCAGCCTGATCGGCTCACCGAAGTTGACCGCCACCTGGCCGAACTTCTGCTTGAGCGCGCCGATGACCTTGAAGATGTCGAAAATCGACTCCTTCTTCTTGCTCGCCCCGCGCAATTCGCCCAGGTAGGTGCGACCTTCGAGTACGCGCTCGTAGCCGATGTACACCGGTACGAAGACGATGGGCGTGCGCGAGGAGCGCAGAAAGCTGCGCAGCGTGATCGCCAGCATGCCGGTTTTCGGTTGCAGCATGCGCCCGGTACGGGAGCGCCCGCCTTCGACGAAGTACTCCACCGGAAAGCCCTTGGTGAACAGGGTGTGCAGGTACTCGTTGAACACCGCGGTGTAGAGCGGGTTGCCCTTGAAGGTGCGGCGCATGAAAAACGCTCCGCCACGGCGCAGCAGCGCACCGATGACCGGCATGTTGAGGTTGATGCCGGCGGCGATGTGCGGGGTGGTCAGGCCGTTGCGAAACAGCAGATAGGACAGCAGCAGATAATCGATATGGCTGCGGTGGCAGGGCACGTAGATGATCTCGTTGCCTTGGGCGATGTCCTGCACCCCCTCGATATGGTTGACCTTGACGCCATCGTAGATCTTGTTCCAGAACCAGCTCAGCACCACTTCGAGGAAGCGGATGGCGGTGTAGGTATAGTCCGAGGCGATCTCGTTGCCATAGCGCAGCGCCTGGGCTTCGGCCTTGGCGAGCGGGATGTTCTGGCGTTCGGCTTCCTCGCTGATGGCCTGGCGGACCAGCGGATCGTGGACCAGGCCCTTGACCAGATTGCGCCGGTGGGAGATATCCGGGCCAATGACGGCGGTCTTCTGATTGCGAAAGTGTACGCGCAGGGTGCGCTGGGCCAGGCGTACGGTGCGCTCCTGGCCCTTGTTGTGGCCGACCAGTTCGCGCAGCTGGATGGGCGCGGCGAACTGCACCCGGGTCTTGCGCCCGAGAATGAGGATGGTCACCAACCGGCGCAGCCGCCCGGTGACTGCCCAGCTGTCGGCGAACAGCAGCTTCCAGGGGCTCGACTCGCTGGCGGGCGACTGCCCCCAGAACACACTGACCGGTACGATCTGCGCGTCCTGGCTGCTGTCCTCGATCAGCGTCTTGACCAGCCGTTCGAGGGTCGGCGGCGCCCCGCGTTTATCCTGCCGGCCCAGCCAGTCGGGGGCCGGCGTCAGGTAGAAATAGGCCATCGGCTCCATCTGCGTGCCGACCGCTACCGGCAGGACCGGGCGTGGCAGGTTGGCCTTGGTGCACTCGCGATCCACCACCGCCAGATCGCTCACCGACGGCGACTGCAGCACGTAGAACGTAGGCCGGCTGCGGTCCAGGTTGAGGTTGAACGAAGACTGGTTGATGGTCTCGGAACGGACCCACAGGTATAGCAATCGGCGCAGGGTACCAAAGAAGAGACGGCGCAGCGGTGATCGGGTCATACGGCTTCTGCGTGATGGATTGAGCGCGGGCTCGGTCTTGTCAGTGTGACCTATCAGGCCCGCTTGGGCAAAAAAGCGCTCAGCCGGCGGGCTGCCGGACGGCCAGACTGAGGGCGTCGCACACCCACTGGTTGATGCTCTTGTGGGAAGGGCAATGTAGGAAATTTCGCGGCGCAAGGCGTGCGCCGCGCAAAGGGCGATCAGGTGGTACGCCAGGTGATTTCTTCTTCGCCATCGGCGCTGATGCGGATCCAGCGGTCGGCGTCGTCTTCGCCCTCTTCCTCGACCCAGGTGCCAGGGGCGCAGCGGACTTCGACCTGCAGCGCGGCGTAGGCGGCGCGGGCGCAGGCGATGTCGTCGTCCCAGGGCGTCTGGTCGCTTTCAAGGAACAGGCTGTTCCACTTGCCCACGGCCTTGGGCAGCCAGGTCACCGGTACGGCACCCGCACGGCATTTCCAGGTGTGGCCTTTTTGCACCCACTCGCTGCAGGTGCCCAGGGCGGCTTCGAGCCAGGCGGTAATGGCCTTGTGGTCGACGTCGGCGTCCTTGAGGTAAATCTCGATATCCGGTTGGCGCATGGCAGGGCTCGCTGAAGCAGGAGTTAGTGTGCGACGAAATAATCGTATCGCATGGAAACAGTGACCACGAACGGCTTGGCCTGTTCGATCACTGCGGCACGACGTTCGGCACTGGCACGCCAGCCGTGAGGCGTCATGGCCAGCAGATTGGCACGCGATGGCCCGTCGATCAGCTTGAGCTTGAAGGTCAGGGTTTCGCTGTGATCGAGCTGCATGCCGGCCGGCACCTGGGCCAGGTGTTTGTCGTCGATGTATTCGCGCACTTCATCATATAAAGCCTCGCGCAGTTCCATCAGGTGACCGCTGGTCGGGCCCACACGCATCAGGCCGCCGCCCGGGCTGAGCAGGCGCTTGGCCTCGTTCCAGTCCAGTGGGCTGAATACGCTGGTGATGAACTGGCAGTTGGCATCGGCCAAGGGCACACGGGCCATGCTCGCCACCAGCCAGTTGACCGAAGGCGCGCGTTTGCAGGCGCGCTTGACCGCTTCGCGTGAGATATCCAGGGCGTAACCGTCGGAGCGGGGCAGGGCTTCGGCGATTTGCGCGGTGTAGTAACCCTCGCCACAGCCGATGTCGAGCCAGCGTTGCGGCCAGCGTTTGGCCGCCAGTTCAGCCAGGCGCGCGGCAACGGGGGCGTAATGACCCTCGTTGAGGAAGTCGCGGCGAGCCTCGACCATCGCCAGGTTGTCGCCTGGGTCGCGGCTGTTCTTGTGCTGTACCGGCAGCAGATTCAGGTAACCCTGGCGTGCGCGGTCGAAGCGATGGCCGCTGGGGCAGACCATGCCGTTTTCGGCCTTGGCGAGCATGGCCGTGCAGAGGGGGCAGGTGAGCATCAGGCGAGCAACTTGATCAAGGTGTGATAGTAGATTTCGGTCAGCACGTCGAGATCGCTGGCCAGCACGCGTTCGTCGACCTGGTGAATGGTGGCATTGACCGGGCCCAGTTCGACCACCTGGGTGCCCATGGTGGCGATGAAGCGGCCATCGGAAGTCCCACCGCTGGTCGATGGTTGCGTATCGCGGCCGGTAACCGCCTTGATGCTGGCCGATACGGCGTCCAGCAGATCACCCGGTTCGGTGAGGAATGGCAGGCCGGACAGCGCCCAGTCGATGTGCCAGTCCAGGCCGTGCTTGTCGAGGATGGTGGCAACGCGCTGCTGCAGCCCTTCGACCGTGGACTCGGTCGAAAAGCGGAAATTGAAGATCGCCGTCAGTTCACCCGGGATGACGTTGGTGGCGCCGGTACCCGAATTGAGATTGGAGACCTGGAAGCTGGTCGGCGGGAAGAAATCGTTGCCGTGGTCCCAGTGTTCCGCGGCCAGTTCGGCCAGCGCCGCAGCGGCCAGGTGGATCGGGTTTCGCGCCAGGTGCGGATAGGCCACGTGGCCTTGCTTGCCGCGCACCGTCAAGGTCGCGCCCAGCGAGCCGCGGCGGCCGTTCTTGACCACATCGCCGACCAGGGTGGTGCTCGACGGTTCGCCGACGATGCACCAGTCCAGCCGCTCGTTGCGCGCCTTGAGGCGCTCGACCACGGCCTTGGTGCCGTGATGGGCCGGGCCTTCTTCGTCGCTGGTGATCAGAAAGGTAATTGCGCCGCGATGGTCGGGGTAGTCGGCCACGAAGCGCTCGGCCGCCACCACCATGGCCGCCAGGCTGCCCTTCATGTCGGCAGCGCCGCGGCCGCAGAGCATGCCTTGTTCATCGATCAGGGCATTGAACGGCTCGACCTGCCAGGCGCTGACCGGGCCGGTCGGCACCACATCGGTATGGCCGGCGAAGCACAGCACCGGGCCCTCGGTATTGCCATGGCGAGCCCAGAAGTTGTCGACATCCTCGATGCGCATAGGCTCCAGCGCGAACCCGGCCGCGCCCAGGCGCTGCATCATCAGCTTCTGGCAGTCGGCATCGATTGGCGTCACCGAAGGGCGACGGATAAGGTCGCAGGCAAGTTGCAGGGTGGGGGACAGGTCGGCGGGGGCCGTCATGGAAAGACTCCGAAAGCAGGATCGAGGGCGCATAAAGGCCGCTATCTTAAAGCAAATCGGGGTAGGGCGCAGGCGCCAGTTGGTCTGCCGGGGAGCTGTGTCCCGGTTCACCTGGGAGGCGCACTCCCGGCAGTATGCGGGTCGGGATGCGCAAGTGTCCCTCCCTCTTGTCTTGGTAAAGGAATGAAAAGATATGAAAGCGATAATCCCGTTGTTTGCCGCCAGCCTTTTGTGCAGTACCGCTGCGCTGGCTTCGTCTGCCGTGGAATTCAGCGTGGTGGGCAAGATCACCCCCGGCGCCTGTTATCCGACCTTGAGCGACCATTCAGTGGATTTCGGCGAGATCAAGGTCACTGAACTTGAACGTCACACCGCTACCCTGCTCGATCGCAAGCGCCTCAGCACCCTCGATATCAGCTGCGATGCTGCCACCCTGTTCGGTGTCCGCGGGGTCGATGACCGTGCCGGCAGTGTCGGTAACCATTGGTATGACTCGGCGTATGGTTTGGGGCTGACGGACCGCGGCGAGAAAATCGGCGCACATTACGTGGAGGTGCACCCTGATCTATCGACGATAGATGGCATGGCGGTATACACCACCTACAGCGACGCCCGCGGCCAGCAGTGGGATTATGCTGGAGACGAGCCAAGCGCCATCCCCAATGACGGGCGTTTGCTGGGGTTCACCAGCAAAAGCGGTTCCGGCAACGGCCCTGTCCCTATCAAGAATGCCCGCTTCGGCTTGAACCATTTTGTGGTGGTGGCACCCGCCAGCGAGCTGACGCTGACCAGTGAAGTGCTGCTCGATGGCAAGGCGACTATCGAATTGATCTATCTGTGATCCGTGCTCCGGGGAGCGTTGCGCTCCCCGAACACCTGGCCAGCATTATTTGGCTTCAGCCGGCTCCACCTGCAGCAGCGGACGAGGTTGCGCCGACAACAGCGCCATGATCAACGCTGCCAGATACGGCAGCGACTGCACCAGCAGCATCGCCACCCAGAAGCGCATGTCCGAGCTCGGCAGGCCCTGCACCAGGCAGATACCGGCCGCCGCGCCCCACAGCAAAAGCATGATGAACAGCTCTTCACGGGCTTCCGAAACGGCCACCCAGAAGCCATGGCTGTCGGCGTTCTTTGGCGTGCGGAAGAACGGGATGGTGGTGGTGAAGAAGCCGTACAGCACCGCCTTGGCGATGGTATGCGACAGCGCCAGGCCGGCCAGCGCTGCGGCGAATGCATCCTTGAGGTTGACGCCCACGGCGCGGCGGTACAGGAAGATGATCTTGCCGACCTTGAACACGAACAGCGCCAACGGCGGAATCGCGAAGATCATCAACGGCGGATCGACCCGATGCGGCACGATGATCATCGCCGCCGACCACAACAGCGCACCGACGGTGAAGAAGATATTCATGCCGTCGGCCACCCACGGCAGCCAGCCCGCGAGGAAGTGATAACGCTGGCCGCGGGTCAGCTCGGTATCCTTGCCGCGCAGCAGGCTGGCGGTGTGGCGCTTGATGATCTGGATGGCGCCGTAGGCCCAGCGGAACCGCTGTTTCTTGAAGTCGATGAAGGTATCCGGCATCAGGCCTTTGCCGTAGCTCTCGTGGTGATACGCAGCGGACCAGCCCTTTTCGAACACCCGCAGGCCCAACTCGGCATCCTCGCAGATACACCAGTCGGCCCAGCCCAGCTCCTCGAGGACGCTGCGGCGGGTCATGGTCATGGTGCCATGCTGGATGATCGCATCGCGGTCGTTGCGGGTGACCATGCCGATATGGAAGAAGCCCTTGTACTCGGAGTAGCAGAGCTTCTTGAAGGTACTTTCGTCCTGATCGCGATAGTCCTGCGGGGACTGTACGATGGCGATCTTGGGATCGGCGAAGTGCGGCACCATGTGCTTGAGCCAGTTGCGATGTACGCAGTAATCGGAGTCGATCACCGCGATCACCTCGGCATCCTTTGCGGTGTGCGGCAGCAGGTAGTTGAGGGCTCCGCCCTTGAAGCCGGCCAGCGGCGCAACGTGGAAGAACTTGAAGCGCGGGCCGAGGGTTTCGCAATGTGCCTTGACCGGCTCCCAGACGGCCGGGTCCTTGGTGTTGTTGTCGATCAGCAGCACTTCGAAGTCAGGGTAATCCAGGGCCGCGAGGGCGTTGAGGGTCTGTTTGACCATCTCCGGTGGCTCGTTGTAGCACGGCACATGGATCGAGACTTTGGGACGATAGGCGCTGTCGGTCTCGTTGGGCAGGAATTCCCGACGGCGCTTGTGGGTCCACACCGCTTCGGCCAGTTCGTGGGCCTCGGTCAGCAACACGATGAACACTCCCAACGCCCCGAGCGCCAGCAGGAAGCCCACCGTCAGGCTGAACCAGGTGCTGTATTGCTGGCTGTAGTCGTAGCCGATCCAGACCAGCACCGAGCCGCACAGAAAGGCGATGAACGTCAGGAAGGTGCGACCGCGCTGGCGCAGCGCCGAGCCGTCGATGAGCATCAACGCCAGGGCCAAGGTCGCCAACACCGCCGAGCCGATCGCCAGGACCCGCCACTGCGGAATGGCGACGATCGGGCCTTCGAAATTGAATTTCTGTTGGCGCTGGGCGTTGAACACGCCCCAGTACGCGCCCACCGAGCCTTCATCGCTGGCCTTCCACGGCTGGTCGTAGGCTTCGATCACGAAGTAGTTGTAGCCGCGACGATTGAGGGTGTTGACCAGATTACGCAGATAAATGGCCTGATCCGCAGGCGATGCATCGGCTCCACCGCGCATGCGGCCATTACTCGGCCAGCCCACTTCGGAGAGCAGCAGCGGCTTTTTCGGGAACATCTTTTTCAGCTCATGGGCGCGGTCGAGCACGAACTGCTGGGCATTGCCCACCTTGATGAACTCCCAATACGGCAGGATGTGCGCGGCGATCAGGTCGACGTGCTTGGCCAGCTCCGGATTGTGTTCCCAGATGTGCCATTGCTCGGAAGTGGTGACCGGCACCTTGACGGCGGCCCGGACACGATCGAGATAGTCGGTCAACTGCTTGACCGTGACTTCCTTGCGAAACAGCGCTTCGTTGCCCACCACGACGCGCACGACGCTGCGAGTACTGTTGGCCAGCTCGATGACTTTGGCGATTTCCCGCTCGTTACGCTCCAGATCGGTGCCGATCCACGCCCCCAGGGTCACGCGCAGGCCGAACTCTTCGGCCAGGCGCGGGATGTCTTCCTGGCTGCCGTCGACCGAGTACACACGGATGTGGTCGGTCAGTTTGCTCATTTGTTCGAGGTCCTGACGCATTTCTTCGTCGGACGGGTACACGCCTTTTTGCGGGTTCTGCCCCAGGCGGAACGGCGAGTAGGAAAATCCGGAGATCTGATCCGGCCAGTCGGGTGCTGACACCGGACGGTTGATCAAGGCCCAGAAGCCGGTGAACAGCGCGGCGATTGCCACGATCACCACAAGGTTGAGACCAAATTTACGCGATGACATAGGGTGTTCAGGTTCCGATAGGGGGAACGGGCGATTTGAGATGCGCGAATCCTACGCAGGCGTTGTAGGACTGTATAGGTATAGCCTGTAGGACATTTCTCTGATCGAGATTCGCGGACGAAGTTCGCTGTAGCGGGGGGGCTTGCCCCCGAAAACCCGCCAGCGCTATTCAAGAGGCTGATACACCGCAATCGGGGGCAAGCCCCCTCGCTACAGGGACGCTGCACGCATCCCCATGTATACTGCGCGCCGAATTTCGAGGGCCCGAACCATGACTGAACAAGATCCCCGTTTTGCCGGCATCGCCCGTTTGTACGGCGTGCAAGGCCTGCAACGCCTGCGTGATGCCCATGTGGCGATCGTCGGTGTCGGCGGTGTCGGCTCATGGGCGGCCGAAGCCATGGCCCGTAGCGGCGTGGGGGAGATCTCGCTGTTCGATCTGGACGACGTTTGCGTCAGCAACAGCAACCGTCAGTTGCATGCGCTGGCGGACACGGTCGGCAAATCCAAGGTCGAAGTGATGGCGGAACGCCTGCGGGGGATCAACCCCGATTGCGTGGTGCATGCGGTGGCCGACTTCGTGACCCGCGAGACCATGGCCGAATACATCACTCAAGACATGGACTGCGTGCTCGACTGCATCGACAGCATCCATGCCAAGGCGGCCCTGATCGCCTGGTGCAAGCGGCGCAAGATCCTCATCATCACCACCGGCGGCGCGGGCGGGCAGATCGATCCGACGCTGATCAGGGTGGGAGATCTGAACCGTACCTACAACGATCCGCTGGCGTCCAACGTGCGCTCGATGCTGCGCCGCGATTACGGGTTTTCCCGCAATGTGACCCGGCATTACAGCGTCCCTTGCGTGTATTCCACCGAGCAGCTGCGTTATCCGCTGCCCGATGGCAGCGTGTGCCTGCAGAAGGGGTTCGTTGGCGAGGGCGTCAAGCTCGACTGCGCCGGTGGCTTTGGCGCGGTGATGATGGTGACCGCCAGCTTCGGCATGGTGGCGGCGTCCAAGGCGGTGGAGAAGATCGTCTCCGGCTCGCGGCGGCCGTCAGAGCGCTGAGGTTTTTGCGCAAACGGTGGCGATCTCTGCACCTGTGGGAGGCTTGCCCACGAAGGGGCCGGCACAGGCACTCTGCGGTGTATCAAATCGGGCCTCTTCGCGGGCGGGCCCGGCTCCCACAGGTGTACGGCGATCCAGCGTGGGAGCAACGCTTGCGCGCGAAGAGGCCCCCAAGCCTAGCGACCATCTGCCAGATACTCACGCATCCGCTTGAGCACCGCATGCATGCCATTGCTGCGTGAAGGTGACAATTGCCGAGCCAGGCCGAGCTCGGAGAACCAGCGCGGCATGTCGAGCGCTTCGACCTCGGCGGCGCCCAGGCCTTCGATCCGTACCAGCAGCAGGGCCAGCAGCCCGCGGATCAAGCGCGCGTCGCTGTAGGCCGCGAATTGCCAGCGCCCATCTACGACCTCGGCGCTCAACCACACCTGACTCTCGCAGCCATGCACGCGGTGCTCGTCGCGCTTTTCGGTGTCGCTCATGGGGGCCAGGCGTTCGCCCCACTGCATCAGCAACCGCGCCCGTTGCTCCCAGCCGGGAGCCTGTTGGAAGGCCTGCAAGGCCTGCGCCGCAGCGTCCGGCAGGATCATCGAAGCATCTCCAGCGCTTTGTCCAGTGCCTCGAAAAAACGCTGCAGGTCGTCGCTGTCGTTGTACAAGGCCAGCGAGACCCTGATCGCGCCCTGCAAGCCCAAACGCTTGAGCAATGGCATCGCGCAGTGATGGCCGGCGCGCACGGCGATGCCCTGGTCGGTCAGCAAGTGGGCGAGATCGGCGTTGTGCACGCCGTCAACGGTGAAACTGGCCAATGCTGCTTGTGGATCACCGAGTACGCGCACACCTTCGCGGTCGTGCAGGCCGCGCAGCAGTTGGCGATGCAGGATCGCCTCATGGGCCAGCACCGCCTTGGTATCCAGAGCACCCAGGTAGTCGAGGCTGGCGCTGAGGCCGATCACGCTGGCGATCGGCGGCGTGCCGGCTTCGAACCCCAAGGGCGCCGGATGAAAGCTGGCCTGGTGATAGTCGGCGATATGCACCATTTCGCCGCCGAACTGCCAGTGCTGCAGCCGGCCCAGGCCGCGGCAGCTGCCGTACAGGGCGCCAAGGCCGTCCGGACCATAGAGCTTGTGGCTCGAAAACACGTAGAAGTCACAGTCGAGTTGCTGCACGTCGTGCCGCCCATGCACGACGCCCTGGGCGCCATCGACCACAGTCAGTGCGTCTTGGGCACGGGCCATGGCCAGCAGCGAATCCAGCGGCTGCCAGGTGCCGAGCACGTTGGACAGCTGGCTGACGGCCAGTAAGCGGGTGCGCGGGCCGATCAGGGCGGCGGCGCTGTCGAGGTCGATGACCCCGGCGGCGGTCAGCGGCAAGATCACCAGCTTCAGGCCGCGGCGTTGTGCCAGTTGCTGCCAGGGCAGCAGATTGGCGTGGTGCTCCAGGGCGCTGATGGCGATTTCGTCGCCGGGGCGAAACTCGTTCTCCAGGCCATAGGCCAGCAGGTTGAGCGCCGAGGTGGCGCCATGGGTGAAGATGATCTGGCTGGGGCTCGGGGCATTCAGCCATTGGCCGATCTTTTCCCGGCTGCCTTCGAACGCCTGGGTCGCCATGGCGCCCGGCAGGTGTTGCGCACGGTGCACATTGGCGGCGCCGTGGCTGTAATAGTGAGCAATCGCGTCGAGCAGGGCCTGGGGCTTTTGCGTGGTGGCAGCGCTGTCCAGGTAGGTCTGCTGCTGGCGTTGCAAGGCGGCGATGGCCGGAAAATCGGCGCGCCAGGGAGAGGGCTGGAACATGGGTATGGGCTCTGGCAGTCGGGGCCGCCCGCTGGCGCCCCCGATGCGCCACTTAGTTGTGAGCGTGCAGTGCTTCGTTCAGCTCGATGGCCGACTTGTGGGTCTTGCATTCCACAGCGCCGGTTTCCGAGTTGCGACGGAACAGCAGGTCAGTCTGGCCGGCCAGGTCGCGAGCCTTGACCACTTTGACCAACTGATTGTTTTCGTCCAGCAGGGCCACTTTGGTGCCAGCGGTGACATACAGACCGGATTCAACGGTGTTGCGGTCGCCCAGCGGGATACCGATACCGGCGTTGGCGCCGATCAGGCAGCCTTCGCCGACCTTGATGACGATATTGCCGCCGCCCGACAGGGTGCCCATGGTCGAGCAACCGCCGCCCAGGTCGGAACCCTTGCCGACGAACACACCCGCCGACACGCGGCCTTCGATCATGCCAGGGCCTTCGGTGCCGCCGTTAAAGTTGACGAAGCCTTCGTGCATGATGGTGGTGCCTTCGCCGATGTAGGCACCCAGGCGCACACGGGCAGCGTCGGCGATACGCACGCCGGCCGGCACCACGTAATCGGTCATTTTCGGGAACTTGTCCACCGAGAACACTTCCAGCAGCTCGCCCTTGAGGCGTGCTTCGAGTTGACGCTCGGCCAGCTCGCCCAGATCGATGGCGCCTTGGCTGGTCCACGCGACGTTCGGCAGCAGCGGGAAGATACCGGCCAGGCTCACGCCGTGCGGCTTGACCAGGCGGTGCGACAGCAGGTGCAGCTTGAGGTAGGCCTCGGGGGTGGAGGTCAGAGCGATGTCTTCGGCCAGAATGGTGGCGACCAGTGGGCGATGGCTTTCAGCCAGGCGAGTCAGCAGCGCGGACTGGCTGGCGTCGACGGTCTTCAGCGCTTCGGCCAGTTGCGCGGCCTGGGCGGTGGTGAAGGTGATGGCCTGGTTGCCGCCAGTGTAGTCCAGCAGCGGGGCGATGGCCTGGATCAGGTCGCCGGGCGGGTTCAGCAATGGCTGTGCGTAGAACACTTCCAGCCAGGTGCCGTTGCGGTTTTGGGTGCCGACGCCGAAGGCCAGGCTGAATGGAGTGGTGGACATGCAATTACCTCGTTGCAAGTGAAAGGGGGCCATGGGTGCCAGTGCTTACTGGACGGCCGCCGCATAAATATCGGGTTTGAAGCCAATCAGGGTCTTGTTGCCCAGATCGAGCACGGGGCGCTTGATCATCGAGGGCTGGGCGAGCATCAGTTCGATGGCCTTGGCCTGGTCGAGGTCGGCCTTCTGGGCGTCCTCGAGTTTGCGAAAAGTGGTGCCCGCGCGGTTGAGCACCACTTGCCAGCCGTGCTCGTTGCACCACTGGGTCAGGTGCTCGCGGTCGATGCCTTGGGTCTTGTAGTCATGGAAGGCATATTCGACCGGTTTTTCGTCAAGCCAGGTACGGGCTTTTTTCATGGTGTCGCAGGCCTTGATGCCATAGAGAGTGTAAGCCATGGATTGTCGCCGGGCGGGTGGCACTGGCCGCCCGTCCCCTGTTCTCCGCAAGATTGATCGACGAATTATGCGGCATCACGTGTTTCGATGCCATGACTGCGTCCGGGGCAAAGGTGACCGGATTATGCGCGATGCAATTTTTCAAGCGCCGCGTCGGCCAGGAACGAGGATCGGCTTTTGATGTGGTGGTCGCGCACAAAGCGATCGATGCGC
This sequence comes from Pseudomonas sp. GW821-FHT01A09, assembly GCF_058986725.1. Taxonomy (NCBI): domain Bacteria; kingdom Pseudomonadati; phylum Pseudomonadota; class Gammaproteobacteria; order Pseudomonadales; family Pseudomonadaceae; genus Pseudomonas; species Pseudomonas sp. GW821-FHT01A09. The sequence continues at coordinate 105,491 of NZ_JBYSWB010000016.1, forward strand.
TGGATCACGAATCCCGGAAGCGTAACGTTGACCTTCTCGGTCTTGCCCAGATAAGGGCTGATGTCTATTTCGAGCATGCCCCAGCCCATGTTCTGGAAATCAGCGTTTTCCCGGTGTGCGGCCGCAGAGGTCGGCATGGGGATAGGCGTTCCGGAGGTCGCGATTTCCTCCAGCATGATGTGGGCAATTTCGATGGCCGCGCTATAGGCCTCCTCAAAGGTGTCGCCAGCGGTCACCGCCCCAGGGATGTCCGGGATCTGGATGCCGATTGCAGTGGTTTCGTCGCCCCACTCGATGCAGATGGGATATTGCATGATGTTCTCCTGTGCCGACGTCATATCAAACCAGCGCGTTGCCGGATGCTTTTGACCGTACCAATCGGCAAATCCTTTTTTGGATGCGGGATGGGGAGGGTGTTGGGATTTCCCGGAAACTTGAAAAGATGATGACTTCCGGTAATCCGATCAAGAACCCAGCCTGCCTTTTCCAGTTCTTTTATCAACAGTCTGCTCTGCACCGACATTTCCTTCAGTAGTCGAAGGTGCAAAAATAACTCTGGGGTTATCTTCTATCAATGCTGGCCCTGTTTCCAGATATATCCGTCGGCATACTGCGACGATGGTGCAGCAGCGCTGCTTCATTAGTAACCGGTACCATAGCCTCAAGCGGACGCCTCTCTTCCTGGAGGCGTCTTGATCAGTCTTCCCGCACAGGAACCGCGTCGCCCCCATGCAAACCGCCTATACCGTCCTTATTCTGCTCATGCTCGTGAGCCTGTCCAAGCTGGTCGCGAGACTGGTACCGCTGCCCTTGCCGATTCTGCAGATTGCCGCCGGGGCCCTGCTGGCGTTGCCCACGCTGGGCTTGCATGTGGCGTTGGAGCCGGAGTTGTTTCTGTTCCTGTTCCTGCCGCCCTTGTTGTTTTCCGATGGCTGGCGGATGCCCAAGCGCGAGCTGTGGCGCCTGCGCGGTTCGATCCTGACGCTGGCGGTGGGGCTGGTGCTGTTCACGGTGATCGGTGCCGGGTACTTCATCCATTGGTTGATCCCGTCGATCTCCTTGCCCGTCGCCTTCGCCCTCGCCGCGGTGTTGTCGCCGACCGACGCCGTGGCGGTGTCGGCCATCGCCCAGGACCGCTTGCCCACGCCCTTGATGCATGTGCTGCAAGGCGAGGCGTTGATGAACGATGCCTCGGGCCTGGTGACCTTCAAGTTCGCCCTGGCGGCGGCCATGACCGGTTATTTTTCCCTCGCCGATGCCAGTTTGACCTTCGTCCTGGTCGCCGTTGGCGGCCTGGCGCTCGGGGTAGCGCTGAGCTGGCTGGTGGGCCGTCTGCGGGTGTGGATGATCAACCGCGGCTGGGACGATCCGGCCACCCATGTGGTGTTCATGCTGGTGTTGCCGTTCGCCTCCTACGTGCTGGCCGAGCGCCTGGGCGCTTCGGGGATTCTCTCGGCGGTGGCTGCCGGGATGATGCAGAGCTGGCTCGATCTGCTGCCGCGGCAGACGGCGACGCGCCTGCTCAATCGCAGCGTCTGGTCGCTGCTGGAGTTCTCCTTCAACGGCTTGATCTTCCTTATCCTCGGTCTGCAACTGCCGGATATCGTCAAGGCGGTGGCCAGTCACCAGACCGATCTGTGGTCGAGCATGGGCTCGCGCGGCCTGGAGGTCGTGGCGATTTTCATCGTGCTGGTGGTGCTGCGCTTCATCTGGGTGCAAGGGGTCTGGCGCCTGACTGTGTTGCTGCGTCGCTGGCGCGGCTCCAAACAGATCACGGCGGTACCGACGGCGCGCTCCTGCTGGTTGTTGACCGTAGGTGGCGTGCGCGGCGCGGTGACCTTGGCGGGTACCTTGTCGGTGCCGCTGTTGATGGGTGACCAGGCATTTCCCGACCGTGACTTGCTGCTGTTCATCGCAGCCGGGGTGATCCTGCTGTCGCTGATTGCCGCCTGCATCGTTTTGCCGCTGTTGCTGCGGGGCATGGACAAGGGCTCGGACGAGAAGCTCCACGCCGAAGTTCGCGAAACCCGTCGGCAGACGGCTCAAGCGGCAATCAAGGCCCTTGAGGCCGAAGAGCTGGGGGACAGCGGCGGCGATGCGGCGCAAGCCGCCTTGGCCACCGAGATGAAAGCGCAGTTGATGGCCGAATATCGCCATCAGCTGGATATCATCAACGATTCCGAAGAAGCCCAGGCCCAGGCGCTGCAGATGCACCAACTGGAGCGGCGTTTGCGCCTCGCAGCGCTGCGGGCTCAGCGGCGCAAGCTCTATGACCTGCGACGGCATCGGCAGATCGGGGACGATGTGGTGCGTCAGTTGCTGGCTGAGTTGGATATCAATGAGGCGAATCTGGGGGGTGGGCGATAAGCGGGCGTCGCTATCCGAGGTGGTGGCAATGCCGGCTCGCTGCAGCCGGTCATGCTTGTTCGCCATGATATAGCATTGAAATCTAAGGGAAGAATTCGCACGGAGGTAGGGTCGCCGGGAACGATCTTGGGCGGTTTATAGAAGTTTGATGTGGATGGGTCTTGGATGATGTTCGAGATTTGCAAGCGTTCAACGCGCTCCCATTTAACTATGTAAACAATCAGGATGGTGTCTGTGATAGGTGGAATTGGTAGTAGTGCCTCGATTTCTCTGAGTGCGCCAATAAGTAAGGAAAATAGGCTGAATGGTGAGTTGGAGTCAGTCAAAAACCAAGTCTCTGAACTCAAAAGCAAAATTCAAGACATTAAAAGTGAGTTGGATTTAGCGAGGCAGAAGTTGAAAGAGCTCGGGGGTATTTCAACCAGGTACGGTGGTGACGCTGCCGTTCGATTGAAGGATGGGAAGTTCAAGGTAGGGCAGTTTGGAGTCATCAAGAATATAGTACACGGCAGTCGTTATAAAGCCGAGCTCAATCACGCGGCCAAGTTGTTAGGTGAGGAAAAGCATGTGTCTGTTTCACGCATGGAAACATCCATGCAAGGTTTTGTCGTTGAAAAGCGCCAGGAGAGGGACGCCTTTGAACAAGACCTCCGAATTTCTACTGCTAAATCTACGCGATTGCAAGGAGCATTAAATAAGATAGCGAAGCGCACGTCTAAGGCTGAAACTTCTGCAGCAAAAGCAAGAAAAGCAACGGAGGACGCTGCCGAGCGTCGCGTCGAGTTTGCGACGATTTATCAGACCAATGTCGGAGCTCGCGAGATAAATAAAATGAGTCGTTCGTTATATGGCAAATGCAATGGCGGCGCTGAGTTGAATAGTAAGGATGTGATCAGTGAATATAAAAAGGCCCATGGTGATAACATTTTCAGTCGCGGGAATGCCCCGCTGCTTTCAAATATTAAAGCTCTCTGTTCTGATTTGCCCGGGCTGGTAGAAAAAGCCGCCCAAGATTATTACGTTCCATCTACTACTGATTCGACGTCCTATCGGGGGCAGGGTATGCGTCTATCGGCACTAAAGATGCTTATTTCCCGGTTTGATTCCGATCGAAAGTTTAATATGGCGACCGTGTACAGGCCGGGGCAGTTTTTCTCGACGTCCACTGATAAAAAGGTAGCCGATACGTTTGCCAGCATCAGTACGGATGAAGTTAAAGTCATATATCGCATTAAGGGTAATAGTGGTGCGGGTGTTTCGGTCTCTGGGGGGCTTACTTTTTCTGACAGGGAGTGCGAGTTGCTCTATTCCCCGCTGGCAAGATTCGAGGTGCTCAGTATCCGATTAGATCCTAAGTCCAACACCTACGACATCAACCTTCGAGAGACCGCCAAGGCAGCTGAATATGCGCTCCCTTGGTGACCGACAAATCAGATCATGCTCAGCCGCGCAGGTTCGATCATAGCGTTGTAACCGCGCAGAGCTACGAGGGATAGGCATCCCTCGTTTCCTGCGGATCTCTAACGCGACAGCACAAACTCCCGAATCCGCTGCGCCGCCTCGACACATTCCGCCAACGGCGCCACCAAGGCCAGGCGCACGCGGCCGGCGCCTGGGTTGAGACCGTCGACCTCGCGGCTCAGGTACGAGCCCGGCACCACGGTCACATGCTGCGCTTCGAACAGCGCGCGGGTGAACTCGGCGTCATCACCTTCGACCTTCGGCCACAGATAGAAGCTGCCATCGGGGCGTTGCACGTCCATGACCGGGGCGAGGATGTCGAGCACCGCGTCGAACTTCTCGCGATACAGGTCGCGGTTCGCCCTTACGTGGGCTTCGTCGTTCCAGGCGGCGACGCTGGCGAGTTGGGTCTGCACCGGCATGGCGCAACCGTGATAGGTGCGGTACAGCAGGAAGGCCTTGAGAATCTCGGCATCGCCGGCCACGAACCCCGATCGCAGCCCGGGCAGATTGGAGCGCTTCGACAGGCTGTGAAACACCACGCAACGCTTGAAGTCGCTGCGGCCCAGCTCCGCGCAAGCGGTCAGCAGGCCCGGGGGCGGCGATTGCTCGTCGAAGTACAGCTCGCTGTAGCACTCGTCCGCAGCGATCACGAAGTCGTACTGGTCCGCCAGGGTGATCAGCTTTTTCAGGGTGTTCAGCGGAATCAGCGCGCCGGTCGGGTTGCCGGGCGAGCACAGGAACAGGATCTGGCAGTGCTGCCAGGTCCGGGCCGATACCGCGTCGAAGTCCGGGTTGAAGCCGTTGTCGTCGAGGCAAGGCAGGTAGTGCGGCTTGGCGCCGGCCAGCAGCGCTGCGCCTTCGTAGATCTGATAGAACGGGTTGGGGCTGATCACCAGGCCGTTGTCGCTGCGCTGCACCACGGTCTGGGTGAACGCGAACAAGGCTTCCCGGGTGCCGTTGACCGGCAGCACGTGGCGTGCCGGATCGATCCAGCCGGCCGGCACGCCGAAGCGCCGCTCGCACCAGTGACCGATGGCCTCGCGCAACGCCGGGACGCCCAAGGTGGTGGGGTAGACCGACATCTTGTCGAGGTTGTCGGTCAGTGCCTGGCCGACAAAGGCCGGTGACGCATGCTTGGGTTCGCCGATCGACAGGGCGATCGGGCGTTTGTCGGCAGCCGGCTGCACGCCGCCGAGCAGGGCGCGCAGTTTTTCGAACGGGTAAGGCTGCAGCTGGTTCAGGGCGTTGTTCATCGATCGGGTCTCGTTAAATGCTCATTCGCGTTGGGTCGACGCCGTTGACCTTCAGATGGTCGACGATCGACTCCTGCAGGCGGCTGCACAGTTGCGGATCGGACAGCGGCTGATTGTGCGCGTCGGTGATGAAAAAAACGTCCTCGACGCGTTCGCCCAAGGTAGCGATCTTGGCGTTCTGCAGCGACAGGTCGAACTCCAGGAAGATCTTGCCGATGCGTGCCAGCAGCCCTGGGCGATCCGGCGCGCTGAGCTCCAGCACGGTCACCGGGCGCCCGGCATCGTTGCTGATGGTCACCTGTGGCTCGAAGGCGAAATGCTTGAGCTGGCGGGGGACGCGGCGTTGAATGATGTTCGGGTAGTCGTCCGGGTTGCGCAGGGCGCCTGTCAGGCCGTCACGGATCTGCTGGATACGCTGGGGATCGTCGCCGATCGAGCCGCCATCGGTGTCGAGCACTATATAGGTGTCGAGGGTGAACTGACTGCTCGACGTGATGATGCGCGCGTCGTGGATGTTGAGGTTGAGCTGGTCCATGGCCGCCACGGTCACGGCGAAGAAGTCGTGCTGGTCGGGCGCATAGATGAAGATCTGCGTACCGCCTTCGAACTCGCGCTGGGTGGTTTCCTTGATCAGTACCAACGGTTCGGCATGGGCCGGCTGCTGCAGGATCGCGTCGCTGTGCCAGGCCACGTCGCCGGCGGTGTGGCGCAAAAAGTAGTCGTCGCCCAGTTGCGCCCAGAGCTGTTCCACTTCGTCAGGGTCGGTTCCGGCGCGCACGAGGATGTCCAGCGCGGCGCTTTGCGTCTGGCGAATCTGCTCTTCGCGATCCAGCGGATTCTCCAGGCCGCGGCGCAGGGCTCGCTTGGTCTCGGTATACAGCTGGCGCAACAGGCTGGCGCGCCAGGAGTTCCACAGGCTCGGGTTGGTGGCGTTGATGTCGGCCACGGTGAGCACGTACAGGTAGTCCAGATGGACATCGTCGCCCGCCATGGCGGCAAAATCATGAATCACCTGGGGATCGGAAAGATCCTTGCGTTGTGCGGTCGTCGACATCACCAGGTGGTTCTGCACCAGCCAGACGATCAGGCGGCTGTCCCACGCGGGCAATTGATGGCGCTGGCAGAATGCCTCGGCATCCACCGCGCCCAGCTCGGAGTGATCGCCATTACGGCCCTTGCCGATGTCGTGGTACAACCCGGCCAGATAGATCAGCTCCGGTTTGGGCAGCTTGCACATGATCTTGCTGGCCAGCGGGAATTTCTCGGAGATCGGCGTGTACTGCAGCTTGCGCAGGTGCTTGATGAGATTCAGCGTGTGCGCATCGACGGTGTAGATGTGGAACAGGTCGTGCTGCATCTGCCCGACGATATGGCCGAACTCTGGCAGGTAGCGGCCCAGAATCCCGTAACGGTTCATCCGGCGCAGGTTGCGATGGATGCCGATCTCGCACTTGAACAATTCGATGAACAGGCTGGTATTGCGGATATCGTGGCGGAAACTGTCATCGATCAGGTGGCGATGTTCGCGGATCAGGCGAATGGTGTCCGCGCGCACGCCCTTGATTTCCGGGTTTTGCGCCATGAGCACGAAGATTTCCAGCATGGCGAACGGTGTGCGCTTGAAGACGTTGGCATGGGTCGCCTCGATATAGCCGTCGTGCAGCTGAAAGCGCGAGTTGATCGGCTGCACCGCGCAGCAGTCGTCTTCGGCGAGGATGACTTCCTCGAAATGCTGGATGATCAAGTCGCTGAGCTCGGCGATGCTCATCACCACCCGATAATACTGCTGCATGAAGCGCTCGATGGCCTTCTTCGCGTCGGTGTCCTTGAAGCCCAGCAGTTCAGCGATATGGCGCTGGTAATCGAACAGCAGGCGATCTTCGGCGCGCCCGGCGAGCATGTGCAGGGCGTAGCGGACTTTCCAGAGAAATTCCTGGGAGGCGGCCAGCAGGTTGTTTTCGCTTTCGACCAGAAAGCCTTCTCCGGCCAGGGCGTGCAGGTTCAGCGTGCCGTACTGGCGGCGCGCGACCCAGAGAATGGTCTGGATATCGCGCAGCCCCCCCGGGGAGCCTTTGACGTTCGGCTCCAGGTTGTACTCGGTGTCGAAGTACTTGTGGTGGCGGGTCTTCTGTTCGGCGCGCTTGGCCAGGAAGAATTCCTTGCTGGGCCACATGTGGGCGGTGCTGGTGACCTCGATCATGCGCTTGCGCAGGCTTTCGGGGCCATCGATGGTGCGGCTTTCCATCAGGTTGGTGATGACGGTGAGGTCGGCCAGCGCCTCTTGGGCGCATTCGTTGACCGAGCGCACACTCTGGCCAACTTCCAGGCCGATGTCCCAGAGCAGGGTGAGGAAGCGTTCGATGGAGTCGCGAAAGACTTCCTGATCCTCGCTGTCGAGCAGGATCAGCAGGTCGATGTCGGAATAGGGGTGCAGTTCGCCACGGCCATAGCCGCCGACGGCGAGCAGGGCGATGTCGGCCTCTTCGCTCCAGTCGAACTGCTGCCAGGCTTGTTGCAGGATGTTATCGACGAACCAGGCGCGGTCCTCGATCAGGCGACGAATGTCGCGACCGCTGCGAAAGCGCTCGTCGAGCACGTCGCGGGCCTGGCGGATGGCTTTCTTGAATGCAGCGATCGGGCTCGACTTGAGCGCGAGTTCGGCCTGGAATTGGCCGCGATCGAACAACTCCGGATCCACCTGGGGCATCGAATGGCATTCCTCGATTGAAAACAGAGTTATTCGGGGGCAAACCCCCTCGCTACGGTAGTCGTCGTGGCGAAGGAGCCTGCCCCCGACAAAAGGCTGCGGATCAGGCCGAAACGCGGGCGATGGTTTCATCGCTGCGCAGGGTGAAGATCTCGTAACCGGTCGCCGTCACCAGGATGGTGTGCTCCCATTGCGCCGACAGCTTGCGATCCTTGGTGATCGCCGTCCAGCCATCGCCCAGCACCTTGGTGTCGGCCTTGCCCTGGTTGATCATCGGCTCGATGGTGAAGGTCATGCCTTCCTGCAGTTCCATGCCGGTACCGGCGCGGCCGTAGTGCAGGACCTGCGGTTCTTCATGGAACACTTTGCCGATGCCATGGCCGCAGAATTCACGAACCACCGAGAAGCCGTTCTTTTCCGCGTGCTTCTGGATCACTTCGCCGATGTCGCCCAGGCGGCAGCCCGGCTTGACCAGCTCGATGGCTTTATACATGCATTCCTGGGTGATCTGCGACAGACGCTCGGCCCATACCGGTACGGTGCCGACGTGGAACATCGCGCTGGTATCACCGTGGTAGCCGTCCTTGATCACGGTAATGTCGATGTTCAGCACATCGCCATCCTTGAGCGGCTTTTCATTCGGGATGCCGTGGCATACCACATGATTGATCGAGGTGCAGATCGATTTGGGGAAGCCTTTATAGTTGAGCGGCGCGGGAATGGCCTTCTGCTCGTTGACTATATAGTCGTGGCAGAGGCGGTCGAGCTCCTCGGTAGTCACGCCAGCTTTGACATACGGGCGGATCATCTCCAGCACGTCGGCTGCCAGACGGCCGGCGATGCGCATTTTCTCGATGTCTTCAGGCGTTTTGATCGTGACGGTCATTGCAGGCTCTCTCGGTGCGCGACGGCGCTTGTAAACTCGGGGCTAGGGGGCGATTCTACCAGAGCTCACGGCAATTCTCCCGTGGCTGGCGGACGCCGCCTTTACTGCCCTCTATATATAAGGTGACGGCGGCCATTGTCGCGCGATTGCGCCGACGGTGCAAAAGCCTGGTTGGCATCGTTTTTCGGGTTTCTCCGGATGCGATTGTATGGTATAAAGTGCGCCGCTTTCGGGGTTGACCCCGTTTGCGAACAAACCCACACACGTGTCGACACGATGACCTGGGTGCCTTCGGTGAATGCCGCTGGTTGGTCATTGGGATACGTGGAGGCCTAACCCGACTTATCAAGGAACTATCATGTCCCAAGTCAATATGCGCGATATGCTGAAGGCCGGTGTGCACTTCGGTCACCAAACCCGTTACTGGAACCCGAAAATGGGTAAGTACATTTTCGGCGCGCGTAACAAGATCCACATCATCAACCTTGAAAAAACCCTGCCAATGTTCAACGAAGCTCTGACTTTCGTAGAGCGTCTGGCCCAGGGCAAAAACAAGATCCTGTTCGTCGGCACCAAGCGTTCGGCTGGCAAGATCGTTGCTGAAGAAGCAGCACGTTGCGGTTCGCCGTACGTCGACCACCGCTGGTTGGGCGGCATGCTGACCAACTTCAAGACCATTCGTCAGTCGATCAAGCGTCTGCGCGAGCTGGAAGTCCAGGTTGAAGACGGTACTTTCGCCAAGCTGACCAAGAAAGAAGCGCTGATGCGCACCCGCGATCTGGAAAAACTGGACCGCAGCCTGGGTGGTATCAAGGACATGGGCGGTCTGCCAGACGCTCTGTTCGTCATCGACGTCGATCACGAGCGCATCGCGATCACCGAAGCCAACAAGCTGGGCATCCCGGTCATCGGCGTCGTCGATACCAACAGCAGCCCTGAAGGTGTTGACTACATCATCCCAGGCAACGATGACGCCATTCGCGCCATTCAGCTGTACATGGGCGCGATGGCTGACGCCGTTGTCCGTGGCCGCAACCACGTTGCTGGCGGTACTGAAGAGTACGTCCAGGACGCTCCTGCTGCAGCGGTAGAAGGCTGAGTCGTTAACGCCAAGCGTTGACTCAGTACGCAAAAAGGGGGCTAGGCCCCCTTTTTGCCACCTCCAGAACGTACTGGCAGGTTGATTGCGCTGACACCGTTGCAAAACCGTCACGCCGCCGCTGGTACCGTTCGACGAATCGAGCGCCCGACTGATCGGGTGGAATGGTTGAAAACCTATCCAAAGAGGATTTTGAAATGGCAGAGATTACTGCAGCGTTGGTCAAAGAACTGCGCGAGCGCACCGGCGAAGGCATGATGGACTGCAAGAAGGCCCTGACCAAGGCCGGCGGCGACATCGAAAAAGCCATCGACGACATGCGTGCTTCGGGCGCCATCAAGGCCGCCAAGAAAGCCGGCAACGTTGCCGCTGAAGGCGCCATCGCCATCAAGGAAGACGGCAAGGCCGCCGTTATCCTGGAAGTGAACTCGCAGACCGACTTCCTGGCTCTGCAAGACGACTTCAAGAACTTCGTCGCTGCCAGCGTCGAGAAAGCCTTCGCCGACAAACTGACCGACGTCGCTCCGCTGATCGCCGCTCAAGAAGCCGATCGTCTGGTGCTGGTTGGTAAAGTAGGCGAGAACGTCAATATCCGTCGTCTGGCCCGCATCGAAGGCGACGTTGTCGGTGCCTACCTGCACGGCAATAAGATTGGCGTCGTGGTTGCCCTTAAAGGCGGCAACGTCGAACTGGCCAAAGACATCGCTATGCACGTAGCGGCCAGCAACCCTGAATTCCTGCTGCCGTCGGAAGTTTCGGCTGAAGCCATCGAACGCGAAAAAGCCGTGTTCCTGAGCCTCAACGAAGAGAAAATCAAAGGCAAGCCTGATAACATCGTCGAGAACATGGTTAAAGGCCGTATCAGCAAGTTCCTGGCTGAAGCGTCCTTGGTCGAGCAAACGTTCGTCAAGAACCCTGAAGTCAAGGTTGGCGAGCTGGCCAAAAAGGCCGGCGCTGAAATCGTTTCCTTCACCTACTTCAAAGTAGGCGACGGCATCGAGAAGCCAGTCGACAACTTCGCTGAAGAAGTTGCTGCTCAAGTGGCCGCCAGCAAGCAATAAGGCGTAGTTACATTCGTCGCCCCAAAGAGGCTGCCCGCTCACGCGCGCAGCCTCTTTTTCAAGGCGCGAAACAGTTTGGAACGGTTTTCCCGCTTACAAGGCAGGTGGCCGATGGCGCTGAAGCGGCGCCTAGCTAAAGTAGTTAGCGCAGAGCCCTTGGGGTCTGCAAAGAATTTTCACAATGCCGCAGGAGAAACTCGCAATGGCTCAGCAGGTGAGTGGTCGTCAACCTCGCTATAAACGCATTTTGCTCAAACTGAGCGGCGAGGCCCTGATGGGCTCGGAAGAGTTCGGCATCGATCCGAAGGTACTGGATCGCATGGCCCTGGAAGTAGGGCAGTTGGTAGGGATCGGCGTTCAAGTCGGTCTGGTGATCGGCGGTGGCAACCTGTTCCGTGGCGCGGCGCTCAGCGCGGCTGGCATGGACCGGGTGACCGGCGACCACATGGGCATGCTGGCCACGGTGATGAACGCCCTGGCCATGCGCGATGCGCTGGAGCGCTCGAACATTCCCGCCATCGTCATGTCGGCCATCACCATGGTCGGTGTGACCGATCACTACGACCGCCGCAAGGCTGACCGCCTGCTCAAGTCGGGCGACGTAGTGATCTTCGCTGCCGGTACCGGCAACCCGTTCTTCACCACTGACTCGGCCGCTTGCCTGCGGGCAATCGAAATCGGCGCCGACGTGGTGTTGAAGGCGACCAAGGTCGATGGTGTGTACACTGCCGATCCATTCAAGGATCCGCATGCTGAGAAATTCGACCGCCTGACGTACGATGAAGTACTGGATCGCAAGCTGGGCGTGATGGACCTGACGGCCATCTGCCTGTGCCGCGATCACAATATGCCGTTGCGGGTATTCAACATGAACAAGCCCGGCGCCTTGCTGAACATCGTAGTGGGCGGCGCTGAAGGAACTCTGATCGAGGAAGGCGAGAAATGATCAACGAAATCAAAAAAGACGCTCAAGAGCGCATGCACAAGTCCCTGGAATCCCTGAGTCACGCATTCGGCCAGATTCGCACCGGCAAGGCTCACCCAAGCATTCTGGGCAGCGTGATGGTGCCGTACTACGGTACTGATACCTCCATCACGCAAGTGGCGAACATCACTGTCAAGGATTCGCGCACCCTGCAAGTCGTGGCCTTCGAGCGCAACATGCTCGCTGCTGTCGACAAGGCCATCCAGAGCGCCGGTCTGAATCTCAACCCGACCAACCTGGGCGAGTTGCTGCTGATCTCCATGCCTGCCCTGACCGAAGAAACCCGCAAAGGCTTCACCAAGCAGGCGCGCAGCGCCGCAGAAGATGCGCGTGTTGCCGTGCGCAATATCCGCCGTGATGCCCTGGGTGACCTGAAGAAACTGGTCAAGGACAAGGAAATCAGCGAAGACGAAGAGCGTCGTGCGGTTGCCGATATCGACAAGCTGACCAAAGATTCCGAGGCCCAGATCACCAAGGCCACGGAAGATAAAGAAAAGGACCTGATGGCCGTATAAGGGGTCAGGACGCCTTCATGGAAAAGACCAAGCAGGCTGTGCCGCTGTCCTCGGTACCGCGACATGTCGCGATTATCATGGATGGTAATAACCGTTGGGCGAAAAAACGCCTGCTGCCCGGTGTCGCCGGGCACAAGGCGGGCGTGGACGCCGTCCGCGCGGTCATCGAAGTATGTGCCGAGGCCAAGGTCGAGGTGCTCACCCTGTTCGCGTTCTCCAGTGAGAACTGGCAGCGCCCGGCTGAAGAGGTCGGGGCGCTGATGGAGCTGTTTTTCACCGCTCTGCGTCGCGAGGCGCGGCGGTTGAACGACAACCGCATCAGCTTGCGCATCATCGGCGATCGCTCGCGCTTCCATCCGGAGTTGCAGGCCGCCATGCGTGAGGCCGAAGCGCAAACGGCGGGGGAGGGCCGCTTCATCCTGCAGATCGCCGCCAACTACGGTGGTCAGTGGGACATCGCGCAGGCTGCGCAGCGGCTGGCGCGTGAAGTACAGGGTGGCCATCTGCAGCCCGAAGACATCACCCCGCAACTGCTGCAGACCTGCCTGGCGACGGGCGATCTGCCGCTGCCCGACCTGTGCATCCGCACCGGTGGTGAGCATCGCATCAGCAACTTTCTGTTGTGGCAGCTGGCCTACGCCGAGCTGTATTTCTCCGACCTGTTCTGGCCGGACTTCAAACACGAGGCCATGCGCACTGCGTTGGCCGATTTCGCTTCTCGTCAGCGTCGTTTCGGTAGAACGGGCGACCAGATCGAGGCTGGGGCCCGGGTTTAATGCTTAAACAACGAATCATCACTGCCTTGATCCTGCTGCCGATCGCCTTGTGCGGTTTTTTCCTGCTCGACGGTGGCAACTTCGCGCTGTTCATCGGCGTCGTGGTCACCCTGGGTGCATGGGAATGGGCGCGTCTTGCCGGCTTCGAAGGCCAGGGCGCCCGCTGGGGGTTCGCTGCCGTAGTCGCCGTGCTGCTGCTCATTCTGCACCAGGTCCCGTCGTTGGCACCCTGGGTGCTGGCGGCGGCGGTGGGATGGTGGGCGCTGGCCACGCGACTGGTGCTGACCTATCCGATGTCCGCCGAACACTGGAAGGGCAGCGTGCGCCGCCTGGTGATCGGCCTGCTGGTGCTGCTGCCGGCGTGGCAGGGGCTGGTCTATATAAAGTCACTGCCGCTGGGCAACTGGTTGATTCTGGCGGTCATGGTGCTGGTCTGGGGCGCTGATGTGGGCGCCTATTTCGCCGGGCGCGCATTCGGCAAGCGCAAGCTCGCGCCGCAGGTCAGCCCTGGCAAGAGCTGGGAAGGCGTGTATGGGGGGCTGGTGCTGTGCCTGTTGATCACTCTGGTGGTCGGCCTGACTTACCATTTCACCGCCCGGCAGTTGCTCGGCGCGCTGGTGGCTGCGGCTATCGTCGTGTTCATTTCGGTGGTCGGCGACCTGACCGAAAGCATGTTCAAGCGTCGCGCCGGTATCAAGGACAGCAGTAACCTGCTGCCGGGGCATGGCGGGGTGCTGGATCGCATCGACAGCCTCACCGCTGCCATTCCGGTATTCTCGGTGCTGTTGTGGATAGCGGGCTGGGGCGTCCAGTGAGCCAGCCACAACTGATTACCGTATTGGGCGCCACCGGGTCCATCGGCCTGAGTACTCTGGACGTCATCGCTCGTCACCCACAACGTTATCAAGTGTTCGCCCTGAGTGGTTACTCGCGGCTGGCGCAATTACTGGCGTTGTGCGTGCGTCACGGGCCGCGCTTTGCCGTAGTGCCTGATGAAGGTGCCGCGGTCACGCTCTGCGAAGGCTTGCGGGCGGCCGGCTCGCGTACTGAAGTGCTGGTCGGCGCGCAGGCGCTGTGTGATGTGTCCGAAGCGGGCGAAGTCGACGCCGTGATGGCCGCCATCGTCGGTGCCGCAGGGCTGCGACCGACCCTGGCCGCAGTCAAGGCAGGCAAGAAGGTACTGCTGGCCAACAAGGAGGCCCTGGTCATGTCCGGGGCCCTGTTCATGCAGGCGGTGCGCGAAAGCGGCGCCGTGCTGCTGCCTATCGACAGCGAGCACAACGCGATTTTCCAGTGCTTGCCGACCCACTATGGGCAGGGCCTAACCAGCGTAGGTGTGCGTCGCATCCTGCTGACCGCCTCGGGCGGGCCATTTCGCCGTACGCCGTTGTCGGAGCTGCAACTGGTCACTCCGGATCAGGCCTGTGCGCACCCCAACTGGTCGATGGGCCGCAAGATCTCCGTCGACTCGGCCAGCATGATGAACAAAGGCCTTGAACTGATCGAGGCGTGCTGGCTGTTCGATGCGCGCCCGGATCAGGTCGAGGTGGTGGTGCATCCGCAAAGCGTCATCCATTCGCTGGTCGACTATGTCGATGGCTCGGTGCTGGCGCAGTTGGGCAACCCCGATATGCGCACGCCGATCGCCAATGCCCTGGCCTGGCCCGAACGGATCGACTCGGGTGTCGCGCCGCTGGACCTGTTCGCCATTGCCCGGCTGGATTTCGAGGCGCCCGACGAAGTGCGTTTTCCGTGCCTGCGTCTGGCCCGCGAAGCCGCCCAGGCGGGCCGGAGCGCGCCGGCCTTGCTCAACGCCGCCAACGAGGTCGCCGTCGAGGCTTTCCTGCAGGGGCGCCTGCGCTACCCGCAGATCGCGAGTATGATCGAGGCCGTTCTGCAGCAGGAGCCGGTCGTCGCGCTGGATGATCTGGACGCCGTGTTCGAGGCTGACGGTACGGCTCGGGAACTGGCAGGCCAGTGGCTGGCACGCCATGGTCATTGACGTTTCGATGACAATTTTAGTGATAGAGTGCCGGCCGGGCTGCGGCTCTCCATTGCGGTGCGCGACTGACGGGAGACTCCTATGAGTGCGCTCTACATGATTGTGGGCACGCTGGTGGCATTGGGCGTGCTGGTGACGTTTCACGAATTTGGCCATTTCTGGGTCGCCCGCCGTTGTGGCGTCAAGGTCCTGCGGTTTTCCGTGGGCTTCGGCATGCCATTGTTGCGTTGGAGCGACAAGCAAGGTACCGAGTATGTAGTCGCTGCCGTTCCGCTGGGCGGCTACGTGAAGATGCTCGACGAGCGCGAGGGCGAGGTGCCCGCGCATCTGGTCGAGCAGTCGTTCAACCGCAAGAAGGTCGGTCAACGGATCGCCATCGTCGCGGCGGGGCCGATCGCCAACTTTTTGCTGGCGCTGGTGTTCTTCTGGATTCTGGCCATGGTCGGCAGCCAGCAGGTGCGTCCGGTCATCGGTGCGGTCGAGCCGGGCAGCGTGGCGGCTCAGGCCGGCTTGAGCGCGGGGCAGGAAATCGTTTCGGTAGATGGCGAGGCGGTGCGTGGCTGGGCCGGGGTCAATCTCGAGCTGGTGAGGCGTCTGGGGGAGACTGGCTCGCTGCAGATCGGTGTGCAGGACCAAGGCGCTTCCAACGCCGTCAGTCATACGGTCAAGCTCGATGGTTGGCTTAAAGGCTCCGACGAGCCCGATCCGATCAAGTCTCTGGGCATTCAACCCTGGCGCCCGGTAGTCGAACCGGTGCTGGCGGAAATCGATCCCGAGGGGCCAGGCGCCGCCGCTGGTCTGAAGACCGGCGATCGCCTGCTGGCCCTGGATGGTGCGGCGATTGCCGATTGGCAGGCGCTGGTGGATGCCGTTCGTCAGCGTCCGGATGCCAAGGTAACGCTGCAGGTGCAGCGCGAGGGCACCCAGCTCGAGGTCCCGGTGACCTTGGCCCATCGCGGTGAAGGCAAGGCGTCGGCGGGTTACCTGGGGGCTGGGGTCAAGGGCGGCGAATGGCCGCCGGCCATGCTGCGCGAGGTCCGTTACGGGCCGCTGGATGCGGTGGTCGAAGGTGCTCGACGGACCTGGACCATGAGTGTCCTGACCCTTGATTCGCTGAAGAAAATGTTGTTCGGCGAGCTCTCGGTAAAAAACTTGAGTGGACCGATAACCATTGCTAAAGTGGCGGGCGCTTCGGCCCAGTCGGGCATGGGGGATTTCTTGAATTTCCTCGCCTACCTGAGCATTAGCCTGGGAGTTCTTAATCTGCTGCCCATCCCCGTACTGGATGGGGGGCATTTGCTGTTCTACCTGATCGAGTGGGTGCGTGGTCGCCCAGTCTCGGATCGGGTACAAGGTTGGGGGATCCAAATCGGTATCAGTTTGGTAGTCGGGGTGATGTTACTGGCCCTGATCAACGATTTGGGTCGACTGTAAAGCTTAGCTCAATTGCGAACCTGCCGCATAAGCGGCAGTTTGTTTATTGCCAGTTGGAATAAGAAAGGACTTCATGAAACGTCTGCTGCTAACTGCGGTTCTGTCCGTATTGATGATCGCCGAAGTTCACGCTGAGTCCTTCACCATCTCCGATATCCGTGTCAACGGTCTCCAGCGGGTATCCGCCGGTAGCGTATTTGGCGCCTTGCCCCTGAACGTGGGCGAGACTGCGGATGATCGGCGTCTTGTGGAATCCACTCGTGCATTGTTCAAAACTGGATTCTTCCAGGACATCCAACTGGGGCGCGACGGTAACGTCCTGGTCATCAATGTCGTCGAGCGCCCATCGGTCGCGAGTATCGACATCGAGGGCAACAAGGCCATCTCGACTGACGACCTGATGAAAGGTTTGAAGCAGTCCGGCCTTGCCGAGGGTGAGATCTTCCAGCGCGCTACCCTCGAGGGTGTGCGTAACGAACTGCAACGCCAATACGTCGCCCAGGGCCGCTACTCGGCTACGGTCGATACCGAGGTCGTGCCGGAACCGCGTAACCGTGTAGGTCTGAAAATCAAGATCAACGAAGGTGCCGTGGCCGCCATTCAGCACATCAACGTGGTGGGAAATACGGTCTTCTCCGAAGAAGACCTGACCGACCTGTTCGAGCTGAAAACCACCAACTGGCTGTCGTTCTTCAAGAACGACGACAAGTACGCACGCGAAAAGCTGTCCGGTGACCTCGAGCGTCTGCGCTCGTACTACCTGGACCGCGGCTATATCAACATGGATATCGCCTCGACCCAGGTTTCGATCACTCCGGACAAGAAGCACGTCTACATCACGGTCAACGTGACTGAAGGCGAGAAGTACACCGTCGGCGACGTCAAGCTCAACGGCGACCTGAAAGTACCTGAAGACCAGGTCCAGGCGCTGCTGCTGGTCAAGAAGGGCCAGGTGTTCTCGCGCAAGGTCATGACCAACACCTCCGAGCTGATCACTCGCCGCCTGGGTAACGATGGCTATACCTTCGCCAACGTCAATGGCGTGCCGGTGCCCCATGCGGACACCAAGACCGTCGATATCACCTTTGCCGTGGATCCAGGCAAACGTGCCTACGTCAACCGCATCAACTACCGTGGCAACACCAAGTCCGATGACCAAGTGCTGCGTCGCGAGATGCGTCAGATGGAAGGCGGTTGGGCTTCGACCTACCTGATCGACCAGTCCAAGACTCGCCTCGAGCGTCTGGGTTTCTTCAAGGAAGTGAAGGTCGAAACGCCGCCGGTGCCGGGCACCGACGACCAGGTCGACGTCAACTATGACGTGGAAGAACAAGCCTCGGGTTCGATCACCGCCAGCGTCGGCTTCGCCCAGAGCGCCGGTCTGATCCTCGGTGGTTCGATCAGCCAGAACAACTTCCTGGGTACCGGTAACAAGGTCTCCATCGGCCTGACCCGCAGCGAATACCAGAGCCGTTACAACTTCAGCTACGTCAATCCGTACTTCACGCCGGATGGTGTCAGCCTGGGCTACAACGTGTTCTACCGCACCACCAACTACAAAGACCTCGACGTCGATATCGCCAGCTACTCGGTCGACAGCCTGGGTGGCGGTGTGAGCTTCGGTTACCCGATCAGCGAGACTTCGCGCTTGAACTTCGGCCTGACGGCTCAGCAGGACAAGATCAAGACCGGTACCTATACCGTTGACCAGATCTTCGACTTCATCGACAGGGAAGGCGACAGCTTCCTGAACTACAAGGCGTCGGTGGGTTGGTCGTCTTCGACCTTGAACAAAGGCACGCTGCCGACCCGTGGCGCATCGCAGAGCCTGACCGGTGAAGTGACCATTCCGGGCAGCGACCTGTCGTTCTACAAGATCGACTATCGCGGTCAATTGTTCGCGCCGATCACCGATAACTACACCGCACGCTTCCACAGTGAGTTGGGGTATGGCGGTGGCTATGGTTCGACCAATGGCTTACCGTTCTACGAGAACTACTATGCCGGTGGCTTCAACTCGGTACGTGGTTTCAAAGACAGCACCTTGGGGCCCCGCAGTACGCCGAGCAAGACCGACCCAGTGCGTGGCACTACGGCCGACCCAGACCAGGACCCGCTGGCCTTCGGTGGTAACGTCCAGATCACTGGTGGCGCCGAAATTCTGTTCCCGCTGCCGTTCGTCAAGGACCAGCGCTCGCTGCGGACTTCGTTATTCGTCGATGCCGGTAACGTTTTCAACACCGACTGTGAGGCTAACTCCAGGGACTGCTCTGGTGTCGATTTCTCCAACATCGCCGTTTCGACCGGTGTGGGTGTGACCTGGGTCACCGCGCTGGGGCCACTGAGCTTCGCGTTGGCGATGCCGGTCAAGAAGCCGACCAATGCCGAAACCCAGATTTTCCAATTCTCCCTGGGTCAGACCTTCTAAGGTCTGCTCCTCGGGGCAACAACCCGAATTCTGCAGGAGTTCATTGTGCGTAAGTTGACTCAACTGGTAGTACTGGCCGCCACTCTGGCCGCTTCTCTGGGTGCTACTCCGGCGTTTGCCGACATGAAAATCGCTGTTCTGAACTATCAGATGGCGCTGTTGGAATCGGACGCGGCGAAGAAGTACGCCGTTGACGCCGAGAAGAAATTCGGCCCGCAACTGACCAAGCTCAAAGCCCTGGAAAGCAGCGCCAAGGCCATCCAGGACAAGCTGGTGAGCGGTGGCGACAAGATGGCCCAGACTGACCGCGACAAGCTGGAGCTGGACTTCAAGCAAAAGGCCCGGGACTTCCAGTTCCAGTCCAAGGAGCTGAACGAAGCCAAGGCCGCCGCTGACCGTGACATGCTGCAACAACTCAAGCCCAAGCTGGATGGCGCCGTGGAAGCGGTCATCAAGCAAGGTGCATTCGACCTGGTTCTCGAGCGTGGCGCTGTGATCGATGTCAAACCGCAATACGACATCACTCGCCAGGTGATCGAGCGCATGAATCAGTCGCGCTGATCATGACCGCCAACGTCACGCTCGGCGAGTTGGCCGAGATCCTGGGTGCCACCTTACGTGGCACCGCAGGTAGAACAATCACTGGGCTGGCCACTCTTCAGGAGGCCGGCCCAGCTCAGTTGAGCTTCCTGGCAAATCCCCAGTACCGCAAGTACCTGGCCGATACCCAGGCAGGCGCCGTGTTGCTTAAGGCAGCTGACGCCGATGCCTATGCCGGCGATGCGCTGTTGGTGCCGGATCCTTATCTGGCCTACGCGCGCATCTCCCACTTGTTCGATCCCAAGCCTAAATCGGTGGTTGGTGTGCATCCGACCGCGGTGGTGGCTGACGATGCGATCATCGACGCTACTGCCAGCATCGGCCCGGGTGCGGTTATCGAAAGCGGAGCGATCATCGGTGCCGGGGTGACCATCGGTGCGCAATGCTTCATCGGTGCGCGCAGCGTGATTGGCGCCGGTGGTTGGCTGGCGCCTCGGGTGACGCTCTACCACGATGTGCGGATCGGCCAGCGGGTCGTGATCCAGTCGGGCGCGGTACTCGGTGGCGAAGGCTTCGGCTTTGCCAACGAAAAGGGCGTGTGGCAGAAAATCGCCCAGATCGGCGGCGTGATCGTCGGCGATGATTGCGAAATCGGCGTCAATACCGCCATCGATCGCGGTGCGCTGGCAGATACCGTGCTCGGCAATGGCGTCAAGCTCGACAACCAGATCATGATTGCCCACAACGTGCAGATCGGTGATCACACTGCCATGGCCGCCTGTGTGGGGATTTCCGGCAGCGCCAAGATCGGCAAGCACTGCATGCTCGCCGGTGGTGTGGGGCTGGTCGGCCATATCGAGATTTGCGACAACGTGTTCGTGACCGGCATGACCATGGTGACGCGCTCGATCACCGAACCGGGGTCCTATTCGTCGGGCACAGCCATGCAGCCTGCTGCCGAATGGCGCAAGAGTGCCGCGCGGATTCGCCAGCTCGATGACATGTATCGCCGCTTGCAGCAGGTAGAAAAGCAGGTCCAGGCCGTGACCCAGGCCGACAAAGGATCATCAGAAGGCTGATACCATTTCCACATCAAGTGTGCACTGCCGTTAGAATGCCTCCTTGATTTGCAAGAGGAGTGCTGCGCACGCGCCGCGCGCTCCCTATCTTTTATACAGGCTTCCCCCAGAAATGATGGACATCAACGAGATTCGCGAATACCTGCCGCACCGCTATCCTTTCCTGTTGGTGGATCGGGTGGTGGAGCTTGATACCGAGGCGCAGCGGATTCGTGCCTACAAGAATGTCAGCATCAACGAGCCATTCTTCAACGGTCACTTCCCCGCGCATCCGATCATGCCGGGCGTGCTGATCATCGAGGCCATGGCGCAGGCGGCGGGCATCCTGGGGTTCAAGATGCTCGACGTCAAACCGGCGGACGGCACCTTGTATTACTTCGTCGGCTCCGACAAGCTGCGCTTTCGCCAGCCGGTGCTGCCGGGTGACCAGTTGATCCTGGAAGCCAAGTTTCTCAGCTGCAAGCGCCAGATCTGGAAGTTCGAATGCTCGGCCTCCGTTGACGGCAAACCGGTGTGCTCCGCTGAAATCATCTGCGCGGAACGTAAACTATGAGTTTGATTGACCCTCGTGCCATCATCGACCCTTCTGCCAAATTGGCGGACGGCGTCGAGGTCGGTCCATGGTCGATCGTCGGTGCAGGTGTGGAAATCGGCGAGGGGACCGTCATCGGGCCTCACGTGATACTCAAGGGGCCGACCCGGATCGGCAAGCATAACCGCATCTACCAGTTTTCTTCGGTGGGCGAAGACACCCCTGATCTCAAGTACAAGGGTGAAGAGACGCGCCTGGTGATTGGCGACCACAACGTGATTCGCGAAGGTGTGACCATCCACCGCGGCACCGTACAGGATCGTCATGAAACGACGCTGGGCGATCATAACCTGATCATGGCCTATGCCCATATCGGTCATGACAGCGTCATCGGCAACCACTGTATTCTGGTCAACAATACGGCGCTGGCCGGTCATGTGCATGTCGATGACTGGGCGATCCTCTCCGGATTCACCCTGGTGCATCAATTCTGCCATATCGGCGCGCACAGTTTTTCCGGCATGGGCACCGCCATCGGCAAGGACGTTCCGGCGTTCGTCACCGTGTTCGGCAACCCGGCCGAAGCGCGCAGCATGAACTTCGAAGGCATGCGCCGTCGCGGTTTCAGCAACGAAGCCATCCAGGCGCTGCGCCGCGCCTACAAGGTGGTCTACCGTCAGGGCCTGACGGTCGACAAGGCGATCGCCGAGCTCGCCGAGCCCGCCGCCGAGCACCCTGAGGTTGCGTTGTTCCTGAAGTCCATCGAAGGCTCCTCCCGGGGCATCACGCGCTGATGTCACTTCCACAGGTGTTGACCGTTGCGTTGGTGGCCGGTGAGGCCAGCGGCGATATCCTCGGTGCTGGTCTGATGCGCGCGCTCAAGGTGCGCCATCCCGGCATTCGCTTCATTGGTGTGGGTGGTCCGCTGATGGAAGCCGAGGGCATGCAATCGTATTTCCCCATGGAGCGCTTGTCGGTCATGGGGCTGGTCGAGGTGCTGGGGCGTCTGCGCGAGCTGCTGCGTCGACGCAAAGACCTGATCGCCACCCTGATCGAGCAGCGTCCCGATGTGTTCATCGGTATCGACGCGCCGGATTTCACCCTCAATATCGAACTCAAGCTGCGCCAGGCCGGGATCAAGACCGTTCACTATGTGAGCCCGTCGGTCTGGGCGTGGCGGCAGAAGCGGGTGCTCAAGATCCGTGAGGGTTGCGATCTGATGCTGACCTTGCTGCCGTTCGAAGCGCGCTTCTACGAGGAGCAGGGGGTGCCGGTGAAGTTCGTCGGCCATCCGCTGGCCGATACCGTGCCGCTGGAAGTCGACCGTTTGGCTGCGCGTACGCAATTGGACCTGGCGGCCGACGCGTCGGTGGTCGCCTTGATGCCTGGCAGCCGTGGCGGCGAGGTGGGTCGCCTGGGCGAGCTGTTCCTCGACGCCGCGCAACGTCTGCTGACCCAGCGTCCTGACCTGCGTTTCGTGATTCCCTGTGCGAGCCCGCCACGGCGCGCGCAGCTCGAGACGATGCTCGAAGGTCGGCGACTGCCGGTCACCCTGCTCGACGGTCAGTCCCATACCGCGCTGGCCGCCTGTGACGCGGTGCTGATCGCCTCCGGCACCGCGACCCTCGAGGCCCTGCTGTACAAGCGGCCGATGGTAGTGGCCTACCGGCTCTCGACGGTGACGTTCTGGATCCTCAAGCGCATGGTCAAGAGCCCCTACGTGTCGCTGCCCAATCTACTGGCTCAGCGCATGCTGGTGCCGGAGTTGCTGCAGGACGCCGCCACCGCCGAGACGCTGGCCGATACCTTGCTGCCATTGATCGATGGCGGCAGTGAACAGACCCAAGGCTTCGATGCCATTCACCGCACCTTGCGCCTGGATGCCTCGAATCAGGCCGCCGAGGCGGTGCTGGCCTTGCTCGACCCGGCGCGTGCCGCGTTACCAAGGAGTGTCTGACGAATATGAGCAAGCAATTGCAGATGGGCCTGGATTACGACCTGGTCGAAGAGCTGGTCGCTGGGGTCGATGAAGTCGGTCGCGGCCCCCTGTGTGGCGCCGTGGTCACGGCCGCGGTGATTCTCGATCCGCGCCGGCCGATCCTCGGCCTCAACGACTCCAAGAAGCTCACCGAGGCGCGCCGCGAGCTGCTCTATGAGGAAATCTGCGAAAAGGCCTTGGCCTGGTGCATCGCCCGTGCCGAAGTCGACGAGATCGACCGCTTGAACATCCTCCATGCCACCATGCTGGCGATGCAGCGCGCCGTCGAAGGGCTGAGCGTGACGCCGCGGCTGGCGTTGATCGACGGCAATCGTTGCCCGCAGTTGAAGGTGCCCTCGGCGCCAGTGATCAAGGGCGACTCCAAGGTGCCGGCGATCGCCGCGGCCTCGATCCTGGCGAAAGTCAGCCGTGATCGCGAGATGGCCGCCTTCGAGCTGATCTATCCGGGCTACGGCATCGGTGGGCACAAAGGCTATCCGACGCCCGTGCACCTCGAGGCGCTGGCCCGTCTGGGACCAACGCCGATTCACCGGCGCTCGTTCGCCCCGGTGCGCGCGGCCTGGGAAGCACGCCCTTATCTGGATACAGATCTGGCGTGAACCTCGGTACAATCGTCGCCACTCAAATCACCCTGTAGCGAGGGGGCTTGCCCCCGAAAAATCCGCCAGTCCCTCGCGCAGTGACTGACTCATCGAATCGGGGGCACGTCCCCTCGCTAACTGCATCCGTTGTCACAGGATCAAACATGTCGGTTTCTTTCGTACATCTACGCCTGCACACCGAATACTCGCTGGTCGACGGCCTGGTGCGGATCAAGCCGCTGGTCAAGGCCCTGGCCGGGATGAACATGCCCGCAGTGGCCGTCACCGACCAGAACAACATGTGCTCGCTGGTCAAGTTCTACAAGACCGCCATGGGCGCCGGTATCAAGCCGATCTGTGGTGCCGACCTGTGGATGGCCGGGCGCGATGCCGACGCGGCCTTGAGCCGCATCAGCCTGCTGGCGATGAACGCCAAGGGCTACCGCAATATCACCGAGCTCATTTCCCGCGGTTTCATCGATGGCCAGCGTAATGGCCAGGTGATCATCGAGCGTGACTGGGTCGCCGAGGCCAGCGAGGGCGTGATCGCTCTGTCCGCAGCGCGTGAAGGCGAAATCGGCATGGCCCTGCTGGGTGGCAATCCAGGCGATGCCGAGCACCTGCTGCGTGAATGGATGACGGTGTTCCCGGACCGCTTCTATGTCGAAGTGCAGCGCACCAACCGCGCCAACGACGAAGAATACCTGCACGCCGCCGTGGCCCTGGCCGATCGCCTGGGGGCGCCGCTGGTGGCCACCAACGATGTGCGCTTCATCAAGCAGGAAGACTACGAGGCCCACGAAACCCGCGTGTGCATCGGCGAAGGCCGGGCGCTGGACGACCCGCGCCGCAACAAGAACTACAGCGACCAGCAGTACCTCAAGAGCCCGGCGGAAATGGCCGAGCTGTTCAGCGACCTGCCCGAAGCCCTGGAAAACACCGTCGAGATCGCCAAGCGCTGCAACATCGAGGTCAAGCTGGGCACGCACTTCCTGCCCGACTACCCGATTCCCGACGGCATGACCATCGACGAGTATTTCCGCAAGGTCTCGTTCGACGGTCTCGAGGAGCGCCTGGCGGTATTGCTGCCCAAGGACACCACCGAGGACTACGACGCCAAGCGTCAGGTCTACGTCGATCGCCTGAATTTCGAGCTGGATATCATCATCCAGATGGGCTTCCCCGGGTATTTCCTGATCGTTATGGACTTTATCCAGTGGGCCAAGAACAACGGCGTGCCGGTAGGTCCTGGGCGGGGGTCGGGTGCAGGGTCGCTGGTGGCCTATGTGCAGAAGATCACCGATCTCGACCCGCTGGAATACGACCTGCTGTTCGAACGTTTCCTCAACCCCGAACGGGTCTCCATGCCCGACTTCGACGTCGACTTCTGCATGGATGGCCGCGACCGCGTCATCGATTATGTGGCCGACAAGTACGGGCGTAACGCGGTCAGCCAGATCATCACCTTCGGTTCCATGGCGGCCAAGGCGGTGGTGCGCGACGTGGCGCGGGTACAGGGCAAGTCCTACGGTCTGGCCGATCGCCTGTCGAAGATGATCCCGTTCGAAGTGGGCATGACCCTGGAGAAGGCCTACGAGCAGGAAGAAATCCTGCGCGACTTCCTCAAGACCGATGAAGAGGCCGGCGAAATCTGGTCCATGGCCCTCAAGCTCGAGGGCATCACCCGTAACGTCGGCAAGCACGCGGGCGGCGTGGTCATCGCCCCCACCAAACTCACCGACTTCTCGCCGATCTATTGCGACGAGGAGGGCGGCGGCCTGGTGACTCAGTTCGACAAGGACGACGTCGAGGCGGCCGGTCTGGTGAAGTTCGACTTCCTCGGTCTGCGTACCCTGACGATCATCGACTGGGCGTTGAAGACCATCAACCGCGAGCGCGCCAAGGTCGACGAGCCGCCGCTGGACATCGCCTTTATCCCGCTGGACGACAAGCCGACCTACACGCTGCTGCAAAAAGCCGAAACCACCGCGGTGTTCCAGCTCGAGTCCCGGGGCATGAAGGAGCTGATCAAGAAGCTCAAGCCCGACTGCCTCGAAGACCTTATCGCACTTGTGGCGCTGTTCCGCCCGGGCCCGCTGCAATCAGGCATGGTGGACGACTTCATCAACCGCAAGCACGGCCGTGCCGAGCTGGCGTACCCGCACTCCGATTACCAGTACGAAGGCCTCAAGCCGGTATTGGCGCCGACCTACGGCATCATCCTGTATCAGGAACAGGTGATGCAGATCGCGCAGGTCATGGCCGGCTACACCCTCGGTGGTGCCGACATGCTGCGTCGCGCCATGGGTAAAAAGAAGCCCGAAGAGATGGCCAAGCAGCGCGGCGGCTTCATCGAAGGCTGCGCGAGCAACAATATCGATCCGGATCTGGCGGGCAACATCTTCGATCTGGTAGAAAAGTTCGCCGGCTACGGCTTCAACAAGTCTCACTCCGCCGCTTATGGCCTGGTGTCCTACCAGACCGCCTGGCTGAAGACCCACTACCCGGCGCCGTTCATGGCCGCGGTACTCTCGGCGGACATGCACAACACCGACAAGGTCGTGACCTTGATCGAAGAAGTGCGCACCATGAAGCTGCGCCTCGACGCACCGGACGTGAACACCTCGGAGTTCAAGTTCACGGTCAACGACGACGGCCGCATCGTCTATGGCCTGGGCGCGATCAAGGGCGTGGGCGAGGGGCCGGTGGAGGCCATCGTCGAGTCCCGCCAGAGCGGGCCGTTCAAGGACCTGTTCGATTTTTGCGAGCGGGTCGATCTCAAACGCATCAACAAACGCACCCTCGATGGCCTGATTCGTAGCGGCGCGCTGGATCGCCTGGGGCCGTTCTTCCATGACGAGCCCAAGGCCTACCAGGCCAGTATCGACCAGAACCGCGCGGTGTTGCTGGCCTCTCTGGAGGAGGCCATCAAGGCGGCCGAACAGACCGCGCGCACCCTGGACAGCGGGCATATCGACCTGTTCGGCGGTGTGTTCGTCGAAGCGGATGCCGACGTCTACGCGTCCCATCGCAAGGCACGGCCGCTGACCCTCAAGGAGCGTTTGAAGGGCGAAAAGGACACCCTGGGCCTGTACCTGACCGGTCACCCGATCGACGAGTATGAAGGCGAGATTCGTCGTTTCGCTCGTCAGCGCATCATCGACCTCAAGCCGTCGCGCGAAAGCCAGACGGTGGCGGGCATGGTCATCGCGTTGCGGGTGATGAAGAACAAGAAGGGCGACAAGATGGGCTTCATCACCCTCGACGACCGCTCGGCGCGGATCGAGGCGTCGCTGTTCGCCGATGCCTACATCACCGCGCAGAATCTGCTGCAGACCGATGCGGTAGTGGTGGTCGAAGGCGAGGTCAGCAACGATGACTTCTCCGGCGGCCTGCGCCTGCGGGTCAAGCGCGTGATGACCATGGAGGATGCCCGTACGCAATTGGCCGAAAGCTTGCGCCTGAAGGTCAACGTCGAGGCGCTCAAGGGCGATCGCATGAGCTGGCTGGGCGAGTTGCTCAAACGCCATCGCGGCGCCTGCCCGGTGACCATGGACTACACCGGCCAAGACGCCAAGGCCATGCTGCAATTCGGCGAGGCCTGGCGAATCGACCCGGCCGACAGCTTGATTCAAGCGCTGCGTGACCAGTTCGGGCGTGAGAACGTCTTTTTGCAATACCGTTGATTCAGAGCCCGCCGGTGGCGTTTCGAAACGCGCGCCGCCAGCGAGGCATGGCTCGACCTGATTTTTAAACTCGACCTGAATGCGCCAATTCCGTAAGGTATGGCGCCAAACGGATCAACCGGCCGGCCGCCTGGCCGTCGACCCAAGACGGAAGACTATGAACCCGAATTTTCTTGATTTCGAACAGCCGATTGCCGACCTGCAAGCCAAGATCGAAGAATTGCGCCTGGTCGGTAACGATAACTCTCTGAATATCGGCGATGAGATCTCGCGTCTGCAGGACAAGAGCAGCACGTTGACCGAAAGCATCTTCGGCAACCTGACCAGCTGGCAGATCGCTCGCCTGGCGCGTCATCCACGCCGCCCGTACACCCTTGACTACATCCAGCACATCTTCACCGAGTTCGACGAGCTGCACGGCGATCGGCACTTTTCCGATGACGCCGCCATCGTCGGCGGTATCGCTCGTCTGGACGAGCAGCCAGTGATGATCATCGGTCACCAGAAAGGCCGTGAAGTGCGCGAGAAGGTGCGTCGCAACTTCGGCATGCCGCGCCCTGAAGGCTACCGCAAGGCCTGCCGCCTGATGGAAATGGCCGAGCGCTTCAAGATGCCGATCCTGACCTTCATCGACACCCCGGGCGCCTATCCGGGCATCGACGCCGAAGAGCGCAACCAGAGCGAGGCGATCGCCTGGAACCTGCGCGTCATGGCGAGGCTGAAAACCCCGATCATCGCGACCGTGATCGGTGAAGGCGGTTCGGGCGGTGCGCTGGCCATCGGTGTCTGCGATCAGTTGAACATGCTGCAGTACTCCACCTACGCCGTGATTTCGCCGGAAGGCTGCGCATCGATCCTGTGGAAGACCGCCGAAAAAGCCCCGGACGCTGCGGAGGCCATGGGGATCACGGCGGAGCGCCTGAAAGGCCTGGGCATCGTCGACAAGGTGATCAACGAGCCACTGGGTGGCGCCCATCGCGATCCGGCCAAGGCTGCGGCCAATATCCGTGCCGAGCTGACCGCGCAGTTGGACATGCTCAAGGGCCTCGATAACGATGCGCTGCTGGCCCGTCGTTACGAGCGTTTGATGAGCTACGGTCTGTAATACCCGCTTGCTGACGATTGGCGGTCTCGCGGCTGCCTTCGCGAGCAAGCTTCGCTCCCACAATCACTAACTCCTGTGGGAGCAGGGCTTGCCCGCGAAGGGGCCAGTCGCAATACCATTATCTCCAACCCGCCAGCAGGGCCCGATCATGCTCGATCAACTGCTGCAGCAACTCACCCCCTTCCGTAACGTCCCCGCCTGGCGCGTCGCCTTCTCCGGCGGTCTCGATTCCACTGTCCTGCTGCACCAGCTCGCCGAGCTCGCCCGCCGGCATGCACTGCCACCCCTCAGCGCCATCCATGTCCATCATGGTCTGCAAGCCGCTGCCGATGCCTGGCCCGAGCACTGTGCGTCGGTCTGCGCGCAACTGAACATCCCCTTGCAAGTGATCCACGTTCAGGTGCAAGCCGGCGCGAGCCTTGAACAGGCGGCACGGGACGCGCGCTATCAGGCGTTCGTCGAGTGTCTGCAAGTGGACGAGGTGCTGCTGACCGCCCAGCATCGCGACGATCAGGCCGAAACCCTGCTGTTCCGGTTGCTGCGCGGGGCGGGGGTACGCGGTTTGGCCGCAATGCCACGGCAACGGGCGCTGGGAGCAGGGCTGCTGGTGCGGCCATTGCTCGATGTTCCCAGGGCGCGCTTGCATGCCTGGGCCACCGAGCGGCAGATCCCTTGGGTCGAGGACCCGAGCAATACCGATGACCGTCCGTCGCGCAACTTTTTGCGATTGAGCATCTTTCCCGCACTCGCGACCCGCTGGCCCCAGGCTATGCAGAACATGGCCCGGGCAGCTGCCCACGTGAGCGAGGCGCTGCAATTGCTGGAGGAATTGGCGCGCGAAGATCTCGAAGAGGCGCTGACGGGCAACGATCACCCGTGGCTCGGCGTGCCGACCCTGTCGCTGCCGCCTCTGCGCCAGCTCTCAGCCGCACGTCAGCGCAACGCATTGCAGGCCTGGCTGGCGCCCTTGACCCGCCTGCCCGACGCCGCGCATTGGGCTGGCTGGGCCGACCTGCGCGACGCTAGCCCAGCGGCCACGCCGAGCTGGCGTCTGGCCGATGGCGAACTGCACGTCAGCCAGCAGCGCATCTGGTGGCTCTCCGGCTTCTGGCTGCAGCCGCCGTTGCCGGCCGGTCCGTGGCTCGATCCCCGTCTCCCTCTGGCGTTGCCCGGTAACGGCGAGCTGCGCTGGACCGGCGACCTTGCGCCGGGCCGACTCGAGGTCCGCTACCGCCAGGGGGGCGAACACATGCACCTGCCGGGCCGTGGCCACCGCGACCTCAAGCGCCTGCTCAATGAAGCGGGCGTCCCCGCCTTCGCGCGCGCGCGCCTGCCGTTGCTGTATGTCGACGGCGCGCTGTATGCGGTGGCCAACCAGTGGCGCCTCAACGCGCAGAGCGCCTTGCTGAAATGGTCGCCGCCGAGCAGCGACTCATGACACGCGAGCAACGTTTGAGATGAAAGGCGCTTTCCGGTAGACTACGCTCCCTTCTTGATACAACTTCTGTGGATTCCAGTAATCGCAGGGGTTGCCGATGTCCAAATGATTTTTGGCCATCGGGGGCTTCGGCCTTCCTTCGCTTTCCCCGGCGGCTCTGACCGCTTTAACGCAGACTTCTAGGGTTTTTCATGACGCGCTACATCTTCGTCACGGGCGGTGTTGTTTCTTCATTGGGGAAAGGCATTGCTTCGGCATCATTGGCGGCCATCCTGGAGGCGCGGGGGCTTAAGGTCACCATGCTCAAGCTGGATCCGTACATCAACGTCGATCCAGGGACCATGAGCCCTTTCCAGCACGGTGAAGTGTTCGTCACTCACGACGGCGCCGAGACCGACCTCGATCTGGGTCACTACGAGCGGTTCATCCGCACGACCATGTCCAAGACCAACAACTTCACCACCGGCCGTGTCTACGAACACGTCCTGCGCAAGGAGCGCCGTGGTGATTACCTGGGCGCGACCATTCAGGTCATTCCGCACATCACCGACGAAATCAAGCGCCGCATCATCAAGGGTGCCGGCGACGCCGAAGTGGCGCTGGTCGAAATCGGCGGCACGGTCGGTGACATCGAGTCGCAACCCTTCCTCGAGGCCATCCGCCAGCTGCGTGTGGAGATCGGTTCCAAGCGCGCCATGCTGATGCATCTGACGCTGGTGCCGTACATCGCCACCGCTGGCGAGACCAAGACCAAGCCGACCCAGCACTCGGTCAAGGAGCTGCGCTCCATCGGCCTGCAGCCAGACGTGCTGATCTGCCGCTCCGACCACCACGTGGACGTTTCCTCGCGCCGCAAGATCGCCTCGTTCACCAACGTCGAAGAGCGCGCGGTCATCTCCCTGGAAGATGCCGACACCATCTACAAGATCCCGGGCATGCTCCACGCCCAGGGCCTGGATGACTTTGTCGTCGAGCGTTTCGGCCTGCAATGCGGCAGCGCCGATCTGTCCGAGTGGGACAAGGTCGTCGACGCCAAGCTCAACCCGGAGCACGAAGTCACCATCGCCATGGTCGGCAAGTACATGGAACTGCTGGACGCCTACAAGTCGCTGATCGAAGCGATGAGTCACGCCGGCATCGCCAACCGCACCAAGGTCAACCTGCGCTATATCGACTCCGAAGACATCGAGAACCAGGGCACCGGCCTGCTGGAAGGCGCCGACGCGATCCTGGTGCCCGGCGGTTTCGGTCTGCGTGGCGTCGAGGGCAAGATCACTGCCGTGCAGTTCGCCCGTGAAAACAAGGTCCCTTACCTGGGTATCTGCCTGGGCATGCAAGTGGCGGTCATCGAGTTCGCTCGTAACGTCATGGGCTGGAAAGATGCCAACTCCACCGAGTTCGATCGCGCCAGCGGTCACCCGGTCGTGGGCCTGATCACCGAATGGGAAGACGCCACCGGCGCGGTCGAAACCCGTACCGAAACCTCCGATCTGGGCGGCACCATGCGCCTCGGCGCGCAGGACTGCCAATTGGTAGCCGGTTCCAAGGTGCACGACTGCTACGCCAAGGACGTGATCGTCGAGCGTCACCGTCACCGCTATGAAGTGAACAACAACCTGCTGCCGCAGTTGATCGAGGCCGGCCTGATCGTTTCCGGTCGTTCCGGCGACGGCGCCTTGGTGGAAGTGGTCGAAGGTCAGGATCACCCCTGGTTCGTCGCATGCCAGTTCCACCCGGAATTCACCTCGACGCCTCGTGACGGCCACCCGTTGTTCAGTGGTTTCGTCAAGGCGGCACTCGCTCAACACCAGAAGAAGGCTTGAGTCATGGCACAGAAGATCATCCGCGTCGGCGACATAGAGATTGCCAACGACAAACCGATGGTGCTGTTCGGTGGCATGAACGTGCTGGAGTCCCGCGATCTGGCGATGCAGGTCTGTGAAGAGTACGTGCGCGTTACCGAAAAGCTCGGTATCCCGTATGTGTTCAAGGCTAGCTTCGACAAGGCCAATCGTTCCTCGGTAGCGTCCTACCGCGGTCCTGGGTTGGAAGAGGGCATGCGCATCTTCGAAGAGATCAAGCGCACCTTCAACGTGCCGCTGATCACCGACGTCCACGAGCCAGCGCAAGCGGCCGTGGTCGCTGAAGTCTGCGACATCATCCAGTTGCCGGCCTTCCTGTCGCGTCAGACCGATCTGGTGGTGGCGATGGCCAAGACCAACGCCGTGATCAACATCAAGAAGGCCCAGTTCCTCGCGCCCCAGGAGATGAAGCACATCCTGACCAAGTTCGAAGAAGCGGGCAACGAACAGTTGATTCTCTGCGAGCGTGGCACCAGCTTCGGCTACAACAATCTGGTGGTCGATCCGTTGGGCTTCGGCATCATGAAGCAGTTCGAATATCCGCTGATCTTCGACGTGACCCACGCCCTGCAGATGCCGGGCGCGCGTCTGGATTCGGCTGGTGGTCGTCGTGCCCAGGTGACCGACCTGGCCAAGGCCGGCCTCAGTCAGGGCCTGGCGGGTCTGTTCCTTGAAGCCCATCCCGATCCTGACAACGCCAAATGCGACGGCCCGTGCGCCTTGCGCTTGAACAAGCTGGAGCCTTTCCTGTCTCAGCTCCAGGCGCTGGATCGACTGATCAAGAGTTTCGACCCGATCGAAACCGCGTAACGGTTATTTCGGGTAAAGTACTGCTCGATTTGTCACAGCACTGTTGCGAGGGGGCTTGCCCCCGATTGCGGTGGATCAGAGCCGATCATGCGTCTGATACACCTTATCGGGGGCAAGCCCCCTCGCTACAGGTGAACGCCGCTGGCCGCAAAATCTCCCCACTGTCCTAGTCAACTTCGGAGTGCTCATAACAATGGCAAAAATCGTCGACATCAAAGGTCGTGAAGTTCTCGATTCCCGTGGCAACCCTACCGTCGAGGCAGATGTCCTGCTCGACAACGGCATCATCGGCAGCGCCTGTGCGCCGTCGGGTGCGTCGACTGGTTCGCGTGAAGCTCTGGAACTGCGCGATGGCGACAAGAGCCGTTACATGGGCAAGGGCGTACTCAAGGCGATCGCCAACATCAACGGTCCGATCCGTGATGCGCTGCTGGGCAAGGATCCGGTGGATCAAAAGGCCCTCGACCACACGATGATCGCGCTGGACGGCACCGAGAACAAAGCTTCGCTGGGCGCCAACGCCATTCTCGCGGTGTCCCTGGCCGCCGCCAAGGCCGCTGCTCAGGATCAGGATCTGCCGCTGTACGCGCACATCGCCAACCTCAACGGTACGCCGGGCGTGTATTCCATGCCGGTGCCGATGATGAACATCATCAATGGTGGCGAACATGCCGACAACAACGTCGACATCCAGGAATTCATGGTGCAGCCGGTCGGCGCCAAGACTTTCTCCGACGCCTTGCGCATGGGCACCGAGATTTTCCATCACCTCAAGGCTGTGCTCAAAGGCCGCGGCCTGAACACCGCCGTGGGTGACGAAGGTGGCTTCGCGCCGAACCTGGCATCCAACGAAGACGCGCTGGGCGCCATCGCCGAAGCAGTGAAAAATGCCGGCTACACACTGGGCACCGACGTGACCCTGGCCCTGGACTGCGCCGCCAGCGAATTCTACGACAACGGCACCTACGACCTGGCCGGTGAAGGCCACAAGTTCGACGCCGAAGGTTTCGCCACCTACCTGGCCGGCCTAACCCAGCGCTATCCGATCATCTCGATCGAAGACGGCCTGGACGAGTCCGACTGGGCTGGCTGGAAGATCCTCACCGACAAGATCGGCGACAAGGTGCAATTGGTAGGTGACGACCTGTTCGTGACCAACACCAAGATCCTCAAGGAAGGCATCGACAAGAAGATCGCCAACTCGATCCTGATCAAGTTCAACCAGATCGGCACCCTGACCGAGACGCTGGAAGCCATTCAGATGGCCAAGGCCGCTGGCTACACCGCGGTCATTTCTCACCGTTCGGGCGAAACCGAAGACTCCACCATCGCCGACCTGGCGGTGGGTACTGCCGCTGGCCAGATCAAGACCGGCTCGCTGTGCCGTTCCGACCGTGTGTCCAAGTACAACCAGTTGCTGCGTATCGAAGAGCAACTGGGTGACAAGGCGGCCTACCGTGGTCGTGCCGAATTCCGCGGTTGATGATCGCAGTCAGGCAGGACGCATGACCGTTGCTCGGGCGGGGCATTTCACCGCCGGGCAATAGATGGTAAAAAGATGCCAGCCGGCGGTCCGAATGATTCGAACGCCGTCGTTGCTGGCAGATGCTTCAGAGTGCTGAGCCCGGTGCATGCCGGGCTTCGTGCCATCAGACGTTCCAAGATGTGATCGTCTTTACCACTGGATACCTTGATGCGCAGTCCTTACTGGTTGTTCCTCGTTTTGCTCGCCCTGTTGGGTGGGTTGCAATACCGCCTGTGGGTCGGTAACGGCAGCCTGGCCCAGGCCACCGAGCTGCGCCAGCAGATTGCCGACCAGGAAGCTGAAAACAAGCGCCTGGAAGAACGCAATCGCGTGCTCGACGCCGAGGTGTCCGAGTTGAAGAAAGGCATGGAAACCGTTGAAGAGCGTGCCCGCCAGGAACTGGGCATGGTCAAGAACGGCGAGACTCTCTATCAGTTGGCCCAATGAATTCAGCTTTACCTGCCTTCTGGGCAGTCATCCCCGCAGCGGGGGTGGGCGCGCGCATGGCCGCCGACCGCCCCAAGCAATACCTGACCCTGGGTCAGCGAACACTGCTCGAACATAGCCTCGGCTGTTTTCTCGATCACCCGGGGCTCAAGGGCCTGGTGGTCAGCCTGGCGGTGGACGATCCCTATTGGCCGAACCTCGCCTGCGCCAGCGACCCGCGGATCCAGCGCGTGGCCGGTGGTGTCGAGCGGGCCGATTCGGTCTTGAATGCGTTGCTCTATCTGCACGGACGCGGCGCCGACGATGACGATTGGGTGCTAGTGCACGATGCCGCCCGGCCAAATCTGGCACGCAGCGATCTCGATAACCTGTTGGTCCAGCTGGGCGACGATCCGGTCGGCGGCTTGCTGGCGGTGCCGGCGCGGGACACCCTGAAGCGCGCCGACAGCAGCGGCCGGGTCCGCGAGACGGTGGACCGCAGCAGCATCTGGCAGGCCTATACGCCGCAGATGTTTCGCCTGGGCGCCTTGCACCGGGCGCTGGCCGACAGTCTGGTGGCCGATGTGGCGATCACCGATGAGGCCTCGGCCATGGAATGGGCCGGCCAGGCGCCACGGCTGATCGAAGGCCGTGCCGACAACCTCAAGGTCACTCGCCCGGAAGATCTGGAGTGGCTGAGGCAGCGTTGGGCCAGCAAGCCAGGCTAGTTCAGCCGAGATATTCGGGCCTTCTGGCCAGCATCTCGCGCAGGTAATCCACCAGCTTGCGCACTTTGGGCGACAGATGCCGTTGCTGCGGATAAAGCGCCCACACCGCGGTATTCGGCGGCTGATGCGCCTCCAGCAACGAGATCAATGTTCCACTGCGCAAATGCTCGAGCACGTAATAATCCGGCAGCTGGCATAAACCGATGCCCGCCAACGCTGCGTCCAGCACCGCCTGCCCACTGTTGCAGCGCCAGTTGCCTTGCACCCGCTGTGATAATTCCCGGCCATCCTGCTGCAGCGCCCACTGGTCGGAACTGCCTACCAGGCAATTGTGGCGCGCGAGTTCCGAAACGCTGTGGGGCCGGCCATAGCGGGCTAGATAGGACGGCGACGCGCACAGGTACATGCGCCGCGGCGCCAGGCGCGTGGCCACCAATTGCGAATCCTGCAGTCGGCCCAGACGAATGGCCAGGTCGATGCCCTCGTGCACCAGGTCCAGTGGCCGGTTGCTCAGCTCGATATCGATCCGCAATTGCGGGTACTGCCCCATGAACTGCGTCACCAACGGCACGATAAAGCGCTCCCCATAGGCCACCGCGCAGGTCATGCGCAGCAGGCCCTTGGGCTCACTGGCCAGATCACCCACCGCGCGCAACGCCTCTTCGCGCCCGTCCTGCAAGCGTTGGCAATGCTGCAGAAAGGTCTGCCCGGCCTCGGTCAGCGTCACCCGCCGGGTACTGCGGTACAGCAGGCGCGTCTGCAGGCGGTCTTCAAGGCGGGCGATCTGCCGGCTGATATGCGAGGGCGATACGCCAAGGCGTTCGGCGGCAGCGGTGAATTGGCTGCACTCGGCCACCGCGACGAACTCATCGATGCCTTCCCAGCGGTTCTCGTTCATCGCCAGATACCTGCTTATTATCCCTGTACAGCAATAATGTTTTTTTGCGCTGCGGATTATTAATCAAAAGATCATGAATTACACTGCAAGGCTTCCGTTATCTCTGTTGGAGCCCTGTTGATGATCAAGTCTCGTGCCGCCGTTGCCTTTGAGCCCAAGAAGCCGCTGGAAGTCGTCGAAGTCGATGTGGCCATGCCCAAGGCGGGTGAGGTGCTGGTGCGTATCGTCGCTTCGGGCGTGTGCCATACCGATGCCTACACCCTGTCGGGTGCCGACGCTGAAGGCATCTTCCCGTCGATCCTCGGCCACGAAGGTGGCGGTGTGGTCGAAGCCATCGGCGAGGGTGTGACCTCGGTGGCCGTGGGTGACCACGTGATTCCGCTGTACACCGCCGAATGCCGCAAGTGCAAATTCTGCCTGTCGGGCAAGACCAACCTGTGCCAGGCCGTGCGCGCTACTCAGGGCAAAGGCGTGATGCCCGACGGTACCTCGCGTTTCTCCTATCAAGGCAAGCCGATTTTCCACTACATGGGCACCTCGACCTTCTCCGAGTACACCGTGTTGCCGGAAGTCTCGGTGGCCAAGATCCAGAAAGAAGCACCGCTGGAAAAGGTCTGCCTGCTGGGTTGCGGCGTGACCACCGGTATCGGTGCGGTGATCAACACCGCCAAGGTCAAGCCGGGTGACACCGTGGCGATCTTCGGCTTGGGCGGCATCGGTCTGTCCGCGGTCATCGGCGCGGTCAAGGCCAAGGCCAGCCGCATCATCGCCATCGACATCAACCCGGCCAAGTTCGAGATCGCTCGCCAGCTGGGCGCCACCGACTGCGTCAACCCCAAGGACTACGACCGTCCGATCCAGGAAGTCATCGTCGACCTCACCGATGGCGGCGTGGATTTTTCCTTCGAATGCATCGGTAACGTGCAATTGATGCGTGCCGCGCTGGAGTGCTGCCACAAGGGTTGGGGTGAATCGGTGATCATCGGTGTCGCCGGCGCCGGCCAGGAGATCGCTACCCGTCCATTCCAGCTGGTGACCGGTCGCGTCTGGCGCGGTTCGGCCTTTGGTGGCGTGCGCGGTCGCACCGAGCTGCCGAGCTATGTCGACATGGCGCAGAAGGGCGAGATTCCGCTGGATACCTTCATCACCCACACCATGGGCCTGGAAGATATCAACAAGGCGTTCGACCTGATGCACGAAGGCAAAAGCATCCGCAGCGTCATCCACTTCTAAGGGGCATGCCATGAGTCTGGAGAATGTTTCCTGCCAGAAGAGCTTCGGCGGCTGGCACAAGCGCTACAAGCATCGCAGCGAGGTGCTGGGTTGCGACATGACCTTCGCCGTTTACCTGCCGCCGCAAGCCGAGGTTGGGGGCAAGCTGCCGGTGCTCTATTGGCTGTCGGGGCTGACCTGCACCGACGAGAACTTCATGCAGAAGGCCGGCGCGCACAAGCTGGCCGCCGAACTGGGGTTGATCATCGTCGCGCCGGACACCAGCCCCCGCGGCCCGGACGTAGCCGGTGATCCGGACGGCGCCTGGGATTTCGGTCTCGGCGCCGGCTTTTACCTCAACGCCACGCAGCAGCCCTGGGCGCGGCATTACCGCATGCACGATTACGTCGTGCAGGAGTTGCCGGCTTTGGTAGAGGCGCATTTCCCGGCCAGCGAGCGGCGCAGTATCAGTGGCCACTCCATGGGCGGACATGGCGCGCTGGTATGTGCCTTGCGCAATCCGGGTCGCTACCGTTCGGTGTCGGCGTTTTCGCCGATCAGCAATCCGATGGATTGCCCGTGGGGGCAAAAGGCATTCTCGCGCTATCTGGGCGAGGAGCGTTCGAAGTGGCGCGAGTGGGATGCTTCGGTGCTGTTGGCCGAAGCCGGCGAGCGCCTGCCGACCTTGGTCGATCAGGGCGATCGGGATGATTTTCTCGAGAACCAGCTCAAGCCCCAGGCCTTGGTGCAAGCGGCAAAGGCGGCGGATTACCCGCTGACGTTGCGCTTGCAGCCCGGCTATGACCACAGCTATTACTTCATCGCCAGCTTCATCGACGACCACCTGCGTCACCACGCCGCGGCGCTGGCCTGATCCGGCGCAAGCCAAAGGCGCCAAGGGCGGCCAAAGCAGGTAGAATCACGCCCTGACTCAATCGGGGCGTTTTCTTTTATGCGTATTGGCCACGGCTATGATGTGCACCGTTTCGCGGATGGCGATTTCATTACTCTCGGGGGCGTGCGCATCCCGCACCGCTTCGGGCTGCTGGCTCACTCCGACGGCGACGTGTTGCTGCATGCCTTGAGCGACGCGCTGCTCGGCGCTGCGGCCTTGGGCGATATCGGCAAGCACTTCCCGGACACCGATCCGCAATTCAAGGGCGCCGACAGCCGCGTGCTGTTGCGCCATGTGCTCGCTATCGTTCAGGCCAAGGGCTGGGTCGTCGGCAACGTCGATGCCACCATCGTCGCACAGGCACCGAAAATGGCCCCGCATATCGACACCATGCGTGCGCAGATTGCCGCCGACCTGCAGGTCGAACTCGACCAGGTCAACGTCAAGGCCACCACCGAAGAAAAACTCGGCTTTACCGGTCGCGAAGAGGGCATTGCCGTTCACGCCGTTGCCTTGTTGCTGCGCCCATGACCGAACTCGAACTGCTCGGGCCGCGTGCATGTGGAGCGGCGCTCGGTAGCGCTGTGCTCAAGGCCAGCGCGGAGGATTTCCAGGTCGATGAGGTGCTCGACATCCCGCTTAGCGGTGATGGCGAGCACCTGTGGCTGTGGGTCGAGAAGCGCAATCTCAACACCGAGGAGGCCGCTCGGCGGCTGGCCAAGGCGGCAGGCGTGCCATTGCGCACGGTCAGCTATGCCGGGCTCAAGGATCGCATGGCGCTGACCCGACAGTGGTTCAGTCTGCAACTGCCCGGCAAGGCCGATCCGGACCTGAGCAACGCCGAAGACGAGACGCTGAAGATCCTCACGGCCACGCGTCACAAGCGCAAGCTGCAACGTGGCGCGCACGCGGCCAACGGTTTTACCTTGCGCTTGACCGGCCTGACGGCTGACCACGCCGCCCTTGATGCGCGTCTGGAGCAGCTCAAGGCGCAAGGCGTGCCCAATTACTTCGGTACTCAGCGCTTCGGCCACGACGGCGGCAATGTCTTCGACGCGCAACAGTGGGCTGCCCGCAAGGCATTGCCGGAGCAACGCAATGTGCGTTCGCGGCTGCTGTCGACGGCGCGCAGCTTTCTGTTCAATCAGATCCTTGCTGCCCGCGTTGCCGACGGCAGCTGGAACCGGGCGCTGCTGGGTGATTTGCTGGCCTTCACCGACAGCCGCAGTTTCTTCCCGGCCACCGCTGCCGAACTCGACGATCCGCGCCTGGCCATTCTTGATCTGCACCCCACCGGTGCATTGTGGGGGGAAGGGGCACTGGGCTCGGCGGGGCAGGCCGGTGAAATCGAACAAAAGGTCGCGCTCGCCCATGCCGATCTGGCCGATTGGCTGATTAAAGCGGGTTTGAGCCAAGAACGTCGCATCCTGCGACTGCCCATTGGGCGGTTGTCGTGGCATTATCCCGAGCCTGACATTCTGCAACTGGAATTCGTCCTTCCGGCCGGATGCTTCGCCACCGTCGTGGTGCGTGAACTCTTCGATCTGGTGCCGGCAGGGCAGACGGACAGCCCATGCGTATTCTGATTTCAAACGACGACGGGGTCACCGCACCCGGTCTCGCCGCGCTTTACGGTGCCTTGGCGGATTATGCCGAGTGCTCGGTGATCGCCCCCGACCAGGACAAGAGCGGGTCCAGCAGTTCGCTGACGATCGATCGGCCGCTGCACCCGCACGTCCTCGATAACGGCTTTATCAGCCTCAACGGCACGCCTACCGACTGCGTCCATCTGGGGCTCAACGGGTTATTGTCCTTCGAGCCGGATATGGTGGTCGCGGGCATCAACCTGGGAGCAAACCTCGGCGATGACGTCCTGTATTCCGGTACGGTCGCCGCCGCCCTTGAAGGGCGCTTCCTGAATCGCACCTCGCTGGCGTTCTCGCTGCTGTCTCGCCAGCCGGACAACCTGGCGACGGCTGCCTGGGTCGCGCGCAAGCTGGTCGAGGCGCACACCTCGCTGGCACTGCCGCCGCGTACCGTGCTCAACGTCAATATCCCCAATCTGCCGCTGGAACATATCCGTGGTCTGCGGTTGACCCGCCTCGGCCATCGCCAGCGGGCCAAGCCGCCGACGCGGGTCATCGATCCACGGGGCAAGCCGGGCTACTGGATTGCCGCCGCAGGGGATGCCGAAGACGGCGGCCCCGGCACTGATTTCCATGCCGTGATGCAAGGCTACGTTTCGGTTACGCCGCTGCAGCTCGATCGTACCTTCAACGATGCTTTCCATCATCTTGAAGGCTGGCTGGAGGGGTTGAGCTGATGCGCGAGCAGGATGATCTGATGCGCCGCGGGATTGGCATGACTTCCCAGCGCACGCGCGAGCGCTTGATCCAGCGCCTGTATGAAGAGGGCGTGTCCAACACCAGGGTGCTCGACGTGATTCGGCGCACGCCACGCCACCTGTTCGTCGACGAGGCGCTGTCGCATCGCGCCTACGAGGACACCGCACTGCCCATCGGCCACAACCAGACCATCTCCCAGCCCTACATGGTGGCGCGCATGAGCGAGCTGCTGCTGGAGGACGGACCGCTCGACAAGGTCATGGAGATCGGCACCGGTTCGGGCTATCAGACTGCCGTACTGTCGCAGTTGGTGGAGCGGGTGTTTTCCGTGGAGCGCATCAAGGTCCTGCAGGACCGCGCCAAGGAGCGTCTGGTCGAGCTCAATCTGCGCAATGTGGTGTTTCGCTGGGGCGATGGTTGGGAAGGCTGGCCGGCATTGGCGCCTTACAATGGCATCATCGTCACCGCGGTGGCCACCGATGTGCCGCA
The DNA here is from genome assembly GCF_058986725.1 of Pseudomonas sp. GW821-FHT01A09. Classification (NCBI taxonomy): domain Bacteria; kingdom Pseudomonadati; phylum Pseudomonadota; class Gammaproteobacteria; order Pseudomonadales; family Pseudomonadaceae; genus Pseudomonas; species Pseudomonas sp. GW821-FHT01A09. The sequence continues at coordinate 146,618 of NZ_JBYSWB010000016.1, forward strand.
GGCCCTGCTCGATCAGCTGGCACCTGGCGGGCGCCTGGTGATTCCGGTGGGCTCGGGCGAGGTTCAGCAGTTGCTGCTGATCGTGCGCGAAGAGCATGGTTTCTCCCGCCGGGTGCTGGGTTCGGTGCGTTTCGTGCCGCTGCTCAATGGCCCGTTGGCTTGATTGAATACGCCTTGGGCGACATGGAATTCCGCGCGCGCCCATCGGTCATAGAGCCGTGGTCGCGCTAAGCGATGCGGCGGGTATCCCCCGTAGGCAGCAAGGGAGCGGGGCGACGCAGGGTATACTGCAACTTAAACTTACAATTTCGTTCATGTATCCGCGTGATCATGCACTATTCAGCAAATCTAGGGAGCGGCGGGTGGGTCTCACAGTCATTCAGCAGCGTATGGGTCTATCAAGCTTCAAGCTTCTGATGATTGGTCTCGCCTTTGCAGCCACCTTGTCAGGTTGCGCCAGTTCGTCCACCAGTGGTGGCGTCAAGGTGGTCGATCGCGCCAAGGCGCCACAGAACCCGACGGTGACCACGGGTCAATACGTGGTCAAGCGTGGCGATACGCTGTTTTCCATTGCCTTCCGCTACGGCTGGGACTTCAAGGCCCTGGCGGCGCGTAACAACATTCCTCAGCCGTACACCATTCATCCCGGGCAGGCGATCCGTTTCGATGGGCGTTCGAGCAGCGATGGCTCTGCACCGGTGGTCGTAACGGGGTCTGCGCCAGTCGTGGCAGGTTCTTCCGCCGTGGTGACAGGTTCCAACAGCCCTTCTTCTTCCTATCGTCGGACGGTCATTACCCGCCCTGTGGCAGCGCCAACCCCGGGCACGGTCACCGCGCCGGCCAACAGCACCACGGTTGCGCCGGTCACTCCGACGCCGACCCCCGTGCCTGCTGGACAGCGCTCGCCGACGGGCTGGGCGTGGCCTGCGAATGGCGTCCTGATCGGCAAATTTGCTTCAAACAGTAGTTTGAATAAAGGCATTGATATCGCCGGAGAATTGGGACAGCCTGTTTTTGCTGCGTCTGACGGTTCAGTTGTTTACGCCGGGAGTGGATTGCGGGGCTACGGCGAGCTGATCATCATCAAACACAGCGAAACCTACGTCAGTGCCTACGGTCATAACCGCAGGCTGTTGGTTCGGGAGGGGCAGCAGGTCAAAGCCGGGCAGCAAATTGCCGAGATGGGTTCAACGGGTACCGACCGGGTCAAGCTTCATTTTGAGATTCGCAGTCAGGGCAAGCCCGTAGATCCGCTGCAATTCCTGCCGCGTCGTTGATATTGTTGCCAGCCTGTTCCTTCATCGCGTAATCGGGGACAGGCTCAAGCGTTGCCATGGATAAAGGCGTCGCTGGAGCTTGAGGTCGAACTCAACAAGGGACTAAAAATATGGCTCTCAGCAAAGAAGCGCCGGAGTTTGACATTGACGATGAGGTCCTCCTGATGGAGACCGGTATCGTCCTGGATGCATCGGCCGATGACGAACCCGTCGTCCCCGCCGCTCGCTCCAAGGCCAAAGGCTCCACCTCCCTCAAACAGCACAAGTACATTGATTACACTCGGGCACTGGATGCCACGCAGTTGTATCTCAACGAGATCGGTTTCTCGCCCCTGCTATCACCTGAAGAAGAAGTCCATTACGCACGGCTGTCGCAAAAAGGCGACCCGGCCGGTCGCAAGCGGATGATCGAGAGCAACCTGCGCCTTGTCGTGAAAATCGCTCGGCGTTATGTCAATCGCGGGCTTTCACTGCTGGACCTGATCGAAGAGGGCAACCTCGGCCTTATCCGCGCGGTGGAGAAATTCGATCCGGAACGCGGCTTCCGCTTCTCGACCTATGCCACCTGGTGGATTCGTCAGACCATCGAACGGGCGATCATGAATCAGACCCGCACGATTCGTCTGCCGATTCATGTGGTCAAGGAACTCAATGTATATCTGCGAGCAGCCCGCGAGCTGACGCAAAAGCTCGATCACGAGCCTTCCCCGGAAGAGATCGCCAACCTGCTGGAAAAACCCGTTGGCGAGGTCAAGCGCATGCTTGGCCTGAACGAGCGTGTGTCTTCGGTGGATGTGTCCTTGGGGCCGGACTCGGACAAGACCCTGCTCGACACCCTGACCGACGATCGCCCCACCGATCCCTGCGAGCTGCTGCAGGATGATGATCTGTCCCAGAGCATCGACCAGTGGCTGTCGGAGCTGACCGACAAGCAGCGCGAAGTGGTGGTTCGTCGTTTCGGCCTGCGCGGGCACGAGAGCAGCACGCTGGAGGATGTCGGCCTCGAAATAGGCCTGACCCGTGAGCGGGTGCGACAGATCCAGGTCGAGGGCCTCAAACGGCTTCGGGAGATCTTGGAGAAGAATGGTCTGTCCAGTGAGTCACTGTTTCAATAACGCTGGCTGCGCAAAAAATACCTCGTGGATGCGAGGTATTTTTTTGCCTGTTTGACGGCTGCTTTAAGTGCTTTGCGGCATTGCGTGTAAGCCAATGCTGACGTATACGTAAGCGATCGTAACCGGCTGGCGTAGAGTATCGGCTTAAAAGTGCTGGGTTGTTAGTTAACCTTATGAAAAATATATATTTATTTTTCTGAAATATAAGCTTAATGACTTTTTTTGAAAGGTTTGTGCGCTTGTCACGGCCGGGGAGATCGCTAATATCGGCACTGTGTCTACGGACAGACACAGGCCCTCACGGATCGAGAGCCAGGACATCGCAAGACGCGATTCATCAGGATGATGACAGGGAATACAGGGAAATATGGAAAAAATGTGGGCGGGTCAAACCGCCCCTTTTTTTTGCCTGCGATTTGATGATTCTTGGGCTCGGGGCTCGGGGCTCGGGGCTTCGGGCTGGGGTTTTGGGCTCGGGGTGGTTCTGCTTTCGAGCCGGCCTTGGGGTCGCCGCCCCCGCCATTGGCCCCTCGCTGGGGCGAGGGGTTCCCGCGTTCCGGCACGCTTGCGCAGGGCACGCCCCGATGGGCCATCCTTGGCCCAGCGGGGCTTAGCCGGCATCCATGCCGGCTAGCCCTGCGCAAGCGCGCCTCCACGCGGCCTGCTGAAAGGGGGCGGCGACCCCAAGGCCGGCTCGAAAGCAGAACAGTGAGATCTGCGGTGACTGCCGAGCTTTTAAAGCATTGGCGCCTCAATTTTCGGCTGGCCCTGCTGGCGCTCCAGCCTGGGCGGCGCCCCTCCAGCAGGCCGCGTGGAGGCTTCTGAATCGGTGGTCCCCCGGCATGGATGCC
>NZ_JBYSWB010000017.1:0-142306 GCF_058986725.1 Pseudomonas sp. GW821-FHT01A09
CCCCCCCCCCCCCCCCCCCCCCCCCCCCCCCCCCCCCCCCCCCCCCCCCCCCCCCCCCCCCCCCCCCTCACTACAGAGGAGCAAGCCTCTTACCAGAGTGGGGCAGTGCTTAGAGGACCACACCCTGACTGCGCAGGTAGTCATCGTATGTGCCGCTGAAGTCGGTCACGCCACTGGGGCTGAGCTCGATGATGCGGGTGGCCAGCGACGAAACGAATTCCCGGTCATGGCTGACGAAGATCAGCGTGCCGGGGTAGTTTTCCAGCGCTAGATTGAGCGACTCGATGGATTCCATGTCCAGGTGGTTGGTCGGTTCGTCCATGATCAGCACGTTGGGCTTTTGCAGGATCAGCTTGCCGAACAGCATGCGACCTTGCTCACCCCCGGAAATCACCTTGACCGACTTGAGAATCTCGTCGTTGGAAAACAGCATCCGGCCCAAGGTGCCGCGAATCATTTGTTCGCCTTGGGTCCACTGACCCATCCAGTCGAACAGGGTGACGTCGTCTTCGAAGTCGTGGGCGTGATCCTGGGCGTAGTAGCCCAGCTCGGCGGCGTCGGTCCACTTGATGCTGCCGGCGTCCGGGGTCAGTTCGTCGACCAGGGTGCGCAGCAGGGTGGTCTTGCCGATGCCGTTCGGGCCGATGATGGCGACGCGTTCGCCGGCTTCGACCTGGAAGCTGAAGTCCTTGAACAGCGGCTTTCCGTCAAAGCCTTTGGCCATGCGCTCGACGATGACCGCCTGACGATGGAGCTTCTTGTTTTGCTCGAAGCGAATGAACGGGCTCACACGGCTCGAAGGCTTGACCTCGGCCAGCTGGATCTTGTCGATCGCCTTGGCGCGGGACGTGGCCTGCTTGGCTTTCGAGGCGTTGGCCGAGAAACGGCTAACGAAGGATTGCAGTTCCGAAATCTGTGCCTTCTTCTTGGCGTTGTCCGACAACAGTTGCTCGCGGGACTGGGTCGCCACGGTCATGTATTCGTCGTAGTTGCCCGGGAACAGGCGCAGCTCGCCGTAATCCAAGTCAGCCATGTGGGTGCACACGCTGTTCAGGAAGTGACGGTCGTGGGAGATGATGATCATCAGGCTGGAACGCTGGGTCAGAATGTTTTCCAGCCAGCGGATGGTGTTGATGTCCAGGTGGTTGGTCGGTTCGTCGAGCAGCAGGACTTCAGGGTCGGAGAACAGCGCCTGGGCCAGCAGTACGCGCAGCTTCCAGCCAGGCGAGACTTCGGTCATGGGGCCGAAGTGCTGCTCCAGAGGGATACCCAGGCCCAGCAGCAGCTCGCCGGCGCGGGATTCGGCGGTGTAGCCGTCCATTTCGGCGAATTCGGTTTCGAGCTCGGCGACGGCCATGCCGTCTTCTTCGCTCATTTCCGGCAGCGAATAGATGCGGTCACGCTCGGCCTTGACCTTCCACAGCTCCTCATGGCCCATGATCACGGTGTCGATCACGGTGAATTCTTCGTAGGCGAATTGATCCTGGCGCAGTTTACCCAGGCGCACGTTCGGCTCCAGCATCACTTGGCCGCCGGTCGGTTCGAGGTCGCCGCCGAGGATTTTCATGAAGGTCGACTTGCCGCAACCGTTGGCGCCGATCAGGCCATAACGGTTGCCGCCGTTGAACTTGACCGAGACGTTCTCGAACAGCGGCTTGGAGCCGAACTGCATGGTGATGTTAGCTGTGGAGATCAAAGGGATTACCTATCAATAACTTACGGAGTGCTGTTGTCTGCCGATACCAATTTGCAGTTTCTCCAGCTCGCTCCAATCTGAACTTGAGTTGACCCAACGCGCATACGTTGTCGGCAGCATCTGCACACTGTGGCCGAGCTGCTGGACTATGACTGCGGGATTCAAACCGGACATTAAGCATATTGTCGCATAGGTGCGGCGGCAGTTGTACGGTGGGTGGTAACTGATTCCGGCGGCCTCCATGGCTCAAGGAGCCGTCTGCTACCGAGTTTCTGGCTGTCAGGGGCTGTCGTGCGTCCCGCACCAGCAGTGTCCAGGTAGGAAATATCCGAATCTCTGGTTTTTTCAGGCACGTGAGGTTGTTTAGCGAGCGGCGAGCGGGTTATTGAACGATGGGCCTGGGTATCGAGGTTGAGCTGGCTATGGGGCTGCACGACTCGGGGCCTGGGTAGAAACGTCTTTGCTTGCAGGAGTCATGCTGATGCCTATTGAATTAGATCGCAGTGTCAAGGGGGGGACGAATCCGCGCGAACGCCCCAAGACAGTCCGTCCTGCACCTTCCCCGCTATCGAGGGAGTTGCGTAGATGCACCAATGGCGTCGATCAAAACCGTCTGCTTCGCTATAGCATGGTGGGGGGCTCGGCAGGGGCTATAGCGAGCACACTGATACCTGTCTTCAGCAGTTGGATGCCGGTGGCTGCGCTCTCCGGTATGGGGACCATGCTGGGCGCTGCCATGGCCATCCGCGAAGATAAAGAGCTGCAATCCAGGATAGATGCTTACCCGCAGCGTCTGGAGGAGATTCGGTACCATCCTGGTTACGCCAAAGAGACTGTGGACTTGCCAAGCGATCTATCCAGATGCAACCCGACGCTACGCGCCAAGCGTGCGAATTTGATTCACGATTTCTACCAACGCTATATCACCAGCCCTGCGTACCAACAGGCCAGAGAATCCGCCGAAGGAGTGCTCGCGCAGTTCTGGCAATATCTGGAAGACGAGAAAGCCAAGCGCTCCGACATAACGTTCGAGGCGCTGTCCAAGAGGCAGGTGCAAACAGTGACCCGCACCATAAAAAGGCATCCCAAGTTGCAATGTGCGTTGGAGAATCGCCTGCTAGAGGATGGTCGAGGCAAGATCGATATCTTGTTCACTATCCCGGAAAAAGATCAGCACGCTGCGCAAACGCAACGGGACAGGGAGGAAGCGATCGAAGCGCATGAGCAGGCGTGCGATGAAGCGGGCAGCGAGAATGTGATCTCACTGGCGACGTGGTTCACCTTGCGGGGCGTGCCGTTCATTCATATCAATCCCGACCCGCTGCCAAGCACCGATGCGGTACGGCACGACACGTCAGCTGCCACTTCCGCGGTTTCCCCATTCCCCGCGCAACCCGCTTCTCAGCTACGTCAGCGACGAGGCAAACGGGCTAACGTCCATCCCGAACCCGCCGCAGCGTCCCCTGATCGCGGGCGGACAAAGCCGGCCAAGGCCGCTGCAGTCATCACCTATGGCGCAGCGATGCAAAGGCAAGTAGATCGACAATTACCCGCAGTATGTGCGGCGCAGTTGCAGAAAATCTCCCAGGACTTGTGCCTAGGGCGATGCGTGAGGAAGACGGTCAATGGCATGCTGGCCTACGACATTAGTATGGGGTCAGCCAATGGACGAGGAGCTTGGCGGCTACTGGTCAAGAAACTGCCCACGCCAGGGACTGCAGCCTACGAGTTCTATGGGATCGTGGATTATCACAAAGCAGTGCCGGAGTTCTGGTGACAGCTTGAACGCTAACGAGGCCTGCGGCCCATCCCACAGATGAAGAAAAACCCAGACAAAGAAAAGCCCGCGATGGGGCGCGGGCTGAAGGGATCACACAAAGGAGTGACTTGAAGATGCGCTTTGGCGCGTGAACGAGTCGTGAAATGGATGTCGATGAATCGGAAACTTGGTCTATTGACAAATCCCAGGCAAGAAAAAGCCCGCGATGGGAGGCGGGCTAAAGGGATCACACAAAGGAGTGACTTAAAGATGCGCCTCAGGGCGTGAACAAGGCGTGAAATGGATGTCGACGATTCGCAACACGTGACCATTCGTCGCCTACCACGAGACGCGCAGCCCCAGGGTGCCTTGCAGTGATTCCTCGGCGACGCTGTCGAGATTGCGACTGTAGCCGACGCTCAGATAGAACTGCGTGCTGTTATTCAGCCTTGCCGCGATGCCGCCGCCCATGTCCAGCGTGGTGCTGCGCTGGCGGCTATGCAGGGTTTCGGTGCGATCATAGGTCACGCCGTCGTCGCCCCCTGAAGTGCGCCACAGATCGGTACGCAGATACGGCTGCACTGGCACGCCGCGAATCTGGTAGTCGCCCAGCAGCCTGGCACCGAGGCGGCCGCGCCAGGTGGTCGGGTTATCGAAAGCCACCTTGGCGATCGCATCGTGGCTATCATCGAGGTCGATGCGCTGGGCGACCAACTGCGCCTGCGGCTCGACCCGCCAGTGAGGGCCGATGGGGAGGGGATAGCCGACCTCCGCAGAGGCGCTGACCGCGTGGCCGTCCAGATCGAGGGTCAAGCCGCGTTCCGACCGGCTGCGACCGTCGTAGCGGGTGCCCATCAGTACCAGGTCCAGGTACTGCTCTTTGGGACCGATCAAGGTCCAATAGGCGCCCAGGCTGTCGCCGTCCAGGCGCAGACGACCAGCGCGGGTGTTGTCGAAGCCCAGAGCGAAGCCTTTGACGTCGCCGCCCAGATGCGCGTGGCTGACGAATACGCCGCCGCGCTGCCAATAGCCGTCGTCGCTCAGGTGAGCGTAAAGATCATGACCTATCTGATAGCCGTCGATGCTGGCGTTCAGACTCGGCGCGGCATCGCCGGCCCAACGCTGGCGCAGGCTGTTGCCAAACACCCGGGCCCAGCCGGCGGGCGCCCATCCGGTCTCGTGCAGCAGGCGTTGGCTGCCTTGGCGCTCGTGGAAGGTCCCCAGGCTGGTTTGTGCCAGCAGCGCCGCGGCAGGAGGGACCGCGCTGTACAGTGGCACCTCGACGCGGTACAGCGCGATGCTCTGCCCTGGGGCGGCCACCGGCAAGACGGGGGTACCGACCGCTGCGATGGGTGCACTTTGCGCTATGGGTTCAGTAGGTGGAAAGGGCTCGCTCGGGGTGCCCGGCGTCACTGGCGTGACTGGCGAACCGGGCGAACCGGGCGTGACGGGCGGGATTGGCGGTGCAGCCGCCGGCAGTGCCACGACACTGGAACGCAGGTACCAGCTGTTCTCGCTGCCCGCCGTAACGCCGCCCTTGAACAGGTAATACTGATACGCCCCGGCGGATACCGCGCCAGCGAGGGAAAACGCCCCGTTGCTGCTGGTCGCACCGTTATTGGCCTCGACCACTTCAATACCGTTGGCGGTAGTGAGGGCGCCAGTGCCATTGAGGTTGGTGACGTTGATCGCCGTGGTGCCGCTCAACGTCCCTTGCGACACCATCAGCCGATCGGATGCCGCGCCATCGCCTGCCAGCACGCTTTGCACGCGTAATTGGCCGTTGCTGCCGGTGTAGTCGCCGATGATGGTCAGGCGATCGTCGGCGTTGCTGCCGCTGCGGGTCAGGTCGATCAACCCGGCGTTGTCGACGGTGACGTTCCGGCCTGCGGTGAAAGGCCCGACGCTGCCCTGACTGGCGCTCACCACGCTGCTGCCATCGATGCCAAGGCTGCCAGTGCCGGTCACCGTATCGCCCAGCACCAGGCGGTCGGCGAGATCCAGGCTCGAGGCGTTGGTGAGGTTGACTGCCTCGAAATTGCTATAGCGCGCGCCATTGCCGCTGCTGGTGTGGTCGAAGGTCAGGGTGTCGACGCCGGTGCTGCCATCGATACCGGCACTGCCGGCCAGCAGGGTCTCGTTGAGGCCGCTGAGCAATACGCTGTCAGTGCCATCGCCCATTTGAACAGTGCCGGCGATGGTACCGCCGTCGCGCCAGGTGAAGCGGTCGTCGCCGAAACTCATCAACACGTTGCCACCCACAATGCCGCCGCTCACGGTGACTACGTCGTTGCCACCGCTGACACTGATATTGCCGCCGATGCTGCCGCCGGTGACGCTGATGGTGTCGCGCCCGAAGCCGGTGACCAGATTGCCGATGATGCGCCCCCCCGGATAGCTCGAAGATATTGTTGTCCAGCTTCATGTCGACGCGCCCGATGGTGCCGCCAGTCATGGCCGCCACATCGCCATCTTCAAAGGCACCGACGATGGTGCCACCGGTCATGCGGAAGGTGTCGCGGCCGTCACCCTGGGCCAGCGACGCGATCCGCCCGCCGCTCATGACGAAGTCGTCGATGCCATCGCCCTGGTTGATGGCACCGCCGACGGTACCGGAGGCGATGGTGATCTGGTCGGCGCCAGCGCCAAAGATAACGGCGCCGGTAATGGTACCAGTGCCTGAGGCTGGCAAAGTCAGACGGTTGTTGCCCTGCAGGTCGGTGAGACTTGCAGCCGTGCCGCTGTCACAGACGTACGCATCGTCGCCCAGGGTGGGAGAGAAACTGCAGGCGCCGTGAGCAGCCTGGGCAAATACGACCAGCGACGTGAGCGTCGCCAAACCTGAAAACCGTAATACACGCATCCGCTCGCCTTCCATGCACAGGTGCGGGAGCGGTTCAATGCGAATAGGCCGGTAGCTCCGTACCTTGAGGACTCTTCTAGTCCGTAAGGTATAGATGCGTATCGGAACAGATACAACCTAGTAGTTCTGCGAGCTTGACTCAGGAGGCCTTCTTGGTCCGGCGGGTTGCCGGCTTGGTGGCGGGCGCAGCCTTGGCCGTGCGCTTGCGCGGTGCCGCTGCCTTGGCCGGCGCCTTGTCCTTGGCGGCCTTGGGCGCGGGTTTGCCACCCAGGCTACGCTTGAGCAGTTCAGTGAGGTCGATGACATCCGCACTCTGCCGTTCGTCCTGCGACTCGCCGGTCTCGACGTCCTCGATCTTGCCGTCCCGAGCCTTCTTGTCGACCAGGGCCATGATCTTCTCTTCGAACTGATCGACGTAATCCTCCGGCTGCCAATCGCCGCTCATGTCGTCCACCAGCCGTTGCGCCATGTCCAGCTCCTTTTTGCTCAGGTCGGCTTTCTTGACCGCATCGCCGAGCTCCAGGATCGACAGCTCACGTACTTCAGCGGGCCAGCGCAGCTTCACCAGCACCAGCGCATCGTCCAGCGGCATGACCGCCGCCAGGTACTGGCGGGTGTGCAGCACCACCTGGGCGAGGGCGACTTTCTGGCTGCGGATCAGCGTTTCGCGCAGCAGTGCATAGACCTTCTCGCCGCGCCGATCGGGTGCGAGGAAGTAGGGCGTATCGATGTTCTGCAAGGGGATCTGGTCACTGGCGACGAAGGAGAAGATCTCGATGGTCTGGGTCGAGACGGGGTGGGCGTTGCGAATCTCGTCCTCACTGAGCACCACGTAGCGGCCTTTTTCGTATTGCACGCCCTTGACGATGTCGTCCTTGTCCATCTCCTCGCCCGTTACCTTGTTGATGCGCTTGTAGCCGACCGGGTCCATGCTGCGCTTGTCGAGCCAGTCGAAATCGACTCCCTTGGAGGCAGTGGCCGACACCAGCGCCACGGGGATATGCACCAGTCCGAAACTGATCGCGCCTTTCCAGATTGCCCGTGCCATTGCCAGTACCTTTCAAAAGTGGAAGTGATGAACAGGGGACATTCGGGTGCGGCTACAAGTTGCAGGCGCTTCGCTTTGGGGCGCACGGCCATGCAAATTGCAGGGCGCATTTTCAGCCATCGTGCAATACGCATGCTGGCTTTTTAGCGAATTCTAAGCTTTATGATCTAACTGATTGATTTTCATAGTGGAGACGAACGGTATCAGCGCAGGCACAAAAGCTGCTGCTATACAGCAAGAGTCCACGGACGCGTTCATGTCGAACGAGCACTGGTTACGGTTAGGCAGCGGTTTGCCGCCTCTGTTCCCCGCGGGTGCCACGGACTCTAAAATTACAAGGAGATGTCGCTATGCTGTCCACTCTAGAACTTCGCAACATTATTGAAAGCAGCTTTCTGCCAATGCGCTGCCAATGCACCCAGGCTCAGGACAAATCCCTGACCGTGCGGGTGTTCGACCAGAAGACCGATCACGTCGACTTGACGGTTACCGGCATCAACACACAATCCTTGACCAGCAGCCGCGCCATTTCCAATCTGGTCGCAGGCTTGCGCAGCGACTTGGCGCTGAACCACAAGAAAGGCCAGATCGAACAAGCCAAGCGCGCCAGCGCAGCGCTCTGACAGCGACTACCCGACACCGGGCCGACATCAGATGAGCCGCCGACACCCTCGGGTGTCGGCGGCTTTTTCATGTTCGCTTGGTAGATGCGAGAGCACCCTCAGTCCCGGTAGAACACTTGAACCAGGTGGTAACCGAACTTGCTCTTGACCGGCCCATGCACCACGCGCAGAGGCTTTTTGAAGATGATCTGGTCGATGGCGCCGATCATCTGCCCCGGTCGCACTTCACCCAGATCGCCGCCGCGCTTGCCCGACGGGCAGATAGAGAACTTTTTCGCCAGCACATCGAAGGCTTCACCCTTGGCGATGCGTTGCTTGAGTTGTTCGGCCTCGTCGCTGGTCTTGACGAGGATGTGCCGGGCTTGTGCTTTCACGGGAGCGCTTCTTTCTCTGTAGGGTTGCATGGCTGGCGCAGCGAACTGCGCGTATTGCGAACTATGCAAAGCGAGCTAGGCATTGATCATGTCGCGAATCTTGTTCGCCAGGACGTCAATGGTAAAGGGTTTGGCGACCATGTCCGTAGCGTCGTCGAGAAAATGTTGTTTTTCCGCGGCCTTCTCGGCGTAACCGGTCATGAACAGCACCTTGAGCCCCGGCCGGTGCTGGCGCGCGATCTCCGCCAGTTGCCGCCCATTGAGGCCCGGCAGCCCGACGTCGGTAACCAGCAGGTCGATGCGCAGCGAGGATTCGAGCAGCGGTATGGCGGTGCGCGCATCGGCGGCGGGGTGGCCGCGGTAGCCCAGTTCGTCCAGTACGTTGAGCACCAGCATGCGCACGGCCGGATCGTCCTCGACCACCAGCACGCTTTCGCCTTGCTGGGCGCGCGGGATGTTTTCCGGTGTCTGCAACACGTTTTCCACTTCGGCGGTGTCCGCGTGGCGGGGGAGGTACAGGTGCACGCCGGTACCTTCGCCGACAGTGCTTTGCAGGGTGACATGGCCGCCGGATTGCTGGGCGAAGCCATAGATCATCGACAAGCCCAGGCCGGTGCCCTGGCCGGTGGGTTTGGTGGTGAAAAACGGGTCGAAGGCCTTGGCCAGCACAGCCGGTGACATACCCGAGCCGGTGTCGGTGACGCTGATCATCACGTACTCGCCGGCAATCACCGGCTCCAGGCCCAACTGCCTTGCGCTGCCATCGAGCACGCAGTTGGCGGTCTCGACCCGCAGCACGCCGCCATCGGGCATGGCATCGCGGGCATTGATGACAAGGTTGAGCAGGGCGTTTTCGAGTTGGTTGGCATCGGTGTCGACGGGCCAGATGTCGTGACCGAAGCGTATGCGCAATTCGATGTGCTCGCCTTTGGTGCGGCTGAGCAGCTCTTCGAGGGAGTGCACCAACTGGTTGGGGTCGATGCGCTGGCGGTTCAGCGATTGGCGCCGCGAGAACGCCAGAAGACGGTGGGTAAGCGCGGCGGCCCGTTGCGCCGAGGTCACCGCGGCTTCGGCGAAGCGGGCGATCTCGGCGCTGCGGCCATTGGCGATATAGCGCTGCATCAGATCCAGGCTGCCAATGATGCCGGTCAGCATGTTGTTGAAGTCGTGAGCGATACCGCCGGTCAACTGGCCCACGGCTTCCATCTTCTGGGCATGACGCAGGGCGTCCTCGGCGCGCTCGCGCTCTTGCATCTCTTCCCGCAGGCGTTGGTGCATCTCGATGCTGGCCTGGGAGCGGCGTTGCAGTTCGGCCTGCACCTCCAAGCGTGCATTGGCCTCGATGGCGGTGACCAGGATACCGCTGATATGGCCGCTTTCGTCGCGCACCGGGCTGTAGGTGAGGTCGAGCCACACCTGGGCCTCATGGTCGCCACGGGGCAGCGAGAAGCCTTGCTCGACATAACTGCGGACTTCGCCGCCGAGCACCGCCTGGTAGATCGAATCGGTGAACGGGCGCAGTTCCGGCCAGATCAGATCGACCGGTTGTCCGAAGGCGCGGGGATGCTTGCTGCCAGCCAGCAGCGCGAAGCTATCGTTATACAGCTGGCACAACTGTGGCCCCCACAGCAGCAACATCGGCATGGGGGCGTGGATGATGATATCCACGGCGGTGCGCAGACTCTGCGGCCAATCCTGCGGCGCTGGCAGCGGACTGCCGCTGGCCTGCAGTCGCGAAACGAGCGTGGCTGCCATGCCGCCCTCGGACAATCCGGTCATTGCGTTACCCTTTATTTGCACGTTGGCCTGAAAAACCGCCAAGCTATAGCTTACTTCCTATCGATTGCCCGCGGACTTTGCCCCAATGGATATCCAGGCCCTGTTGAAAACCCTCGTCAGCCAGGACGGCTCCGATCTTTATCTGTCCACGGGAGCACCGCCTTGTGCCAAATTCAACGGCGTACTCAAGCCGTTGAGCAGTGAATCGCTGAAACCGGGCGAGATCGCCGTCATTGCCATGGACATCATGGACGCCGAACAGCGCGCGGAGTTCGACCGCGATCTGGAAATGAACCTCGCACTGTCGATGCACGGCGTCGGGCGCTTTCGGATCAATATCTTCAAGCAGCGCAACGAAGTGTCCATCGTTGCGCGCAACATCAAACTCGACATTCCCAAGTTCGAAGACCTCAAGCTGCCGCCGATCCTGCTCGACGTGATCATGCGCAAGCGCGGGCTGGTGCTGTTCGTCGGCGCCACGGGGTCGGGCAAGTCGACCTCGCTGGCGGCGCTGATCGACTATCGCAATCGCAGCAGTAGCGGCCACATCATTACCATCGAGGACCCGGTGGAGTATATCCACCGGCACAAGAAGTCGATCATCAACCAGCGCGAAGTCGGGGTCGACACCCGCAGCTTCCAGGCGGCGCTGAAGAATACCCTGCGCCAGGCGCCGGACGTGATCCTCATCGGCGAGATTCGCGACCGCGAGACCATGGAGCATGCGCTGGCCTTCGCCGACACCGGTCACCTGGCGATCTCGACCCTGCACGCCAACAACGCCAACCAGGCGCTCGACCGCATCATCAACTTTTTCCCGGAAGACCGCCGCCCGCAATTGCTCAATGACCTGGGCAACAACCTGCAGGCGTTCGTCTCCCAGCGTCTGGTCAAGACCGTCGACAACAAGCGCCGGGCGGCGGTAGAGGTGATGCTGGGTTCTTCGACCATCCGCGATCTGATCCACCGCGGCGAATTCAGCGACCTCAAGGGCATTATGGAAAAGGCCGGCAATCAGGGCATGCAGACGTTCGACAGCGCCCTTTATGAGCTGGTCGTCGAGGGCGCCATCGATGAGGAAGAGGCGCTCAAGAACGCCGACTCGCAGAACAACCTGCGCCTGCGCCTCAAACTTCATGCCGACGGTGGCGCCACCCATACCACGGCGCCGGAGCCACCGACCCCGGTGAAGGAACTGCCCAAAGGCGACTGGGGGCTGGTCAACGACGAAGAGCAGTTTTGACGGCAGAGGTGTGCTGGGCCATCGGACCTCTTCGCGGGCAAGCCTCGCTCCCACGGTGTCAATTGTGGGAGCGAGGCTTGCCCGCGAAGAGGCCAATCCGGCTAACATCAGGACTCAGCGCGCCAGCCAGCCACCATCGACATTCCAGGCCGCGCCGCGGACCTGGCTGCCGGCTTCGCTGCACAGGAACAGCACCAGTTCACCCAAGTGCGTGGGGGTGACGAACTCCAGTGAGGGCTGCTTCTCGGCCAGCAGTTCGCTTTGCGCCTGTTCGGCGTCGAGGCCCTTGGCGATGCGCGCATCGATCTGCTGTTGCACCAGAGGCGTCAGCACGAAGCCCGGGCAGATGGCGTTACAGGTGACCTGGGTAGTGGCGGTCTCAAGGCCCACTACCTTAGTCAGGCCGATCACTCCATGCTTGGCCGCGACGTAGGCAGCCTTGCCGACCGAACCGACCTGGCCGTGCACCGAGGCGATATTGATGATCCGTCCCCAGCCACGCTCGCGCATGCCAGGCAGGCTGAGGCGCGTGGCATGAAACACCGACGACAGGTTGATGGCGAGGATGGCGTCCCACTTTTGCACTGGGAAATCTTCGACCGCGTCGACGTGCTGGATCCCGGCGTTGTTGACCAGAATATCGACGCCATTGAATTCGTCGCGGGCGTAGTCGACCATCGCCGCGATCTGCTGCGGATCGCTGACATCCGCCGGATGATGGCCGACACGCGTGCCATGGGCCGCCACTTGCGCGAGGGCGGCGCTGGCATCGCCAAAGCCATTGAGGATGACGTTGGCGCCCGCCTTGGCCAGGCATAGCGCGATGCCCAGGCCGATGCCGCTGGTGGAGCCGGTGACCAGTGCGGTCTTGCCTTGCAGAGTCATGGTCTATCTCCCGATGTTGTTATGGTTATCACTGCTGTCTTTGTAGCAGTTGCGGGGAAATCTGCCGTGCTTGCCGGTCGATAGCCGGCTACTCGGCGAACACCAGAGCCTTGAGCCCGGCCTCGGGATCGATATCGACGAACTCCGGCGGATTCTGCAGCCGTTGCTGAAAGCGCAACTGCGGCGTCTCGGTGGCCATGCAGTCGATCAAAAAGTCGGCGCCCACCTGCGGATCGTTGAGGCAGGCCAGTACCTGACCACCCGGGTTGAGCACTAGCGGCAGGCGCCGCAGGACCTTGCGGTAATCCTGGGTCAGGACAAAACTGCCTTTCTGGAACGATGGCGGGTCGATGATCACCAGATCATAAGGGCCGGCCTTGATCACCTTGCCCCAGGACTTGAACAGATCGTGGCCCATGAAGCTGACCTTGCTCAGGTCATGATCGTTGAGGCGGTGGTTGTCGCGCCCGCGGCTCAGGGCAGCCTTGGCCATGTCGAGGTTGACCACACTGGTCGCGCCACCTGCGATCGCCGCCACGGAGAAACCACAGGTGTAGGCGAACAGATTGAGCACGCGTTTGCCTTGGGCGTGGGCCTGCACCCATTGGCGGCCGTAGCGCATGTCGAGAAACAGCCCGGTATTCTGCGAGCGCCCGAGCTCCAGCTGGTAGCGCAGGCCGTTTTCTTCGATCACCCAGGGCGAGACGATTTCGCCGAGCAGGCATTCGGTGGGGCTGGCGGGCAGGTAGCGGTGTTGCAACAGCAGCGCCTTGCCTCCCGCATCGACCCAGGCCGGTCGATCCGCCCATTGCAGCAGCAAGGTTTTCAGCGCCTGCAGTGGCGCGGGCTCAGGCTCGCGGAACAAGGACACCAGGACCATGCCCTGCAGCCAGTCCACCGTCACCTGCTCAAGCCCCGGCCAGCGCTGCCCGCGCCCGTGCAGCAGGCGCCTTGCCTCGCCGACAGGCTGGGCAAGGGCGAGGTCGAGGTGTTGCTGCAGCACGGTCAAGGCGTCGGGCGTCATGGGGATGGCGATCACAGGCAAAAACAGGGGCGCGCATTCTAGCGGGTTTCATGCAGCTCTGGTGGCCAACGCCGAGGTGAGGTAGCAAAGCCCCTTACCTCGTTTGATCGCTGCTGCCGTCAGTGGTTGAAGTCATCCTCGAAATATTCCTGATCACGGCGCAGCGCCGATTCGCGTACCCGCGCTTCCAACAGGCGCAATTCCACCCGGCGGATCTTGCCGGAGATGGTCTTGGGCAACTCGGTGACGAATTCCAGGCGCCGCACCCGCTTGTAGGGCGCAAGTTTCTCCCTGGCGAACACGAACAGCGTGCGTGCCAGGTCGGCGTCGGCCTCGACACCCTCGGCCAGAATCAGAAACGCCTTGGGCACCGCCAGGCGTTGCGGGTCGGGGCTGGGCACCACGGCCACTTCGACCACCGCCGGGTGCTCGATCAGCAGGCTTTCCAGTTCGAACGGGCTGATGCGGTAGTCCGACACCTTGAACACATCATCGGCGCGGCCGACGAAGGTGATATAGCCATCGCTGTCGATGGCAGCGGTGTCGCCGGTGCGGTACACGCCGCCGCGCATGGCTTCGGCGGTCTTCTCGGGGGCATCGGCGTAGCCGAGCATCAGCCCCAGGGGTGCGCTGGCCAGTGGTAGCGCCACCTCGCCTTCATTGGCCGGTTGGCCGTCGGGGTCGAGCAGCGCCACCTGATAACCCGGTAGCGGCCGGCCCATGGATCCTGGTTTGAGCACTTGGCCAGGGCTGTTGCCCACCAGCGCAGTGGTCTCGGACTGGCCGAAGCCGTCGCGCAGATTCAGGCCCCAGACCGCCTTGATGTGTTCGATGATTTCCGGGTTCAGCGGCTCGCCGGCTCCGACCAGCTCACGCAGTTGACCCTGACGGCCCTTGAGGTCGAGCTGGATCAGCATGCGCCACACCGTCGGTGGCGCACACAGGCTGGTGATGCCATGTTGCGCGATGATCTCCAGCAAGGCGCCGGGGTTGAAGCGCGGGGTGTTATGGATGAACACGCAGGCGCCGGCATTCCAGGGCGCGAACACGCAGCTCCAGGCGTGCTTGGCCCAGCCCGGCGACGAGATGTTGAGGTGGATATCCCCCGGCTGCAGGCCGATCCAGTACAGAGTCGACAAGTGCCCGACCGGGTAGCTCTGCTGACTGTGCAGGACCATCTTCGGTTTCGACGTGGTGCCTGAAGTGAAATACAGCAGCGCCGGGTCGGTGGCCAGCGTCGGGCCGCTGGGGACGAAACTGGTCGGGTACAGGCGCGCGTCTTCATGATCGATCCAGCCGGGCACCCGGGCGCCGACGCTCAGGCGATTGTAGTCGCCGGCCAGGTCGGCGAACTTGTCGATCCACTCGCTGCCGGCCACGACATGACGGACCTGGCCGCGATCGAGGCGATCGCGCAGGTCTTCGCTGGTCAACAGAGTGGTGGCGGGGATCACCACGGCGCCGAGCTTGAAGGCGGCCAGCAGGGTTTCCCAGAGCGCGACGTGGTTGCCGAGCATCACCAGCACCCGATCCCCGCGGTTCACGCCCAGCCAACGCAGGTGATTGGCGACCTGATTGGAACGCTGCGACAGCTGCTCGAAGCTGTAGCGGCTGGATTGGCCATCGTGCTCGACGATCCACAGCGCCGTGGCGTCATTGCCCCGGGCCATGTCATCGAAGTAGTCCAGCGCCCAGTTGAAATGCGTCAATTGCGGCCAACGGAAATCCCGGGCGGCGGTGCTGTAGTCGGTGCGATGGGCAAGCAGAAAGTCTCGAGCGGCGAGAAACTCGGGGCAGGGCATGGCAGTGTCCTTTTTTTATTATTGTGCGGGTGCTGCGGCGGCGCTCGTGTACATCTGAATCGAGTCACGTTTTGCAGCCGCAGTCTGCACGCCAGAGTCTAGGTCAGCGCCGTGCATTTGAAATGGGTAAATCTGCCGAAGCGACATGCAAAATAACCACGCGTGTGTCGGCAGTTGCGGCCATCCAGCCTGACGGGTGACAGGGAACGTCCCATGCGCCTGGCCCTCCAACAGTCATGCCCAGGTCACTCGAGGAACCATCATGCTGGATACCTATAGCGCGGATCAGCCCGACCGCACCGACGTCAACGCCCGCAAAGGCTTTGCCGTGGTGGAGTTCGGCACGAACTGGTGTGGCCATTGTCAGGCTGCGCAGCCGCTGCTCAAGCAAGTCTTCGCCGATTTCCCGCAAGTCCATCACCTCAAGGTCGAAGACGGCAGTGGGCGACCGCTGGGCCGCTCGTTCCGAGTAAAGCTCTGGCCGACGTTGATATTCCTTCAGGACGGCCAGGAGGTGTCCCGCCTGGTGCGCCCCACGCGGATCAGCGACATAGAGGAAGCGTTCGAGCAGCTGACTCACGAGGCTTGATAACCCTTGGTTATGGTCAGGCCCATCCAGGTATGAGCCTTGTCCTCCGTGACTTTGTAAGATGATCGAACTCCATCCCTGTGGCGAGGGGGCTTGCTCCCGACAAGATTCGCATACATCCCATGTGGCCCCTGATACGCCGCATACAAAGCAAGCGCCCCCGCCACAGGGTCATCCGATCGATCGTATCCAAGGTCATACCCATGCCAGGCATCGGCGTCGCTCACTTGAGCGCACTTGATCTACCCCCCATCGCCTTCGCGCGCCAGGCCGCAGCCGCCGGTTTCAGTTCCATCGGCCTGCGCTTGAGCGCCGCCATGCCCGGCGGCCTGGCCTATCCATTGCGGGCGGCTTCGGCGCAATTGCGCGAGCTGAAGCAGGTATTGGCCGGCGAGGGGATTGCCGTAGCCGACATCGAGTTCGTCGCCTTGTTGCCCGATATCGATATCCCGCAGTTGCAGTGGATGCTCGAAGCCGGCGCCGAGCTGGGCGCCCGCAGTTTTACCGTGTCCGGCGATGATCCACATCGCCTGCGGTTGATCGAGCATTTCGCGCGGCTGTGCGAACTGGCGGCGCCCTTCGGGCTGCGCATCGACCTGGAGTTCATGCGCTGGCGTGAGGTCGCGGATCTGTCCGCTGCCGTAGCGGTAGTGCAAGGTGCCGCTCAGGCCAATGGCGCGATCCTGCTGGACGCGCTGCATCTCTATCGCAGTGGTGGTGACGCTGCAAAGGTGGCGGCTTTGCCGCCGGGATTGATCGCCGCCGTGCAGCTGTGCGATGCGCCCCGGCAGGCGCCGCCGCCGGAACTCATCATCCAGGAGGCGCGGGAGGGGCGGCTGGCTCCGGGGCAGGGCGAGTTGCCATTGACCGAGCTGTTGGCGGCGTTGCCCGGTCCTGTCGAATTCAGCGTCGAGATGCCCGCACCCCAGTTGGCCGTCGGCGAACGCCTGGCGTTGGGCTACGGCGCTACCCTGCAATTGCTGGGCGACGTCGGAGCGATCTACCCGCGCGGTCAAGAGTGATATCCTGCTGGCCGTGACTTCCTGACACCCGCGATCTCGACACCATGGCCCTCGCCGCACCCCCCGACTTGAGCGACCCCAGCCTTCCGGTACTGCCTCTGGCGCGTACCTATGCCCGTGGGCACTTCACCGAGCCCCATTGCCACGACTGGGGGCAGGTGCTGTATGCCGTGTCCGGAGTGATGTGGGTCGAGACCCCGCGCGAGGCCATCGCGGTGCCGCCGCAACGGGCCGTATGGCTGCCGCCGGGGGTGTCCCATGGGATCCGCGTAGTGTCGGACCTGCAGATGCGCAATATCTATCTGCGCCCGGCGCTGGCGGCGACGCTGGACGCGCAAGTGCGGGTGCTGGAGGTCAACGGCCTGCTGCGCGAGTTGATCGTCGGGCTGGTTGCCCAGGCGTATGATCCCCTGGGCCCGGCTGGCGGCGTCGAGCCGCAGTACTACGAAGCGCTGGTCGGCCTGGCCTTGCTGGAGCTCAAGCGCGCCCAGCATCGCGGCGCCAGTATTCCCATGCCCGAGCACAGCGATCGGCGCCTGCGCAGCCTGTGTCAGGCGGTGATCGACTCGCCGTCGCTGGATATCTCCTTCGAGCAGCATGCCGAGCAGGTCGGTGCCAGCGTGCGTACCCTGGCCCGACTGTTCCAGGCCGGCATGGGTGTCGGTTTTGCGCAGTGGCGTCGCCAGGTGCAACTGGCCACGGCGACCGCGCAGTTGCTGCAAGGGTTGCCGGTCAGTCGAGTTGCCCATGCGCTGGGGTATTCACCCAGCAGTTTCAGCGACATGTTTCGCCGCGAGCGCGGCATGACGCCATCGGCCTTCGTGCTGCAAGCTGGCCGGTAAACCGAAGTCCTTGGCTGATACCCCCTGCGTAGCCGCCATACACTGGCGCCTCAGTCAATCGACAGCCTATCGATCAACCCCAAGGAGCCTCCATGCAAGCCCTGCAATTTTCCCGCACTGGCGATCTTGCCGCGTTGCAATGCGTTGAAGTGCCGCTACCCGTCGCCGCCCCCGGCCAGTTGCTGGTACAGGTCAAGGCCGCCGGCCTGAACCCCAGCGATGTCAAGAATGTGCTCGGGCGCTTCCCCTACACCACCTTGCCGCGTATCCCTGGCCGCGATTTCGCTGGCGTAGTGGTCGAAGGGCCGCAGGAGTGGGTGGGTCAGGAAGTCTGGGGCACGGGCAGCGATCTGGGGTTTTTCAATGATGGCTCACACGCTGCCTATCTGACCCTGCCCAACGGCGGGGTGGCGCGCAAGCCGCAGTCCTTGAGTTTCGCCCAGGCCGCCAGCCTCGGTGTGCCCTATACCACGGCCTGGGACGCGCTGGAGCGTAGCGGCGTGAAGCAAGGCACGCGGGTGCTGGTGATCGGCGGTAACGGTGCGGTCGGCAGTGCGGCATTGGCCTTCGCCAGGATTCGCGGCGCTCAGGTGCTAGGGGCGGTGCGCAAGCCGGAGCAAGCCCAGGCGCTGCGCGCCAAGGGCTATGAAACCCTGGTGCTGGAGCAGCCCGATAGCCTCGCCGCGCAGGTCCAGGCGGTATTCGAGGACGGTGCCGAGGTGATTTTCGATACCACTGGTTTCTGGCTGCCGGCGGCGGTAGGCGCGCTGGCCAAGTTTGGCCGCATCGCCATCATCGCCGCACCGGTGGATGGTCATGTGCAATTGCCGGCGCTGGCGCTGTACCGCAAGGGCGGCTCGGTGGTTGGGAGCAACTCGCTGCTGTACGACTGCGCCGCCTGTGCGCGGATGCTCGAGCACTTTGGCGGCTACTTCGACCAGGGCTTGCTGGCGATGCCCGAAGACCTGCTGGAAGTGCCCTTGAGCGAGGGGCCGCGGCGCTTCGCCGAGGTGAATGCGGGCAGCAGCGACAAGGTGATTCTGGTGCCTTGAGCACGGCGTGAGGGGCCACTCAAGGAACATTGGCAAGCCACCGCTGCCTGAGGTCTACTACGCGTGCGCATACACGCTCGTCGACAAGGCCACCCGATGGATCGCTACGCCCCTCACAACTGGCAACCCCACGAACGGCCGAGCATGCCCGGCTCGCCGTCGACGCCGCTGCACTCGACTCCCAAGCGTTACGCCTTCGCCGCCGTCGGCTTGCTGGTCGGCATT
This sequence comes from Pseudomonas sp. GW821-FHT01A09, assembly GCF_058986725.1. Taxonomy (NCBI): domain Bacteria; kingdom Pseudomonadati; phylum Pseudomonadota; class Gammaproteobacteria; order Pseudomonadales; family Pseudomonadaceae; genus Pseudomonas; species Pseudomonas sp. GW821-FHT01A09. The sequence continues at coordinate 18,827 of NZ_JBYSWB010000017.1, forward strand.
ACCGGCGGCCTGGGCAACGCGCTGGTCACTGCCAATCTGGTGTACCTGCAAGGCGCGCTTGGCGCCACCACGGCGGAGATGGCCTGGTTGCCCGCAGCCTACGTCATGACCAACGTCTCGATGAACCTGCTGCTGGTGAAGTTTCGCCAGCAGTTCGGCCTGCGCGCCTTTACCGAGGTGTTTCTGGCGCTCTACGCACTGGTCACTTTTGCCCACCTGTTCGTCAACGACCTGGAGTCGGCCATTGCCGTGCGCGCCGCCCACGGCATGGTTGGCGCAGCGCTGAGCTCCCTGGGCCTGTACTACATGATCCAGGCGTTCCCGGCCAAGTGGCGACTCAAGGCGCTGGTGCTGGGATTGGGCACGGCGCAGCTGGCGGTGCCCCTGGCGCGGTTGTTTTCCGAAGACCTGCTGCAGATTGCCGAATGGCGCGGCCTGTATCTGTTCGAATTGGGCCTGGCGTTGTCGGCCCTGGGTTGCGTGTTGCTGCTCAAGCTGCCGCCGGGGGACCGCTTCAAGACGTTCGAAAATCTCGATTTCCTTACCTTCGCCTTGCTTTCCACTGGTGTCGGCCTGCTGGTCCTGGTGCTGTCGTTGGGGCGCATCGACTGGTGGTTGGAGGCGCCCTGGATCGGCTGGGCCTCTGCGGCGTCCATCGCCTTGATTCTGGCCGGGCTGTGCATCGAGCATAACCGCACCAACCCCTTGCTGATGACCCGCTGGCTGGGCAGTGGGCCGATCTTTCGCTTGTTTCTGGCGGTGCTGCTGATTCGCATGGTCACCTCCGAGCAGTCCACCGGTGCGGTCGGCTTCATGCAGTACCTGGGCATGAGCAGCCAGCAGTTGTACAGCCTGTACGTGGTGATGCTGATCGGCGCCGTGGCCGGGCTGGTGACCAGCGCTCTGACCATCCATGCCGATCACCTGTTCATGCCGCTGCTGGTGTCGCTGGGCATGATGGCGATCGGTGGGGCACTGGACAGCTTCTCCAATAACCTCACGCGCCCGGCCAACCTGTACCTGAGCCAGTTTCTACTGGCGTTCGGCAGTACTTTCTTCCTGGGCCCGACCATGGCCCTGGGGGTGCGCAATGTGGTGACCAACCCGCGCAACCTGGTCAGTTTTTCAGTGATGTTCGGTATCAGCCAGAACCTCGGCAGCCTGGCGGGCGCGGCGTTGCTGGGCACCTATCAGATCGTGCGGGAGAAATACCACTCCAGCTATATCGTCGAACGCCTGGTCATGGACAATCCACTGGTGGCCGCGCGGGTGCAGAGCGGCGCCAACAGCTACCTGTCGAGCATCCCCAATGCCGCCGCGCGCAACCTGCAAGGCACCAGTTCACTGGCCAGCGCCGCCACGCGCGAAGCCAATATCATGGGCTATAACGATGTATTCGCCTTGATCGCGATCATTGCCACCCTCACGCTGATCTGGCTGAGCATCCGCGTCCTCTGGCTTAAAAGCACCACCCGCAGAGCCGCTGCAGCGGCCACCACGACCTCGACCACGACCCCTGGCGCCCGTACTTCATGACCGAACCGACCACCACGACCACCAACGCCATCGCCGCCACCCCGGAAGGACAGACACCGCCACCCGCCGCAACCGCCGCCGCCGCCGCCGCCACCGAGCCGCGTTCGCGCCGCACGCGCGTGCTGTCGGCCATGCTGTTCGGCACTGTCGCCCTGGCCGGCGTGCTGATCGTGCTCTATGCCTGGCAGCTGCCGCCGTTCAGCAGCAAGATCGAGTCGACCGAAAACGCCATGGTGAGGGGCCAGGTCACGATCATCAGCCCGGAGACCTCGGGCTATGTCTATGAAGTGGCGGTGCAGGACTTTCAGTTCGTCAAGGCCGGCGACCTGCTGGTGCGCATCGACGACCGTACCTACCACCAGCAGCTCGACCAGGCTCTGGCTCAGGTGCAGGTGCAAAAGGCCGCGCTCGACAACAACACCCAGCAGCAACGCAGCGCCGAGGCGACCATCGCCTTGCGCCAGGCCGCCATCGCCGACGCCCAGGCCCAGGCCGACAAGAGCGCCGCCGACCTGCGCCGCAATCAAGCCTTGATCAGTGATGGTTCGGTGTCCCGCAGCCAGCTCGATGTGGCCCGTGCCGCCAACGCCCAGGCCGTGGCCGCGGTAACCCAGGCCAAGGCCAATCTGGAAATTGCCCGCCAGGACCTGCGTACCGCTGTCGTCAATCGGGGTTCGTTGCAGGCTTCGGTGGCCAATGCCGAGGCGGCGGTGCAGCTGGCCCGCATCAATCTGTCCAATACCCGCGTGACGGCGCCGCGCGACGGCCAGTTGGGGCAGATTGGCGTACGCCTGGGCGCCTATGTGAGCGCCGGCACGCAGTTGATGGCGTTGGTGCCGGATACCTTGTGGGTGATCGCCAACCTCAAGGAAACCCAGATGAATCACGTGCGGGTCGGCCAGCCGGTGACCTTCACGGTCGATGCGCTGGACCACCAAAAGCTGCGCGGACACGTGCAGCGCATCGCCCCGGCCACCGGTGCGGAATTCAGCCTGTTGCAAGCCGACAACGCCACCGGCAACTTCGTCAAGATCGCCCAGCGGGTGCCGGTGCGCATCAGCGTCGATCCCGACCAACCCCAGGCGCAGCGCTTGCGTCCGGGGCTGTCGGTGGTGGTGAGTATCGATACCGGATTTGTGGTGGAAGGCGATCGTGGAGAAACGCCGCAGCCTTGATGGCTGTCGGTGTCTGCCGTTGCTGCGCTTCAGGCCAGATAGCGCTTGAACCAGGCGATCGTCCGATTCCATGCCAGCTCCGCTGCGGCCTTGTCGTAGCGGGGCGTCGAGTCGTTATGAAAACCGTGATTGCAGCCCGGATAGATATACGCTTCGTACGTCTTGCCATCCGCCTTGAGCGCTTTTTCGTAGGCGGGCCAGCCTTCATTGATGCGCGTGTCGAGCTCGCCATAGTGCAGCAGCAGCGGTGCCTTGATGCGCGCCACGTCCTTGGCCTCCGGCTGGCGACCGTAGAAGGGCACCGCTGCGGCCAGCTCCGGGTAGGCCACGGCAGCGGCGTTGGCGACGCCGCCGCCATAGCAGAAACCGGTTATGCCGACCTTGCCGGTGCCGGCATCATGCTGCATCAGCCATTCGACGGCGGCGAAGAAGTCGTTCATCAGCTTGGTCGGGTCGACTTTTTCCTGTAGCTCGCGTCCCTTGTCGTCGTTACCCGGATAGCCGCCCATGGAGGTCAGGCCGTCGGGGGCCAGGGCGATGAAACCCGCCTTGGCCACGCGCCGGGCGACGTCTTCGATATACGGATTCAAGCCACGGTTCTCGTGTACCACGACCACGCCGCCGACCTTGCCGGCGGGTTTGGCCGGCCGCACCAGATAGCCGCGGACCTGGCCGTTGCCTTTGGGCGAGGGATAGGTGATGTACTCGGCGACGATATCCGGATCGGTGAACTCCACCTGCTCGGCCAGCGCGTAGTTGGGACTGAGCGACGCCAGCAGCGCACTGGCACTCATGCCCGCAACGGTAAAGGCAGCGGCGCGATCGAGAAACTGCCGCCGGTTGATCCGGCCGTGGGCGTAATAGTCGTACAGCTCCAGCAGTTCAGGGGCGAAGTCTTTGGCAGTGAGACGGTCCATGCAGCACTCCATGAGCGAGGGTGGGCGAGCCTTCTACTATGGTCGGGATTTGCTGATTGGGCCAGGTGAGGGCGTGGGCGCAGACACATTGTGCAAGGGAAAAGGCACGTTGCCCTGTGAAACCGGGCTTGTCATGCTCACAATGCCGCGCTTGGCTGCCGTGCTGCTGTACAGCATGGGCATGTTCAGCCACGGCTGATACTCCTCGTCAATCACTGCGCCCCCATCATCGCCGTCCAGTAGATCCCGGCATCGCTTTTCGGGTCTGTGGCATAGCCGGCGCCCAATTGGTTGACTCGCGGGTTCATCAGGTTGGCGCAGTGCCCCGGGCTGGCCAGCCAGGCGTCGACTACCTTGCGGGCACTGTCCTGGCCGGCGGCGATATTTTCGCCGATCTCCCTGGCCACGTAGCCGGCCAGCTCGGCGCGGTCGCCCGGCATGTAACCGTCGCGGTCCTTGTGATCGAAGTAATTCTTGTTGGCCATGTCGCGGCTGTGGCCATCGGCGGCGCTGGCCAGTTGCGCGTTCCAGGTCAGCGGGCCGGTGGCGTTGAACGGCTGGCCGCCGCACTGATGGGGCTGGGCACGGGCGCTATTGATCAGGGTCAACAGTTGCTGACCCTCGCTGGCCGAATCCCCCAGCCGTGCGCTGATCAGAGGTCGGGCCAGGACGATGCGCCAGTCACGGTCCTGACGACTGACGCCGATGTCGACGAATTGCGGGTCGAGCACTACCTTGCAGAAGGTCTGCAGCACGGCGGTCATGGCCGAAGCGGCATCGCGCGGGCCGGACAGGCTGATGGCCTGGACATTGACCATCGGATACGCCGCCTTGGCCATGGCCTGCTGCAGATCGCCGACACCATTGGCCGGCAGCACCAGGCGCGGGTCCGCCGACAGCGGCGGTAACTCCGGTGAGGCGCTGTCACCACAGCGTTGCGGCTGACTGCGATAGGCATTGATGGACTCCACCAGCTCGGACTCTTCGCTGGCCAGCGCATTGCCCGCCAGGGCGACTCCGACCGACAGCACGATGCAACGCACAGCGGATGACATGGCACCCATGAACAGTCTCCTCAGGTTGATTGCCGCCTATCTTACAAAACACCACGCAGCCGCGCAGCCACATCGCTGGCCTGTAACGCGTCGGCGACATTGGTGAAACCCATCAGCAGTCCGGGGCAGGGTGGTGCTTGCAGGTACCAGGTCGACAGCGGCTCCATGGACAACCCCACCTCACGCGCTGCAGCGACGATGGCGCGATCATCGCTGCCCGCCGGCAAGCGGGCCAGCAGGTGCATGCCGCTGGCCTGGGCATCGATCTGCAACTGCTCGCCGAATGCATGCTGCAGCGCTTCGCTCAGCCCCTGACGGCGCTGTGCGTAAAGGCTGCGGGTCTTGTTCAGGTGACGGGCGAAATGCCCTTGTTCCATGAACCGGGCCACCGTCGCTTGCAGCAACTGTGGGCAGTGGTTGTGCAGGGCATCGGCGACCTGGGCAAAGCGCTCCACCAAGGCCGGCGGCACCACCAGATAAGCCAGGCGCAGCCCCGGCATCAGCACCTTGCTGAAGGTCCCGCAGTAGAGCACTCGGCCCTTGTGATCGAGACTCTTGAGCGCCGGCAGAGGGCGGCCGTGGTAGCGATACTCGCTGTCGTAGTCGTCCTCGATGATCCAGCTGTTCTGGCGGTTGGCCCAGTCCAGCAGGGCCTGGCGCCGCGGCAGTGACAGCGACACGCCCAAGGGGCTCTGATGGGTAGGAGTGACGAGGGCGCAGCGGGCCTGGGGGGCCGCTCGCAGGCCGGCGTCGACATCCATGCCATGGCCATCGATCGGCACCGGCACCAACTCGATAGCTGCCGCTTGCAACACCCGACGCGCCATGAAATACCCCGGATCTTCGAACCAGCATCGATCGCCACGCTGCAGCAAGGCGCTGCAGATCAACTGCAGACAGGCACGATAGCCGGCGCCGATGAACACCTGCTCGGGCGCGCAGACGATCCCCCGGGAGATGCCTAGATAACTGGCCACCGCCGTGCGCAAATCCGGCAGCCCGCGGGCATCGGGATACACCAGACCGTCGATGCCGCCATGGCGCAGCTCGCGGCTGGCCAGGCGGTTCCAGGTCTTGCGCGGGAACAGATCCAGGGCCGGCAGGCCCATTTGCAACGCCATTGGCGCGCCACCGCCGTGCATCAGCGACGCCATCGGTGGCGGGGCGAGGGCCGGCGCCAGGGTCTGCGCGCTTGCCTGCAACTGCGGCGACACCACGGTGCCGGCGGGGCCGCGCGCCTGTAGATAGCCTTCGCCGATCAGCAATTGATAGGCGCTGTCCACCGTGCCGCGTGCCAGGTTCAGCTCGGCCGCCAAGGCTCGCACTGAGGGTACCCGGTCGCCGGGGCGCAGGCGGCCTTCAGCGATCGACTGGCGAAAGCGCAGATAAAGCTGGCGGTAGACCGGCAGGTCCGCGGAAGTGGGCATGGGGATATGGCCTAGTCGTTATGACAATTCTTGGTTCTACAGGATAGGCCATGACGGCCCTAGACTGGGCACACTTTCTGCCATAGGAGCTTGACCATGAGCCAGTTGCGTTTACCGTTTTCGACCCTTTCCCCGGCTGCCTATCAAGGCCTGCTGGATACCAGTCAAGCCTTGACCGACAGCCCTCTGGGCCAGCCGCTGGTGGAACTGGTGTACCTGCGGGTATCGCAGATCAACGGCTGTGCCTTTTGCCTGGAGATGCACGCCAAGGCCCTGCGCGACAGCGGCATGGCCCAACGCAAACTCGATTGCCTGGCCGGCTGGCGGATCAGCGCGCAGTTCGATCCGCGCGAACGGGCGGCGCTGGCCTGGGCCGAAACGCTGACCCACGTATCGGCGCAAGGCGCGCCGGACGAGCTGTATGAACCCTTGAAGACAGTGTTCACCGAGGCGGAAATTTCCGATCTGACCTTCGCAGTCTCGTTGATGAACGCCTTCAACCGTCTGGCAGTGGGCATGCGCCTTTAAGCCGCTCACTGCCAGGCCGGCGTTTCAGGCCGACTGAGTGCCTTGCATCTGCTCGATCTGCGCCCACAGGCGCGGGTCGTTGTAGTCATCGATCACCAGGTCGGCGCCAGCGGCCTTCAGCGCAGCGGGGCTCTGGGTCGTCGCCAGGGCCACGGTGAAAATCCCGGCGGCCTTGGCAGCGGTCAGGCCCGGAATCGAGTCTTCGAAGGCCAGGCCCACGTGCGCCTCGGCCTTGAGTTTTTCCAGGCCGGTGAGGTAAGGCAACGGGTGCGGCTTGGCATGGGGCAGCTCTTCGGCCACCACCACGCGCGCCAGGCGCTCACTGAAACCCAGGGCCGCGAGCATGTGATCGGCGTTGGCGCGCGGCGCATTGGTGACCACCACCATGCCGATCCCGTGCTGTTCGGCATAGTCGAGCAAACGGCTGGCGCCGGGAATGGGTTCCAGCTGCGTGGCCAGATGACGAAAGCGCGCTTCCTTGCGATCGGCGAACGCCTGGTGCTCGGCGATGCTGCGCTGGGGAAACAGGTTCATGCACATCTGCGCATTGGCGCGCCCCGCGCAGTGTTGCTCGAACTCATGCTCGGTGAACGCGCGGCCGTCTTCTTCCAGCAGCAGTTGCTGAATGGCCACCAGGTGCAGGGTATCGGAATTGGTCAGGGTGCCATCGAGGTCGAACAGCAACGCAGCAAGCATGGGCGAGGATCCATCATGGAAAAAGGGACGCTCATCCTAACAAAGAAAACGGGGTAACGAAGGCGCTTGACACCTTCGTTACCCCGTTATCCTCATGCCGAGGCGATCACACCTTGAAGGTGTTGACCATCTGGCTCAGGTCCAGCGCCAGGCGCGACAGCTCCTGACTGGCGGCGGTGGTCTGGTGGGCGCCGGCCGAACTTTGCATCGACAGATCACGGATGTTGACCAGGTTGCGGTCGACCTCGCGGGCCACTTGCGCCTGCTCTTCGGCGGCGCTGGCGATCACCAGGTTGCGCTGGGAAATCTCGCTGATGCTGCGGGTGATCTCTTCCAGCGCGTCGCCGGCGCCACGGGCTGTCTCCAGAGTGCTTTGCGCCTTGCTGCTGCTGTTTTCCATGGCGCTGACCGCCTGGCTGCTGCCTTGCTGAATGCCGCTGACCATGGTTTCGATTTCCTGGGTCGACTGCTGAGTTCGATGGGCCAGGGCCCGCACCTCATCGGCCACGACCGCGAAGCCGCGCCCGGCCTCACCGGCACGGGCGGCTTCGATGGCGGCGTTGAGGGCCAGCAGGTTGGTCTGCTCGGCGATGGCGCGAATCACCTCCAGCACCTTGCCGATGTCGCGGGTCTGCCCGGCCAGTTTGCGCACCTGCTCGGAGGTGGCTTCGACGTCCTGGTTCATCTGCGAGATGGCACTGACGGTGGCGCTGACTCGCTGCTGGCCTTGCAAGGCCGCGGCCGAGGACTGCTGCGAGGCCTCGGAAGTGGTCACGGCGTTGCTGGCGACTTCTTCGACGGCTGCGGTCATTTCGTTGACGGCGGTGGCGGCCATGTCGATTTCGTTGTTCTGCTGCTGCAGGCCGCGCGAGCCTTCTTCGGTCACGGCGTTGAGTTCTTCGGCGGCGGAGGCCAGTTGCGTGGCCGAGCCGGAGATACGCTGAATGGTGCCGCGCAGGTTGCCTTGCATGGTGCTCAGGGCCTGTTGCAGGCGCGACACCTCGTCCTGGCCATTGACCTCGACGTTTTTGCTCAGGTCGCTGTTGGCCACGTCTTCGGCGACTTTAACTGCCAGGTTCAAGGGGCCGACGATGCTGCGGGTCAGCAGGATGGCGAGCAGGATGGTCAAGGCCGCCACCAGCACCAGCACGCCGATGACCAGGTTGCGGGCTTCGCTGTAGTCGGTTTGCGAGTCGGTCACGGCGGCGTCGGCGCCTTTGCGGTTGAGCTCGATCAGCTTGACCAGAATGGGCGACATCTGATCCGAGTAGGTTTTCAGCTCGCCGTTGATCATGCCGCCGAGGCTGTCTTCCTGCTTGGCCTTGGATGCCGCTCGCAGGCGATCCTGCGCGCCGATGTAGTTGTTGAGGGCCTTGCTCAAGTCGTCGTAGAGGCTCTGCTCGGCGGGGCTGCTGATGGTTGGCTGATAGGCCGCCATCAAGCCGCGTACCTGCTGGGTCAGGGTTTCCAGACGAGCGTCGGCCTTGTCGATGTCGGCCTGGCTGCGGTTGACCTGAATGAAGTAGCTCATGGTCCGAAAGCGCGTGGTGCCGTCGGCGAGCTCGCCAAGGATGCGCGTCGATTTCAGCCAGTTCTGTGCGATGTCGACGGCGTTCTTGTTGAGTTCGGACATCTGTCGCAGGCTCATGACGCCGAGAAACAGCACGAGCACGGCGATGATGCCAAAACCTAGAGTGGCGCGTGTGGCGATGCCGATACTGCGCAATGACATGGGGTTGAGCCTCGATCCGATGGTGATGGTCATTGAGGGTCATATCGGCTGCCAAACCCCCGGCAATAGGGGGCGAAGCAGGAATTTTCGAAATGAATCGGTACAGCAGCGTGAATGCCGCGAGCTAGAGGGGCATAGCTCTGCGCTTCGAGTTGAATCACGGGGGGATCCATTCAGTAACATAGCGCTGATGTGCAGCTATATTTGCCGATTCATACTAGAGCACCTTCAAATGCTATCGCCCCTTCGAGGTGCGCTTTTATCATCCGTCGCGTTTTTCCCTAGGCCGTTTTCTAATGGTGTGGGTGGCATAAAAACTGCAGAGCAGAGTTTGGGTGATTTAGGAACATAGAGCATACGAACTATCGAGCCGAAACTCCATTTCAACTTTCGTTCGCTGATCTGGTCGCTGCAGGCAGCGAGCTACTTCAGAGTCGTCAATAAATTAATTATGGATGTAGGTAAAATTTCACATAAGACCTAAAGCATTCTTCGCCACCTGCGAACGATGCATCAGAGGAAAGATATGAAACCGTGGAAAGTATCGACCGACACATGCCCCATTATCGAACGCGCCAGAATATGGCAACGGGCAATGGACAAGCTATACATGCCGACCTGCAACTACGGTGATGACGTGGCGGAGTTTCGAGGCAGTGTGAATTGCCTCACGACACCGCAAGGTGTTGAGTTTGCTCAGGTCTTCGGATCGCCTCTGCAGTTTTCCGGTAAAAGTGACGACCAGCCCTACACCATATGGCTGGCACTGATCCTGGAGGGAAAATTCTCGTTGCGTTACCGTGACCTGGAATTGCCCGCCCATGAAGGCGATATCATCTATGCGCCTACCGGCCTGGATATGTCGTTGACTGCCAGTTCGGAATTCAAGATCCTGTATGTAAAGATTCCTCCCGACCTCGTCCATTCGCGCATTCTGAATCCGGACCTCGTGGATGTCGGTTATTTGTCCTGCGAAAGTGGTATCAATCGTATCTTCGCTGATATGTTGCGTTCACTCAGCAATAATATCGAAAGTGTCGATCCCACCACGTTGCGGCCCATTGAAATCGCCTTGGCGGAGTTTCTGGTAATCAACCTGACGCAGCAGGCGATCGTGCAGGATTTTGGCGGGACGGCAAAAATGATGCACTACAAACGCATCTGCCAAACTATTGATGCGCAACTGGCGGACCCTGAACTCACGTTAGGCCGGATAGCGGAAACGCAACACGTATCGGTGCGCTACATTCAGAAGCTGTTCGAATCTGCCGGCAGCAGTTTCATCAGCTATGTACGCGATCGGCGCCTGGACCGCTGCCGCTGCGAGCTGGGCAATCCGGAGTACAACCATCTGTCGGTGTCCGATATCTGCTTTCGCTGGGGCTTCAATGATGCGGCGCATTTCAGCCGCGTGTTTCGCAATACGTTCGGTATCGCCCCGCGTGAGTATCGGCGTCAGAAAACTGAAATGGCCACCCTGTAGGGGGTGGCCGTTTTGCACGTCAGACGGTTTGGCTCACGGGTGAGATTTCAACGCGCCAGCCAGGTCGGTGCGATTTGCGTACCCTTGCCGGCGCCGTAGCCCAGGTAGATATTCAGGCCGGCGAGTGGTTCCAGGTAGCGCGCGTTGATCAGGCCGCCGGCATCGACGACGCTATAACCCAGGCTGCTGAGCACTTCGCTCACGGTCTGCTTGGCGGTGGCGTCGTCACCGGCGATAAAGCCACTGGCCTTCACACCGGCGAAATCGGCGCCCTGATCGATGACTTGGGCGAACAGCGTATTGAATGCCTTGACCACCTTGGCGCCGGGCACCAGCTTGGCGATTTCTTCGGCCGCCGAGGTGCTGTAGCCCAAGGTCAGGCCCATGTAGTCGGCGGTCAGCGGGTTGGTCGGGTCGATCACCACCTTGCCGCTCAAGTCGCCAGTGGCCGCGACTATGTCCTTGACGCCATCGAAGTACACCGCCATCACCAGGATGTCGCTGGCCTGCGCGGCTTGTGCCATAGGCAACACCTTGGCGCCATGAGGTGCAGCCACGGCACCGGCTTTTTCCAGGTCACGGCCGCTCACGACGACGTCGTGGCCTGCCTGGGTCAGTTGCTTGGTCAATGCCGAACCGATGTTGCCGTAGCCAAAAATGCTGATTTTCATGAAGTGCTGTTCTCGTGGGTTAGGTTTGGAAGGTGAGCGGCCTGGCGCTGCCGGACCGTTCGATTGCTGCGTGCGGTTCACGGCAGTGCCGAAGGCCACAACGCGATGCTCATCATGCTCAGCGACCCGAGTACGCATTTGGGAGTGATGAACTCCACGGCATCGTCCTTGTGATCGCGAGCGCCCAGTACGTAGAGCACGGGCAGAAAGTGGTCGGCGCTGGGAATGGCACGCTTGGCGTCGGCGCCTAAACTGGCGAACTCGATCAGGTCGCGGTCATTGCCGCTGGCGACGATGTCCAGGCAGCGCTGCTGAAAGCGTTCGGCCCAGTCGTAACCGCTGTCTGCCTGGGCGAAGCTCAGCATGCCCAGGTTGTGCACGACGTTGCCGGTACCGACTATCAGCACCCCTTCATCCCGCAACTGGCGCAGGCGCTCGCCCATTTCGTAGTGAAAGCTCGGTGGCTGGTTCAAGTCCATGCTCAGTTGCAGCACCGGCACCTCGGCGCGCGGATACATATGCACGAGGACCGACCAGGTCCCATGGTCCAACCCCCATTGCTCATCCAGACGCACGGGTAGCGGCGCCAGCAGGCGAGCGATACGCTCGGCCAGCGCGCCATCGCCGGGCGCCGGGTAACGCACGTCGAACAGCGTTTGCGGGAATGCACCGAAGTCGTGAATCGTGCGTGGTTGCGGCATGGCGGTAACGGCCACGCCGCGGGTGTGCCAGTGCGCCGACACCACCAGAATGGCCTTGGGCTTGCCGATGCACTCGCCAAGCTTGCTCCAACTGCGGGTGAACTCGTTGCTCTCAAGTGCGTTCATCGGCGTGCCATGGCCGATGAACAAGGCTGGCATGCGGGTAGAAGGAACAGTCGTTTTCATGGGATCACTCTAATTATCAGAGGGTAGCGGGACGCCAGATGGCGGCCGGGTCGGTGGGCGGCACAGAGGCGATCAACGCTTGCGTATAAGGGTGCTGCGGGTTCGACAGGACCTGCTCGGTGGCGCCGCTTTCGATGACTTCGCCCTGGTGCAGTACCAGCACCTTGCTGCACAGGTAGCGCACCACGGCGAGGTCATGGGAGATCAGCACCAATGAAAATTTCTGCTCCTTGCGCAGGTCCAGCAGCAGATTCATGATTTGCGCCTGCACCGACACGTCGAGGCCAGAGACGATCTCGTCGGCTACCAGAATCTGCGGCATGTCGCACAGGCTACGGCCGATGTTCACCCGTTGCCGCTGGCCGCCGGACAACTGCGTGGGGTAGCGCTCGATGGCCGACGCCGCAAGGCCGACGTCGGCCGCCAGTTCGAGCGCGCGGGCACTGCGTTCACTGTGCAGGTGGGCGCGTGATTCCATGGCCTGGGTAAGCAATCTGGCCACCCGGCGCTTGGGGTTGAGCGCCGCACGGGCATCCTGGAAGATCATCTGGATGGAAGAGATGCGCCGTTGCCAATCCAACGGTCCGAAGCGCAGCGGCTGGGCGTTCAGCGTGATACTGCCGCTGGTGGGCTCTTCGAGTCCCATCAGCAGCCTGGCCAAGGTCGATTTGCCGCTACCGCTGCCACCGACGATGCCGATGAACTCACCCGGCGCGATGCTCAGGTCCAGCGGCTTGAGTACCTCGACCCCCGGCTTGCGCCGAAAACCCTGGCGTTTCCCCGGCCACGTCCTGCTCAGGCCCTTGGCATTGAGTACTTCCTGGCCGCTCATGGCTTGTCCAGGCAGATGTGCGTCGCCCCCTTGTGCGCAGGGCGTCACGGGTTCTATCTGTGCCCAGCGCACGCAGCGCACCCGCTGTCCGTCAGTCAGAGTCTGCAGCGGCGGTGGGCGCTGCCTGCAGAGTTCCACCGCATACTCGCAGCGGTTCTCGAAGCGGCAACCGCCCAAGAGCGGGAACGACTCGATCCCCGGCATTTGCCCAGCGAGTGGCTCGAGGCGCAGCAACGGCCCGGTCATGCCCGGGATCGCCCGGCGCAACGCCTGGGTATAGGGGTGGCGCATGGCGCTGAACACGCGCCGGGCGGGGCCGGATTCCATGATTTCGCCGGCATACAGCACCGCCACGTCGTCACAGGCATGGGTGGCCAGGCCCATGTCGTGGGTCACGAACAGCACTGCGGTGCCGTGCCGTTCCTGCAGGCCGCGCAGCAACGAAATGACGTGCGCCTGGCTGCTCACATCCAGCGCCGTAGTGGCTTCGTCGCTGACCACCAGCGCCGGCAGGCTGGCGAAGGCCATGGCGATCATCACCCGCTGGCACATGCCCCCCGACAGTTCATGGGGATACTGCTGCAGGATCGCCGCGGCCCGCGGCAGGCGCACGTCCTCGAGGGCGAGAATTGCCCTCTCGGGGCATTCCTGAGGGCTGACGCCGATACGCAGCAGGTGCTCGGTCATTTGTTGGCCGATGGTCATCAGGGGGTTGAGCGCCGACATCGGCTCCTGCGGAATGAACGCCATGCGCGCCCCAAGCCATTCGCTGTGGCGTTCGGTGGAGGCCCGGAGCAGGTCTTCGCCAGCGAATTCCACGGTACCCGAGGTGACCTCGAAGCCCTGGGGCAACTGGCGCGAAAGGATGCGCCCGAGCATGCTCTTGCCAGCGCCGGACTCACCTACCAGGCCCAGGGTTTTTCCGGCCGCCAGGCTCAGGCTCAAGTCCCGCAGAACCACACTGTTGCCTGCCGCAGTGCGGGCGCTGACGTTGACCTGGTCCAGTCTCAATACCGGCGTGGGTTGCGGTGCAGGGACAGCGCTGGGCGCCGCAGATGTATCCAGCACTTGCAAAGACAATTCGCTGTTAGTCATTTTAGGCCGCTCCACTGCGCTCAAGCGCTCGCACATCGGTCGCCTCACTCAGGCACTGGCCCAGGAACGTGGCAGCCAGCACGGTCAGGATCATCATCAGCACCGGCAGCAATAGCGGGTAGGGTGAGGAATACATGCTCCCCAGGCCGTCGCTGATCATCGCGCCCCAGGTCGGCGTGGTGGCGCCCACCGACATGCCGGCAAACGACAGCACGCTCTCGGCGACTACGGCGATGCTGACCTCCAGCGCCATCAGGGCGATGAGGCTGGGGACAATGCCGGGCAGCACCTCGCGCTTGATCACGCCATAGGTGCTGGCACCGCTGATCCGCGCGGCGGCGACATACTCGTGGCGGCGGATCACCAGCACCTCGGCCTTGATCACCCGGCAAAAGCGCGCCCAGTCGACGAAGATGATCGCCAGGATCACGTTCTGCAGGCCCGGCGACAGCGCAACCATGAAGATCAGCGCCAGCAACACCGATGGAAACGACAGCCACACATCCACGAAGCGATCGATTGCCCAGTTCAGCCACCCGCTGTGGTAGCCGCCCAGTAATGCCAGCAGGCAACCGACCAGCGCCGCGCCTATGGGGGCGGTAATGGCGATGATCACCACGATACGGGCTCCGTACAGCAGCCGCGACAACACGCATTGGCCCAGGCCGTCGGTGCCCAGCGGGTAGTCCAGGCTGCCGCCATCCGCCCAGAAGGGTGGCAGCAGTACTTCGAGCAGGTTCTGATCATTGGGGGCGTGCGGCGCCAGCAGGGGCACGAACAGCGCCACCAGCACCAGCATCGCGAGGAACCCGGCACTCAGGCAGAAGCTGCGTTTGCGCAGCAGTCGTCGCCACAGGGAAGCAGGCAGGCGGGGGTTCATGGCGCGCTCCTCAGGCGGGGGTTGATGCGTTGTAGCGCCCAGCTGGTGATCAGGTTCACCACCTGCACGGTGATGGCGTACACCACGGCCAGCGCCTGGATGGTTTGCATGTCGAAAGCGCCCAGTGCGCGCAGCATCAGCGCGCCAATGCCGGGCAAGCCGAAAATGGTTTCGATCAACAGGGTGCCGCCGATGATGACGCTGGCCTGTACGCCGATCAGGCTGATGGTGGGCAGCGCCGCATTGCGCAGTGCGTGGCGCAGCAACAGCGGGCGCTCGCCGACCCCACGCAGCCTCGCGGCCTGGATGTAGTCCTCGTGGTAGACCTCGGCCAGACTCGCATGCAACATCCTCGCGATCGGCGTCGCCACGCACAGGCCGAGCGCCAAGGCGGGCAAGGTCAGGTGGCTGATGACGCTGGCGAATGCCGCGAGGTCGCCGCTCAGCAGGCTGTCGATCAGGCTGAAACCGGTGAGCTTGCGGACCTGCAACGCCGCGTCGATTGGGCCGACGAAGGGCAGCCATTGCAGGCCCACACCCAGACTGATGATCAGCAGGATCGCCCACAGATAATCCGGAATCGCGATCATGATGCCGTTCAGCGTCATGATCGCCGGCTCCAGGCGCGTGCCGCGCAAATGAAAGCTCAGCAAGCCACTGCCCACGCCGGTCAGCAAGCCGATGACAAAGCCCGCGCAGAGCAGCTGCAAGGTCGCAGGCAGCGCTTCGAGCACCATCGGGGTGACCGCAGTGCCGGTCTGGATCGACACCCCGAAATCGCCGTGCAGTACCGCCAGCAGCCAGTAGCCGTATTGCACCAGCACTGGCCTGTCCAGGCCCAATTGGTGCGAGAGTCGGGCGATGTCTGCCGCAGTGGCGTTCGGCGGTACCAGCATGTTCAGCGGGTCGACCGGAATGCCGCGCAGGATCACGAACACCACCAGCGAAATGACCACCAGCATCGGTATCCGCCACAGCGCCTGCCTGAGCAGCAGCCAGAGCAGCCGGGCCGGGCGCGCGATGAGCCCGAGGGCAAAGTGCGGTTCTAGGGTGGAGGTTGTGTTCATCAAGGTGACGACTCCCGGTATCGAGCGGACTCAAGTGTTATGCAGGTCGTGCAGCGGGATCAGTTCAGGCGCCAGCATGGTTTTTACCCGCTGCCAGGTGTCCTGATAGCGCGATACGGCCCATTTGTTGAAGTCGCTCTGCGCCTGCTCCTGCCACGAATACCGGCCCCGCACAGCGAAGCGCGAGCGCAGGCCTTTCTGCACTTGCTCGTCGACATGCAAGTCCTGGGCAATGATCTCGGCAGACGCGTGATGGACCATGTCGAGCAAGTGCGCGAAAGCCGGGTCGTTCATCGCGCCTGGGGCACATAGCACGCCGGTGTCGTTGAAGTGGCTCTCGGCGCCATCCGCGCGCAGGATCAAATACATGACCAGGTCGGGGGTCAGTACCAGCGACAGGGTGGGCGGCAGATTGACGAACAGAAAACGCTTGCGCTCCTCCTCGGTCAGTTGCGCGAAAATCGGCAGTACGGCTTTTTGCGTAGGGTTGAAGCTGGCATCGGCGTGCAGCGTGCCGTTGGTGCGGTAGTAGCCGGCGGTGTCGGCGGGCAGGTCATCGGGAAAGCGTGCCAGGCTGCTCGGTGCGAAGTCGTGCAAGGGGCCGTGGTGGAGGCGATTGGCGTGATAGCCGTCGTTGTTGTTCTCCATCATGACTTTCCAGTTCCAGGGGTAGCGTGGCCCGGCTTCCGGCCGTGGGCCTTGGGCGTTGGCCAGATCGTAATGTTCGAGCACCTGGTCCACCGCCCGCAGACGCGGGCCGAGCGGTGCGGCCTCAGCATCGAAGTTGACGAAGATGAAGCCCTGCCAGAGCTCGACCTTCAAGGTGGGCAGGCAGAAGTCCTTGCGGTTGAAGCTTTCGGTCTTGTGCATTTCCGGGGCGCCGATCAACTCGCCGTCGAGGTTGTAGGCCCAATGGTGGTAGGGGCACAGGAACGCCTTGGTATTACCCGTGCCCTCGGCCACCAGCATTGCGCGGTGCTGGCACACGGCGGACATGGCCTTGATCTGGCCGTCGCGATTGCGTGCGACCAGCAGTGGCTCGCCGATGATGGTGGTGGTGAAATAATCACCGGCCTCCGGCACCCAGTCTTCGCGGCCCAGGCACAGCCACTCGTGGTTGAACAGTGCCTCTTTTTCGAACTCGTAGAATTCGTGGTCGGTGTAGCACAGCGGGGGCAAGGTGTCGGCGGCGCTGACGTCGATGGCCGAGCTGCCGAGGCTGGTGAAGAACGCATCCGATTTGAAAGGGGTCATGATCAGGCTCGCAGGTGTTGAGGTGTTGTCTGGCATGGCTTGAAGTCTATCCAGAGGGCTATGTGCGCACTTGAACCGGTGCGCACGAAAACTGGCCTTTAAGCGCATTCGCAAATGCCCGCCGCCCGGTGCAGGCGCAACGGTGCCAAGCATCGCGGTGGCGGACGACGAAATGAAAACGGCCCTGCATTGCAGGGCCGTCGAGTGTCGCGGGGGAGGCCTCAGGCACTCCAGTGCGCGGGCAGCATCCAGCCGTTCTGGTAGGCGGCGTAGTGCAGGGTCTTGGCATGCGCGACGCAGGACACCCCTTGCAGCAATGGCAGGCTGTAGCCTTGCTCGACCACCCAGCGGTTGAAGGCTTTGTATTGCTCGATGCGTTTGGCGTAGTCGAGCTCCACCAGCAGGGGCGAGAGTTTGTCCATCACGTCCCGGCTGCGCCACACCGAAAACGCCGTATCGGCATTCAGGTAGCTGCCGGCGTATAGCTCCGGGTCGGCGGTGGTGTTGTTCCAGAACCACAGCGCCGGCCCTTCGAGGGTGCCGGCCGCCACCGACTGGAAGTACACGCCTACATCGATGGTCTCGAGGCTGGCCTGGATGCCGACCTTGGCCCACATCTGCACGATTGCCCGGGCCATCTGGTTGTCGACCGGGTGTACGCCGCTGGTGGCGAAGAACCTGAAGGTTGCGGGCTTGCTTTCGCTATAGCCGGACTTGGCCAGGTAGGCCTTGGCCTTGTCGACGTCGTAGGGGAACTCGAAGTCGGGGTCATAGCTGGGCGTGCCAGGTGGCGACGGCGCCGACAAAGGCGCCGGCAGGTCGTTGAGCAGCGCCCGTGCCAGGGCTTTCTTGTCGATGGCATGGTGCATCGCCAAGCGCAGGTTGATGTCGTCCAGCGGTGGCTTGTTGAGCATCTGGATCAAGTAGGTATCCAAGGTCACGGTCAGCTCGCTGCTGACATTCGGCAGCTTGCCCAGGCGCAACGCTTCGCGTACCGGCAAGGCGAAGCTGAAGTCGACCTGGCCCGACTGGGTCGCCGAGGCCCGCGAGTTGGGATTGGGGATGATCTGGATGGTGACGTTGTCGAGCGCAGGCTTGCCGCCCCAGTAACGATCGAACGCCTGCAGCACAATACGGTTGTTGCGCTGGTAGTCCACCAGCTTGTAGGGGCCGGAACCCACCGGCTTGGCCAGGAAAGCGTCCATGCCCACGGCGGTGATGTACTTCTTCGGCAAAATGAACGAGCCAGCGAAGCCCAGGTACTGTGGCGCCGTCACGAACGGCTTGGTGAAGCGAATGACCGCGCGGGTCGGCGAGGGCGTCTGGATGCTGTCGATCATGTTCCAGATGTAGCCGAGCTGCAGGGTGTGGTCGGCCTTGAGGCGGTCGAAGAACGTGTATTTGAAGTCGTCCGACGTCAGTGGGTCGCCGTTATGGAAGAACACGTCGCCGCGAAACTCCAGTTCCAGCTCCAGGCCGTCGCTGCCTACCCAGGTGTAGGCCTTGATCACCCCGGCGCCCAGTTGGCTGTCGGGTCCATATTCCAAGGGCTGGTCGAACACGCACTTATGCAGCGAGGTGGCCTGGGGAATGATGCGCGCGGTAGGGTCCCAGCTGGCCACATCGAAGGGGAAGGCCAGGGAGATATCGCGCCCGGCCGCCATGACGTTCTTCACGCCCGCTTGCGCCAGCAGCGCGGCGACTGCACTGAGCGGTACCGCTTTCAACAAAGTTCTACGATGCACTGTCGATTACCTCTGAAATGGTCTGTCAGGTAAATGAAGAACCAGCCTTAAAAGGTGTAAACCATGCCGATCCGTGCGGTGTCTTGCCGGTTGTCGCTGGAATTGTCGAGGTACCAGCCAGCGCCCTGGTTGGCCTTGATGCCGTCCGAAGCCTTCATCAGCGAGTAAGACGCATAGAGCCAGGCCTTGTCCGACAGGTCACGCTTGAGGCCGAATGTCACCTGGTTCCAGTCGTCGTTTTCCAGCGTCGAATGCTGGTAGGCCAATATACCGGTCAGCTTTGCCGCCAGCGGGTAGTAGCCACCAATTTCATAAACGTTCTGCGTGGCTTTTTCGCCGTAGCCTTTGAACGTTGTGCGCGAGGTGTTGCCCACCAGGGTGAACTTGCCCAGTTGATAGTGGCCGCCGATGATCGCCGTTTCCTGATCGACCACCAGTGCGCTGCCATCGAAGTTCAGCGGCTGATCGAGCAGGCTGGTAACGCCGATCTGCAGGTCGGGGTAAATGGCGTTGTTGTCGATACGGATATAGGCGCCCGCCAGGCTCCATGGGCCGGCGAAATAGCTGGCGCCGAAGCTCAGGGTTTTCTGGTCGCCGGTCGATTGGCCCGCATAGCTAGGTTTGTCGGAGCCATACATGATGCCCCACTTGAAGCCACTGAGCGTTGCACTCTGGAACTTGATGGAGCGGTCCACGCGCCAGCCGGAGATGCGGTCGAAGTCGCCATGGTGCCCCGCGTACGTGGTCGCGTAGCCGCCGATGTTGAGTTGGTTCATGTAGTCGTAGATGAAGTCGTATTGACGCCCGAATGTCAGCGCGCCCCATTTGTTCTGCAGCCCCGCGTAGGCCTGGCGGCCCCAGGTGGTGCCGTACTGCGAAGTGGTGCCGTCGCTGAGGTTGAAACCATGTTCGATGGTGAAGATCGCCTTCAGTCCCCAGTCCAGATCCTGCGAGCCGGTCAGCCCCAGGCGGTTGCCCCAGTTGACGCCGTCGCGTTCGTTGGTGCTGCTGTGGCCGCCTTCGTTGCTGACGTGGCTGATGCCGTAGTCGAGTACGCCGTAGAGCCGGACCTTCTCGGTGACCTCGTTGATGATCGCGGCGGTATGGTCGGTTTTCGCCGGCGCCGCAGCCACTTTGGCCTGGCTGACTTCTTCCTTGACGATGCCGCGGATGGCTTCCTTGGTGTCATTGCTGACGGGGGTCGGCGTGGCGGCGACCTGCTGCTGTCTGGCCAAGGTATCGCGAACCACTTGCTCGACGATGGCGCGGATGCGTGCCTCTGCCGCAGGGTCCAGCGGTGCCCCGGCTTCGGCACCGTAGCTCAGCGGCGCGTGGGCGCCGATGGCCAGGGAGCAGACCAGTGCCAGGGTCGAATATTGATTGCGTTGCATAGCTCTACTTCCCCATTTCTCGAAATTGGCTTCATGAAATAAGCAGTGGCTCAAGCAAGGAGAGCGGGGCACGGCTGCGTCGAAAGTCCTGGGGTTGGCTTGCGCATCGTCAGCTCGGTGTGCCTCGGTGGAACGCGGTGGCAGGCCTCAGGTAATGATTCGTGGTACGGCGGCCTGGACGATCCTGAAGTTGCCTTGGCAATCGTCCGCCTGTTCGTCGCGGTGCGAGGCACGGCTCTGCACCACGCTTTTGCCGAAGCCGGCGGTGATCGGGCGCGGCTCGCGCAGGTGCAGCCACAGCCGCAGCAGGTGCCGCCGGCGTTGTGGCTCGGGGTAGTCGGTGAATTCGGTGCGCGAGTGCAGCGCGGCATGGTTGGACAGCCACTGGATATCGCCGGGACGGAAGTCCATTTCGATCGCCATCCCCGGTTCGTAAGTGATGTCTTCGAACAGTGTCAGCAGTTCGCGCTGCTGTTCGGTCAGCCGTGGCACTTCCGGGTAATCCTGCGCGGTGAGGATGTACAGCGAACCGGCGTACATGCTGAACACGCCATCGACGATGCTGATGATCGGCGAGGTATAGGTGTTGCGCGGCGCGGCCGGGTCCTGTCGGCGCCAGTCCCAGTGGAAGGGTTCGAACAGCAACGGCGCGAGGTCGGGACGGCGGGCGAGAATCTCGTTATAGATACCGGCGCCCGATACCAGACACGAGGCTCCCCCTTCCTTCGACGGGCGCAGGCACATCAGCGCGACGACGTCGGAGCTGTCGGAATGGAAGGGCAGCTTGTCGCGGATCGATTTCGACAGGGCGTCGGGGTCTTCGAGTTTCTTGTCGGAGGTGGCGTAGATGTGGTCGATCAGATCCCCCAGCTCGTTCTGGCGCATCGGCTCGCCGATATGCAAACCGAGCACGTAGTAGATCGCTGCGCTGAGCGCATCCGAGTACAGCTGCGTGCGCAAGCCGCGTACCAGCACGAAGCCATGACCTGTTTCCATGCGCTGTTTCCAGTCGATCACGGCTGGCAGGCAGCGCTCCAGAGGGTAGTCGTCGAGCGTGATACGGCGTAGGTCCGGATCATCGTTGACCAGCTGCGCACCCAGGGTTTCGAGCTCCTGTATTTGCCCACTATCCAAGTGGTATATCCAGTCGCCGCCCTTGGCCAGTTCGTCCCCGCGCCACGCTGCCGACGTGGTGACCGGTACCAGATTGATCTGCGTTGCCATGACCCGAAACCTCTGTTGTGCGAACGTTTTTCGTGTCCCGAAACTGTCGCAGCAGCGGCGTGGAGGGTCTTGTCCAGTTGCGCACGAACAGTTGGACGCGCGCCGGGGCACGTCCAACTGTTCGTGCGTGGCTGTCCAAGTTTCCGGGTTTCGTGGCCGTGACAATGTTGCCCAAGTCATCAGTAGGCATTGGCAGATGGAAAATTCGCTTTTTGCGCAGCAACCGGTGGGGCACGCAGAGATCGTCCGGCTGCGCGTGGTCAAGCGCGAGCAGGTCGCGCAACAGGTGTGGATGTTCGAGCTGCTGCCGGTCGACGGTTCGCCCTTGGCCGCATTTGACGCCGGCGCGCACCTGGCATTGCACCTGGGCGCCGGGGTACGTCAGTACTCGCTGTGCAATGGTCCACAGGACCGAGAGGCCTACCGCATCGCGATACGCCGTGAAGCAAGTGGCAGCGGGGTTTCACGCCATTTGTGCGACGTCGTTCAAGAGGGCGACGAGATCGACGCGAGCGGGCCGTTCAATCATTTCCCGCTCCTCGACGCGCCACGGGCGCTGTTGCTCGCCGCTGGCATCGGCATCACGCCGATCCTCGCCATGGCGCTGGAGCTCGACGCCCAGCATCGCCCGTTCGAGTTGCACTACACGGGCCGCAGCCAGGCCGCCATGGCGTTCCTGCAACCACTGCGTGATCGCTTCGCGGCGACTGCCCACTTCTACAGCCCCGACCTGCACGCTGCCAACGCCTCCAGAATGCCTCTCGACCAGATCATCGGCGACCCCGCCCCCGATCTGCACCTCTATGTCTGCGGCCCCAGCACCTTTATCGAGGCCGCCTGCCTGGCGGCCCGCAGCAAAGGCTGGCCGGACACCCACATACATTTCGAACGCTTCCAGGGCGAACGTCCCATCGCCCAGGACGGCGATGCCCCTTTTGAAGTGCAACTGCGCTCCAGCGGCCAACGCATCACCGTGCAGCCCGACGAAACCGTGGCCCAGGCACTGGAGCGCAGTGGCGTCTACGTCAACCTGTCGTGTGGCTCTGGGGTGTGCGGCAGCTGCCGCACCAAGGTGCTGGAGGGCGAAGTCGACCACCGTGACTATTTCTATTCGGCGGCCGAGCAGGCGCGTCACACCGAGTTCACCCCTTGCTGTTCCCGTGCCCGCAGCGCCCGTCTGCTGCTCGATCTTTAAACCACGTCCCCCAAGAGGTATTGCCAATGCACATCAACAAGTCCCTGGCCGCCGGGCGCACCTTCCCCATGCCTGGCGCGCTGCACACGCTGCGTGCCACACCGCAAAACGTTCATTGGGGGTATTTCGACGCGGCGTTGGCGCCGGCGATCAAAGTCAAAAGCGGCGATATCATCCAGGCCGAAGCCATCACCCACCATGCCGGCGACGCTCCGGAACTGATGATGGACGACACCATCTGGCGGTTGTTCAACACCATCCCCGAGGCCGACCGCAACCCCGGAGTACACATCATGACCGGCCCCATCTGGGTCGAGGGCGCCAAGCCTGGGGATATGCTCGAGGTGCGCTACCTGTCGATGACGCCACGCAACCCGTACGGCTCCAATCTGGCCGCCAACTGGGGCTATCTATACGACGAATTCGACCAGACCGAACGCGTGACCATCTACCAGTTGGACAACAACTCCAATAACGCCCGCGCGCTGTACGCCTACGACGTAGCCGAAAAGTACATTACCCCCGGGCGTGTGACCCATTGCCCGGAATGCGATCGGCAGACCACCCTCAATGGCGTGCGCGTGCCCGTGCGCCCGCACCTCGGCACGGCCGGCGTGGCCCCTGACGTGCGCGGCCGGATCAGCACCATTCCACCGGGCTTGCACGGCGGCAATATCGACAACTGGCGTATCGGCGCTGGCTCGACCATGTATTACCCGGTGGCCGTAGACGGCGCGTTGTTCTCGGTGGGGGATCCGCATATTTCCCAAGGCGACGGCGAAATCAGCGGCACGGCGATCGAGTCGTCGCTCAACGTGACGTTCCAGGTGATCCTGCGCAAAGATTTCTTCTTCCCCTCACCACTGCTCGAAGCCGATGACTGCTGGATCGTTCATGGTTTCGACGAAGACCTCAACAAGGCCGTACGCAATGCTTCGCTCGACATGCTGACCTTCCTGACCGAGCAGCAAGGCTTGTCGCGCAACGATGCCTATTCGTTGATGAGCGTCGCCGGTGACCTGGGGATCACCCAAGTGGTCGATACCCGGCAAGGCGCGCACATCCGCATGCCCCGGGGGATATTTCCGGTGGACTGAGGGGTGGATTACCGTTCGAGCCGGAGCGAAGCAAATACCGAAGCAAATACGGGAGGCAGAGTCGGCTCCCGGCTCCCGGCTCGTTCGAGTGACGGCGGTGCCCAATAGCTGAAGAATTGACAGCTTATCGGGCCGATACCGAATGCAAAAATTCAGTTCGTAGTGAACCTGCATCCCGGCTTTTTGTAGCGAACGACCAAAGGCGCTGGTCAAGCAAAACGCAAAAGAGTACAAATGTACTCCATGACGACTCTATCCCCGCGCCGCAGCGCCATTCTCGAATTCATCCGCCAACGCCTGAACGAACAGGGGCAGTCGCCGAGCCTGGCGGAAATCTGCGCAGCCTTCGGCTTTGCCTCCCGCAGCGTGGCCCGCAAGCACATCGTGGCGCTGACCGAGGCCGGCTTCATCGAGGTCCGGGCTGGCCAGGCGCGGGGTATCCGCCTGCTCGATCAGCCACCGCGCAGCGCTTTGCTGGAGATCCCCTTGCTCGGGCGGGTCGCGGCCGGGCGTCCGATCGAGCCGGATGCCCAGATCCACGATCACTTGCTGTTCGATCCACGCATGTTCGTCCGGGCTCCGGACTTTCTGCTGCGGGTAGAGGGCGACTCGATGATCGAAGACGGCATCCTTGATGGCGATCTGGTGGGTGTGCAGCGCCAGGGCGAGGCGCGCAATGGCCAGATCGTGGTGGCGCGGCTCGAAGGCGAGGTCACCATCAAGCGCTTCGAGCGCCGCGCCGAGGGTATTCGCCTGCTGCCGCGCAATCCGGCCTACGCGCCCATCGAGGTCGGCCCGGAACAGGACTTCATCATTGAAGGCATCTTCTGCGGATTGGTGCGGCGATGATCGGCGCGCAGGCGGATAGCGCCATGAACGGCCCGACTGTGCACATGGCCGGTGCCGTCACCAGCCTTGAAGGGTTGCTCGATCAACGTCGGCTGTGGAAAGGCCGTGCGACTCCCAAAGTCAGTGGCCAGCAGCCCACCGGCCATGCAGCCCTCGATGCCGTGCTGCCGAGCGCAGGCTGGCCGGCCTCGGCACTCAGCGAAATTCTGCTGCCGGCCCATGGCTGTGGCGAGTTGCACCTGCTCTGGCCGTCCCTGGCCCGGCTCACCGCCAGTGGCGAGCGTGTGGTGCTGGTGGCGCCGCCCCATGTGCCCTATGCCCCGGCATGGCAGGCCGCCGGGGTCGAGCTGCGGCATCTGTCGGTGATCGCCGCCGAGGGCAAGGATGCCTTGTGGGCCGCTGAACAGTGCCTGCGCTCCGGCAGTTGCGGGGCCGTGCTGTGCTGGCCAGCGCACGCCGATGACAAGGCCTTGCGGCGCTTGCAGGTGGCAGCCGAAAGCGGCCAGACCCTGGCGTTCGCCTGTCGGCCCCAGGCGGCGGCCTTCAATGCCTCACCGGCGGCCTTGCGCCTGATCATCGAACTGCAACCACCGCAGTGGCGGGTGCTCAAGTGTCGCGGCGGGGTCGCACCGGCGGCGCCCATCGCCTGCGATCAGGCCGGGTGAGGCGAGCATGCTCTGGGCCTGTATTCTCCTGCCGCAGCTGGCGCTCGACGACGTGTCGCGCCGCCACGAAGACCCCACCCAACCGCTGGTACTGCTGAGCGGGCCAGCGCAAAGGCGTGTGCTGCAGGCCGTCAATGCGCCCGCCAAGGCGCTGGGGTTGCGAGCAGGGCAGTTGCTGAGCACCGCCCAGGCCCTGGCCAAAGGCTTCAGTTGCGCCGAGCACGATCCGGCGCGTATCGATCATTGCCAGCAATTGCTGGCGGCCTGGGGCTATGGTTTCAGTTCCCAGGTCAGCCTGCATTTCCCCCGTGCACTGCTGATGGAGGTGCAATCAGGCTTCAATCTGTTCGGGCCCTGGTCGCGCTTTGAGGCGCGCCTGCGCCAGGAGCTGCAAGGCCTTGGCTTCAGCCATCGCATCGTGCTGGCGCCCAACCCCATGGCCGCGCGGATGCTGGCCAATGTCTACGATGGCCTGGCGGTGATGGATGAGGCCATGCTGCACGCGACTATCGGGCAGATGCCCATCGATCGCGTGGGCCTGGCGCCCGAGGTGTCCACCGCCTTTGCGCGCATGGGCCTGCGCTGTGTCGAGCAGGTGCAGGCCTTGCCCCGTGACACCTTGGCCAGGCGCTTCCCCAAGGAGGTGCTGGTGCACCTCGATAGGCTGTCGGGGCGCCGGCCCATGGCGCTGGAATGCTATGTGCCGCCGGATCGTTTCGATACTCGCCTGGAGCTCAACTTCGATGTGGAGTCGCACCAGGCCTTGCTGTTTCCGCTGCGCCGCCTGATTGGCGATCTTGGCGCTTTTCTGGCCGGTCGTGATGGCGGCGTGCAGCGTTTCAATCTGCATCTGGAGCATGTCGAACAGCCCGATACGCTGATCCCGGTAGGTCTGCTGGCCGCCGAACGCGACCCGGCCTTGCTCTTCGAATTGGCCCGCGGGCGCCTGGAGCACGTGCAGGTGCCATGCCCCGTGCGCAGTCTGCGACTGGTGGCCGAGCAACTGCCGAGCTTCGTGCCGACCCACCGCGAGCTCTTCGATGAGCGTGCTCAGCAGTCTCAGCCCTGGGAGCAGTTGCGCGAACGCTTGCGCGCAAGGCTGGGTGACGACGCCGTACAGGGCTTGTGCGCACAGGCCGATCATCGCCCGGAATGCGCCTGGCTGTTGACCGAGCAGGGGCAGGGCTATCCACAGGCGCTGCCCACTCCGCGGCCCGGCTGGTTGCTGCGCGAACCCCAGGCCTTGAGCGCCTACGCCGGGCAGTTGCTCGGTGGCCCTGAACGCATCGAGACCGGCTGGTGGGATGGCGCCGATGTGCGCCGCGATTATTACCGGCTGCAAACCCCCGAGGGCCAATGCGCCTGGGTCTATCGATCGGTGGCCACGCCGCAGCAATGGTGGCTGCAAGGATGGTTCGGATGAACGTCGTCCCGTTGCATGGCCAGGGCCGTGCACGGCAAAGGCCGCTGCCCATCGATCCCCCGGCTGCGGTGCCACCCCGGGGCTATGCCGAACTGCATTGCCTGTCCAATTTCAGTTTTCAGCGTGGCGCGTCCAGTGCCCGGGAGTTGTTCGAACGCGCCAAGGCGCAAGGCTACAGCGCCTTGGCGATCACCGACGAATGCACCCTGGCGGGGATCGTGCGGGCCTGGCAGGCGGCCCAGGCAGTGGAGTTGGCGCTGATCGTCGGCAGTGAAATCCAGCTGCACGAAGGCCCCAAGATCCTCTTGCTGGTAGAAAACCTGCAAGGCTATCAAGCGCTGTGCCGGTTGATCACCCTGGCGCGGCGACGGGCGCCCAAGGGGCAATACCGCGCCTTGCGCGAAGATTTCGAGGCGGCTGATCTGTCCGGCTTGCTGGCGGTGTGGCTGCCTGGCGCCGATGAAGCGGACAACCATGGCTGCTGGCTGCGCAGCCTGTTCGCCGAGCGCCTGTGGCTGGGCATCGGCCTGCACCGCGGTGCCGAAGACAGCAAGCGCCTGCAAAGCTGGCAGGCACAGGCTCTGCGTCTGGGGTTGCCCGCGGTGGCCGTCGGCGATGTGCACATGCATGCCCGCGGCCGCCGAGCACTGCAGGACACCCTGACCGCCATCCGCCATCACACCCTTGTGGCCGAAGCCGGCCACCGCCTGTTCGCCAATGGCGAGCGGCACCTGCGCTCTCTGGCGGCGCTGGCCGAGCTGTATCCAGCGGATCTGCTCGAGCAGACGCAAGTGATCGCCCGGCGCTGCCACTTCGACCTCGGCCAATTGCGCTATGAATACCCCCGCGAGCTGGTACCCGAAGGCCAGACCGCCAGCGCCTGGCTGCGCGAACTGACTCTGCAGGGTGCCCGGGAGCGCTGGCCGCAGGGCATGACGGACAAGGTGCGTGAGCAGATCGAAACGGAACTGGCGACCATCACCGATCTGCACTACGAGAGTTACTTCCTCACCGTGCACGACATCGTGCGCTTCGCCAAGGAGCGCAGCATTCTGTGTCAGGGTCGCGGTTCGGCGGCCAACTCGGTGGTCTGCTATGCGCTGCAGATCACCGCTATCAATCCGGTCAACCAGAACATGCTGTTCGAGCGTTTCATCTCCCGCGAGCGCAACGAGCCGCCGGACATCGACGTCGATTTCGAGCACGAGCGCCGTGAAGAAGTCCTGCAATACGTGTTCCGGCGTTATGGCCGCGGGCGAGCGGCGCTGACTGCCGTGGCCAGCAGCTATCGCGGTGCCGGGGCAGTGCGCGATGTCGCTCGGGTGCTCGGCTTGCCGCCGGATCAGGTCAATGCGCTGGCCGATTGCGTGGGCCGCTACAGTGATGACGTTCCGCCGGTAGAGCGCCTGCGGGAGGCCGGTTTCGACCCCGAGAGCCCGTTGTTGCGTCGGGTGCTAACGCTGACCGGCGAATTGATCGGCTTCCCCCGGCACCTGTCCCAGCACCCCGGTGGCTTCGTCATCTCCGAACACCCGCTGGATACGCTGGTGCCGGTAGAAAACGCCGCCATGGCCGAGCGCACCGTCATTCAGTGGGACAAGGACGACCTGGATGCCGTGGGCCTGCTCAAGGTCGACATTCTCGCCTTGGGCATGCTCAGTGCCCTGCGGCGCAGTTTCGACCTGTTGCACGCTTACCGAGGGCGACGACTGGATCTGGCCAGCGTGCCTCAGGAGTGCGCCCAGACCTACCAAATGATCAGCCGCGCCGATACGGTCGGGGTATTCCAGATCGAATCTCGGGCACAGATGGCCATGCTGCCGCGCCTGAGGCCCGAGACTTTCTACGACCTGGTGATCGAGGTGGCCATCGTCCGTCCGGGGCCGATCCAGGGCGACATGGTTCATCCCTATCTGCGCCGACGCAATAACGAGGAGCCGGTCGACTATCCCTCCGAGGAGCTGAAAAAAGTCTTCGAACGCACCCTCGGGATCCCGCTATTCCAGGAGCAGGTCATGGAAATGGCCATAGTCGCCGCCGGCTATACCCCCGGCGAGGCCGATCAGTTGCGCCGCTCCATGGCCGCCTGGAAACGCCACGGCGGCCTCGAACCGCACCGACTGCGCCTGACCGCAGGCATGCTCGCCCGGGGTTACACCGAGGCCTTTGCGGCGCGCATCTTCGAACAGATCAAGGGCTTTGGCAGCTATGGTTTTCCCGAGTCCCACGCGGCCAGCTTCGCCTTGCTCACTTATGCCAGTTGCTGGCTCAAATGCCATGAGCCGGCGATCTTCGCCTGTGCCCTGATCAACAGTTGGCCCATGGGCTTCTACAGCCCGGACCAGGTGCTGCAGGATGCGCGCCGCCACCGCATTCAGACGCGCCCGGTGGATGTGCTGCACAGTGACTGGGATTGTTCGCTCGAAGATCACGGTGAGCCCCAGCCGGCCATCCGCCTGGGCTTGCGCATGATCAAGGGCTTCAGGGAGGTCGATGGCCAGCGGATCGCCCAGGCGCGGGCGCTGATGCCTTTCGCCGATGTCAATGATCTGGCCACCAGGGCCTGCCTGGAGCCGGCGGCGCTGGAGCGTCTGGCCGATGCCGGTGCCTTGCGCGCATTGGCCGGGCATCGGCACCAGGCGCGCTGGGAGGTGGCCAGCGTCGAAGCGCAGTTACCGCTGTTCGCCAGCCTGCCCGCGGTCCAGGAAGCCGCCGTGGCCTTGCCCGTGCCGAGCGTGGGGCAAAATCTGCAGGCCGATTACGCCAGCGTCGGCACCACCTTGGGACCGCACCCTTTGGCATTGCTGCGTACGCGCCTGGAACGCCTGCGCTGTCGCAGCTCTCGGACGTTGGCCGAGGTCGAGCATGGGCGCCCGGTGACCGTCACCGGGCTGGTGGTCGGTCGCCAGCGGCCCGGCACCGCCAGTGGGGTGACCTTCGTCACCCTCGAGGACGAGTTCGGCATGATCAATGTGGTGGTCTGGCGCGACCTGGCCGAGCGCCAGCGCCGGGTCCTGGTGGGGTCGCAGTTGCTGCAGGTCCGTGGCCGGCTGGAACACGTGGGTGAAGTGCGCCACGTGATCGCCGGCCATCTGCAGGATATGACGCCCCTGCTGCATGGCCTCGATGTGCGCAGTCGGGATTTTCGCTAAACCCTGACTCAGCTCGGTGCCGGCAAGGCCAGTGCTCCAGGGTAGTACTGGGCGAAATTGACCTTGTCGGTCTGGTCCACGGACTTCTTCAAGCGTTCGTTGAACGAGCGGCTGACCCCGTACTGCCCGCCGGAAATGGTGCGGAACTGGGCGGTGAGGGTGATGCCGTTGAGGTCCATCTTGTCGACCCCGAACACCTGCAATGGCCCCTGCAGGTTGTTCTTGAGCAGCAGGTCGTCGCTGATCTGCTGACCGACGTCGCGAATGATCTGCAGGGCTTCGTCGATATCGCTGTCATAGCTGACCTGCACCGAGAAGAACGCATAGGCGAACTGCCGCGACTGGTTGGTGACAGCCTTGATCTGGCCGAACGGTACCGAATGCACGAAGCCCTTGCCGTCACGCAGGCGCAGGGTGCGGATGGTCAGGCTTTCGACGGTGCCGGCATGACCGGAGTCGAGTACCACCCAGTCGCCGATGGCGATGGTGTCCTCGATCAGAATGAACAGCCCGGTGATCACGTCCTGCACCAGTTGCTGCGAACCGAAGCCGATCGCCAGGCCGACCACCCCGGCACCGGCCAGCAACGGGGCGACGTTGATACCCAGGTTGGCCATGGTGGTGATGGTGCAGATGACCACCAGAACGATTTTCACCGCGTTGCGCAACATCGGCAGAATGGTCTTGACCCGCGTACTGGGCTGGCGCGTGCTGCGCTTGCCCACGGCAGGCTTAAGCGCCTCCTGGATGGCGGTGTCGATCACCACCCACAGCAGCCAGGTCACCAGCAGGATCAGGCCGATGCTGCTCAGCGAATTGCTGACCGCGCGGCCGAAGCTGTTGTTGGCGGCGAACGCTAGCACGGAAACGCCCCAGATGCGCCCGAGCATTTCGATGAACGCCACGGCAATGAAGATCCGCGACAGCGCATGCAGCAAGCTGCGCAGCAGTTCGCGGTAAGGGCGGATCTGCTCGGCAGCGGTGTGTTCGTGGGGCCTGAACAAATGATGCATCAGGGTACTGGCGAACACCGCGCTGACCAGCAGCACGGTGGTCATCAAGGCGCGTTGCAGCGTGGCCTGACTGTTCTCCTGGGCACCGACCAGATGCACCAGCGACACGAGGATCATCAGCAGGATCGGCCAATACCACAGGCCCGAAAAGATCCGCAGGGTTTCCTGAATCGCGCGGTGGTCACGGCGCTGCCTGTAAGGGCGATTGCGAATCAGATGGGCCACCGGACGGCGCACGTGAATCACCAGCGCGGCGAACATCAAGGTCGCGATCAGGCCGGTGAACACCGCCAGGCTGCTGGCCAGGTTGCCGCCAAACTGATGGGCGATCTGCGGGCTGTCGAACGCATCGCTCAGCGCTGCGAGAAAACCAATGGCAAACAGCCGCATGGGCGTGTACCTGCGCAACAGCTGTACGGCACGGTGCTTGTGGCCGATATCGAACAGGGTGATGACGCACAGGATCAGCGTGGTGGAGAAGATCCCGCTGGTGGTGGAGTAGGCCAGGCACAAGGCCAGGGCGCGGGTCACCGACAGGTCCAGCTGGTGACTCACCGCCAGGGTTACCGGCAAGCTGGCCATGGCCGGCAGGGTCCAGCACAGCAGATAGCCCAGCAGTCCGAGCAAGCGCGTGCGGGTGCCGAAAAACTTCGAGGCGGCCGCTCGCTGGCGCAACCAGCGGCCGATGCCGGACAGCACCACGAAGGTGGCTATCCAGCTCAGCGTGAGGATCACGAAGTCCAGCAACAGGCTGGTCACGGAGCGGTTCGAATGCGTGCTGATCAGGGTATCGACTTCATCGGCAGCGCGATCGGTGCGCAAGCGCCAGGCATCCAGCACGTTGTTGTCGATCGATAGCTGATCCTGCACGGTATCCAAACCCGTGGTGATGGCACCGAGCAGACCGCCCTGGACCAGTGCGGATTTGTCATCGTCGGGTTGGGCGGTGTTGCTGGTGGCCGGCGTGGCAGGTGCGGTAGTGGTGGCGGCGGCCGGAGCGGCAGCCAATAGATGAGTACTGAAGAGGAGCATTGCCAACGCGGCGAGGGTAGGTTTCAGACTGAACACGGGGAGGGCCTTTGTGGTCGTTACCTAGGTGACAGATCGTCATGACGCGCGCAAGTTCGCCAACTGTTCATGAACAACGGCATAAGCTTGCCCAGCGCTGGTTGTTTTTTGCACCCCGAGTGCACTTTTTTCCATCGTGGCGCCTCAGCGCGTCACCGTTGTCAAGGCTGACCGATGTCTTCCACCACCTCCCTGTCACGGGCCTTGCCCGGCAAACGCGAGCAGTTTTCCACCCGCGTGGCGTTTTTCGTTGCCGGGTTTTCCATGGCCAGTTGGGCGCCCTTGGTGCCGTTGGCCAAGCAGCGCGTCGGCATCGACGACGGGACCCTGGGCTTGGTGCTGCTGTGTCTGGGCGGCGGCTCGATCCTTGCCATGCCGTTGGCCGGCTACTTGACGGCGCGGTTGGGATGCCGCCGGGTCATCAGCGCAGCGGGGTTATTGATGTGCCTGATGTTGCCGCTGCTGGCGAGCGTTGCCAGCCTGCCGGCGTTGATCGCCTCGGTGCTGTTGTTCGGCGCGGCGTTGGGCATGCTCGATTGCGCGATCAATATCCAGGCTATCATCGTCGAGAAGGCCAGTGCGCGGGCGATGATGTCGGGCTTTCACGGGTTGTTCAGTCTGGGCGGCATCATGGGCGCGGCGGGCATAACGGCGTTGCTCAGCGCCGGGCTGACGCCGCTGATCGCGGTGCTGGTGGTGGTCGCGATTCTGTTGCTGGCGCTGCACCGGGCGGCGCCGAGTTTGCTGCCGTTCGGCAGCGAGAGCGACGGGCCGCTGTTCGCCGTGCCCCGCGGCATCGTGCTGTTGCTCAGCGTGCTGTGTTTTATCGTGTTTCTCACCGAAGGCGCGATGCTGGACTGGAGCGCGGTGTTCCTGGTGTCTGCGCGGCACATGGACCCCAGCTACGCGGGCCTCGGCTACGTCGCGTTCGCCACCACCATGACGGTGGGCCGGTTGACCGGCGATGCCATCGTCAATCGCCTGGGCGGCGCGCGGGTGACCATAGTCGGCGGCGTCTGCGCAGCCGCCGGGATCGCCATTTCCCTCTGGGTACCGGCCTGGCCGGCGGCGCTGCTGGGCTATGCCCTGGTGGGCGCCGGCTGCTCCAACATCGTGCCGGTGCTGTACACCGCCATCGGCCGGCAGACGCGCATGCCCCAGAGCGCGGCGATTCCGGCGCTGACTTCGCTGGGCTATGCCGGAATTCTGATGGGGCCGGCGGCGATCGGCTTCATGGCCCACGTCACCGATCTGCCGTTGGCCTTGGGCGTGTTGATCCCCTTGCTGCTGGCGGTGGCCTGCAGCGGTCGCTATCTGCGGCCGTAGCCTGGAGAAATCCGAGGAAACCGTCGGCGCGATGCAGGGGTCTATCCTCAACACTCACCGATCGGGAGCCTCACCATGCACCTGGAAGGATCTTGCCACTGCGGCGCCGTCACCTTCAGCCTCGACAGCGCCCATCCGTATCCCTACCAACGCTGCTACTGCTCGATCTGCCGCAAGACCCAAGGCGGTGGCGGCTATGCCATCAACCTGGGCGGCGATGCGAAGAGCATGAAGGTCCAGGGCCGCAAGAATATCAGCATCTATCACGCCAAGATGCGCGAGAAGGGCGAGCAGCGCAGTCACGCCAGCAGCGCCGAGCGGCACTTCTGCCACTTGTGCGGCAGCGCGCTATGGCTGTTCAGCCCGCAGTGGCCGGAGTTGATTCACCCCTTCGCCAGCGCCATCGATACGCCGCTCCCGGTGCCACCTGAGCATACCCATCTGCTGCTTGATTCCAAGGCGCCTTGGGTCGAGGTGCAGGCCGGGCCCAAGGACCAGCAGTTCGAGCAGTACCCCAAGGAGTCGATCGCCGACTGGCATCAACGCCTGGGGCTGGAGTAATAGCCTCAGATCTT
Source organism: Pseudomonas sp. GW821-FHT01A09 (assembly GCF_058986725.1). Taxonomy (NCBI): domain Bacteria; kingdom Pseudomonadati; phylum Pseudomonadota; class Gammaproteobacteria; order Pseudomonadales; family Pseudomonadaceae; genus Pseudomonas; species Pseudomonas sp. GW821-FHT01A09. The sequence goes on from NZ_JBYSWB010000017.1 coordinate 52,785, forward strand.
CCAGCGCCGCGCCGTGCGGGCGAGTTTGTCCTGCATGGCGTCCAGGGTGTGGGAGAGCTGCACGGTCATCATCTGATAGCCGACCCACTCGGCGGGCACCGCGATCAAGGGTGGCGCGTCGGTCTGGCGTTCCAGTCGATCGATGGCGCCGGCCTGCAGCGCTCGCGCCATGGCAATGAACTGATGGCGAATCTTGCGGTGCTCGGCCTGCAAATTGTCACGCAATACCGCCATGGCTCCTTCGTCGTTGACGTTGGGGCGCAGGTTGCCGAGCAGTTCGAGGCTGCTCAGGCACATGCGGAACAAGCGCTGGATTTCATCGAGCTGAGTCATGGACACCCGCACTTCCTTGGACACCGACGGCATCAGCGAACGCAACTGCAGCATGGTGGCGTTGAGGCGATTCATCAGCTTGACCAGCTCGTCGCTGCTCACTGGCTCGCCATTGATCAACCGAGCGTGCACTTGCGCGCAATCACGCAAGCCACTGGCCAGGTTGTAGCGCCACGAGTACACCGCATACAGCGGCAGGGCGAAGGAGAACGCCAGCGCCAGGACGATACCGATGAGGATATCGACCGTACGCCACAGGCCATCGGACATCGGGTTGTCGCCATGGCCGGCGACGATGAACAAGGTGATCGCCGACAGCAGCGCGGTGTAACCGCCCTTGCCGATGGCGTGGTAGGCGAAAAAACCGCAGGCCAGGCACATCAGCACATAGGTCAGCAGCGGCAGGCCCAGGTAGTTTTGCTGGGCCACCAGCGCCAGGCCCAGGCCGGCGCCGATCAGGGTGCCCCAGGCGCGCTCGATGGATTTCTTGCCGATGTTGCCGTGGTGCTGCAGGCCGCCAATGACGATCAGCAGCGTCACCGAGGCCCATTCGCCATGGGGCAGGTTGAGGCCGGTGGTCAGCAGGATACTGGCCAGCAGGCTGACGACGATACGCCCGGCATGAATGAACCGCGCGTGCCGATAGCGGCGATAAGGGTCCAGCAGCGGGCGCAACAAGCGCCGCAACCAGAAAGGCAGAGGAAAAGTTTTCTGTAATTTCATGGGTTAACTGACCATCATTGGGCTGATTATATCCTGACACAACTTTATAACCGCGAGGCTCATCGTCGCATGCCAGTGCTCCAACGTTTCAGTGGATTCTTCGTTCAGGCGGCGCGGGCCATGGGCCTGGTATGGCAAACGTCGCGCGGGCTGTTCATCGGCCTGATCATCGCCACGCTGGTGGCCGGCATGCTGCCGGCACTAGCGGCCTGGGTCGGGCAGCGCATCGTCGATGCGGTGGTGCATTCCATGGCCTTGCCGGCCACGCCCCAAGGGCCGCCGCTGTGGCCGGTGCTGCGCTACGTATTGCTGGAGGCCGGGGTGCTGGCCTTGCTGGCCGCTGCGCAGCGTGGGCTGTCGGTGCAGCAGTCGTTGCTGCGGGCGCAGTTGGGGCAGAAGGTCAATCTGCTGATCCTGGAAAAGGCCCAGACCCTCTCGTTGTTGCAGTTCGAGAACTCCGAGTTCTACGACAAGCTGGTACGGGTCCGGCGTGAGGCCTCGACGCGGCCGCTGGCGCTGGTGACCAAGTCCCTCGGACTGGTACAGAACCTGATCCAGCTGATCAGCTTCGCCGTCTTGCTGGTGCATTTTTCGCCCTGGGCACTGGCGATATTGCTGATCGGCGCGCTGCCGGTGTTTTTCGCCGAGGCGCATTTCTCCGGCGATGCGTTCCGATTGTTCACCCGTCGTGCCCCGGAAAGCCGCCGCCAAAGCTACATAGAAGCGCTGCTGTCGCAAGAGGCGCATATCAAGGAGGTCAAATTGTTCGGCTTCGCGCCGCTGTTATTGCAGCGTTACCGTGACGCCTATGGGCGCCTGTACGCTGAGGACAGACGCCTGACCTTGCGCCGCGACAGCTGGGGTTTCGCCCTGGGATTGTTGGGTACTGCGGCGTTTTATCTGGCCTATGCCTGGGTGGTGATCGACACGGTGGGAGGGCATATCAGCCTGGGGCAGATGACCATGTACCTGGTGCTGTTCAAGCAGGGGCAAGGCGCGGTGAGCAGCAGCCTGAGCGCGATCAGCGGCTTGTACGAGGATGGCCTGTACCTGGCCGACCTGCATGAGTACCTGGCGCAACCGGTGACCGCGGTGGGCGGCAGCCTCACGGTGGGGATCAAGCCCGGTGACGGCCTGCGCCTCGAGGGTGTGGGGTTTCGTTATCCCGGTGCCGAGCGCATGACGCTGGAGGGCATCGACCTGCATCTGGCGCCTGGGCGCAGCGTGGCGCTGGTGGGCGAAAACGGCTCGGGCAAGACCACCCTGATCAAGCTCATCACCCGCCTGTATCAGCCCGAGCAGGGCCGCATTCTGCTGGACGGCAGCGACCTGCAAAGCTGGAACGAAACCGCGCTGCGTGAACGTATCGGGGTGATCTTTCAGGATTACATCCGTTATCAGTTCTCGGTCGGCGAGAACCTCGGCGTGGGCGATGTGCGGGCATTCGATGATCGTCAGCGCTGGCAGGACGCGGCGGAGCAGGGCATGGCCGCGCCCTTCATCGAGGGGCTGGCGCAGGGATACGGCACGCAGTTGGGGCGCTGGTTCGCCGGTGGCCAGGAGCTGTCGGGCGGGCAGTGGCAGAAGATCGCCCTGTCACGGGCCTACATGCGCCGCGAGGCCGATATCCTGATTCTCGACGAACCTACTGCGGCATTGGATGCCAGTGCCGAAGCGGCGGTATTCGAACACTTTCGCGAGTACGCGCGCGGGCGCATGACGCTGCTGATCAGCCACCGGTTTTCCAGCGTGCGCAACGCCGACCATATCGTCGTGCTGGACCAGGGACGGGTGCTGGAGCGCGGCGACCACGCCAGCCTGATGGCGGCTGGCGGGCGCTATGCGCAACTGTTCGATCTGCAGGCGCGCGGGTATCGCTGAACGCTATTGGTCCTCGAAAGGCCCCATCGCCGCGAACGCACCGCCCTGATAGATGCGCTGCGGATCATTGGCCGGCAGCGGCGGCAAGGCCTCGACCTTCTCGCGAAACGGCTCGGAGCTGTCCTTCGGCGCGTAGCCCAGGTGTGCGGCATAGCGGTTGTCCCACCAGCCGGCGGCGTTGTCCGAGACGCCATAAACCACCGTATGCCCTACATCGGTGGCATACAGCGAGCGCTCCATCAACTGCACCAGATCGTCATAGCTGAACCAGGTGGCGAGCATCCGCACGTTTTGCGGTTCCGGGAAGGAGGAGCCGATGCGCACGCTGACGGTCTCGATGCCGTAACGGTCGAAATAGAAACTCGCCAGGTCCTCGCCATATGACTTCGACAGTCCGTAATAGCTGTCCGGGCGGCGCAAGCAATGGGCGTCCAGGGTCTCGGTCTGCTGGTGAAAGCCGATCACGTGATTGGAGCTGGCGAAGATCACCCGCTTGACGCCATGGCGGCGAGCCGCCTCGTAGATGTGGAAAGTGCCGCAGATATTGGCGCCGAGGATGGTCTCGAACGAATGCTCGGTGGACACCCCGCCGAAGTGCAGGATCGCATCGACACCTTCGACCAACCGGTCGACCGCCTGCTTGTCGGCAAGGTCGCAACGCACGACTTCTTCATGCTCCGAGGTGGCTGCAGGCATTTCGGCGATGTCGGACAGCCGCAGCACCTTGGCGTAGGGCTTGAGGCGTTCGCGCAGAACCTTGCCCAGGCCACCAGCGGCACCGGTCAACAGAAGGCGATTGAAGGGGGTAGGGCTGCTGCTCATGAAGAAAATCCCGAATTGTTATTGGAAGGCACTGCAAAGGCTAAGCCTAGCTCAGGTTGCGGACATTCTGTCAGCTGTCATGTTGTCGTACAAGATCCGATGTCTGTGATTTGCGACGCTGTCGCCAGCGCTGACGATAAGGTCCTTTAATTCCGATATTGACTAGGGTACATCGCCGATTTAAGTCATTTGCAGAACCCGTCAGTCATCATGACAGGTGCAACTTTTTCGTTTGACATATCTAGAAACAACTAGCTATAAATAGCGCAGTGGTACGACGACCTGTTTCCCCAACGGCGTCGCCACATAACAATAAAACCCGAGTAGACCGCCATGATGAACCTCCCTCGTCGGCTGTGCCGTACACGTATTCTCGATACCCGATCGTCAGCCGAGGTCTTCGGCAGCCCGTCGTTTCTGCCTGCACCCGTCGGCTGAGCACAGCCGTCATGGGGGAGGGCGACGTCTGTCGTACCGGCCCCAGCCTTCACATTCCAACAACAAATTCAGGTGAAACGATGAAAATCAAAGGCATCCGCTGGTGGATGGTCGGGTTGGTCACGGCCGGCCTGGTGGTCAACTATCTGGCCCGCAATACCCTGTCGGTGGCCGCACCGACCTTGATGACCGACTTGAGCATTTCTACCGCGCAATACGCCCAGATCGTGGTCGCGTGGCAGGTCTGCTACGCGCTGATGCAACCGGTGGCGGGCTACATCATCGACGCCATCGGCACCAAGATGGGTTTTGCCATTTTCGCCCTGGCCTGGTCGGTGGCCTGCGCTGGCGCGGCCATGGCCACGGGCTGGCAGAGCCTGGCGTTCCTGCGCGGGCTGTTGGGGTTGACCGAGGCCGCAGGTCTGCCTGCCGGGGTCAAGGCAACCACCGAGTGGTTCCCGGCCAAGGAGCGTTCGGTTGCGATCGGCTGGTTCAACATCGGCTCCTCCTTCGGTGCGCTGCTGGCGCCGCCGCTGGTGGTCTGGGCCATTCTGCACAGTGGCTGGGAGTTGGCGTTTCTGGTGGTAGGCGGCCTGGGTATCCTCTGGACCGGCTTGTGGGCCGTGCTGTACAAGCATCCACGGGATCAAAAAGCCCTCAGTGACAATGAGCGCGAGTACATCCTCTCCGGCCAGGAGGCGCACTTCAAGGATGTGCCCCAGCAAAAAGGCAGCTGGAAAAAGATCATCACCTCGCGCAACTTCTACGCCATCGCCTCCGCGCGGATTCTTTCCGAGCCGGCCTGGCAGACATTCAACGCCTGGATCCCGCTGTACCTGATGACCGAGCGGCACATGAACATCAAGGAAATCGCCATGTTCGCCTGGCTGCCGTTCCTGGCTGCGGATATCGGCTGTGTTTTGGGTGGTTACCTGAGCCCGTTCTTCCACCGCTACCTGAAGGTGTCGCTGTTCACGTCTCGCAAGCTGGTGATGCTGTTCGGTTGCTCGTGCATGATCGGCCCGGCCTGCATCGGTCTGGTGGACAGCCCTTATACAGCCATTGCGTTGCTGTGCATCGGTGGCTTTGCGCACCAGACGTTGTCCGGAGCGTTGTATTCCATCACTTCAGACTCGTTCGGCAAGAATGAAGTAGCCACCGCTACCGGTATGGGCGGGATGTTCGGCTATCTAGGGGCGGCGGCGTTCACCATGGTGTTCGGCGTGCTGGTGACCAAGGTCGGTTATAGCCCGCTGTTCGTGGTGCTGGCGGCGTTCGATCTGATCGCGGCGGTGGTGGTGCTGAGCGTCGCGCGTGAACTGGTCAAGCCACCGGAGCCGCGTGTTTCGCCGGATACCTCTATCGGCGGTAACGCTTTGCCTTCGGCTTGATCGCATGCCTGGGGCGGCGATGGCGTCTGCGAGGATGTCTTCGCGGGCAAGCCCGGCTCCCACAGACAGCGTGGGGGCAGGAATTGCTCGAACAGCCTGTGCAGGGGCAGAGTTCACTCCCACAGACTGTGTGCGGGCAGAGCTTGCTCAGACAGTCTGTATGGGGGCAGAGCTTGCCCTGTGTGGGAGCAGAGCTTGCTCGCGAAGAGGCCGGATCAGGCAGCGCAGCACGTCAGGGAAGGATCTTCACCGTATAGAACGCCGCCGTATCGTAGGGCACCGAGACCTGCTCCTTGCCCTTGAGGTCCACATGATCGGCGATCACGCCACGCACCTTGGCCAGGATTTCGTCCCGCTCGGCCTGGGGCTTGGAGGCGATAAAGCTGATCGACTTGACCCTGTTGACGATCACATCCTCGGGCGCGCCGGTGTGCAAGTGGGCGAAATGCTCCTCGTGCAGCGGCGCAAACTTGCCGTACGGGAAGACCTTGCGCCATTCCTGGCTGTAGTACCGCGGGTTGTCACTCGCCACCTCGCTCACCAATCCCGCCACCTCGGCGACCCATGGCTCGCGGGTATCGCGCAGATTCCACAGCATCACCAGGCGCCCGCCGGGCTTGAGCACCCTATGGATCTGCGCCATGGCGTCGTTGTTGGCGAACCAGTGAAAGGCGTGAGCGCAGACCACCACATCTATCGAGTGATCGTGCAACTCTGCCGGTAGCTCTTCAGCGGCCGCCAGATAGGCGGGCACCTGGGGGAAATTCTTCTTGAACCTGTCGAGCAACGCCTGCACCGGTTCCACGGCGATGACCTTGGCCTCGAGGTCGAGCAGGTGCTGGGTGAACTTGCCGGTACCGGCACCCAGATCCAGCACCACGGTGTTTTGGCCGACCTTGATGACCTCCTTCAACCACTTGTCGACCTGGGGCGGATAGCCGGGTCGGCCCTTGGCGTAAACATCGGCAGCCTGCACATAACCGCTGAAAGCGGACCAGTGGAGCATTTCTTTTATGGATTTCATGGATGCCCTCGAACGCGTGTCTACGCCATTATTCTTCTCAAAGCGTAGACAATCCCTCAGGCATCGCAGGGCTTTTTTCCCGGAGCGGCTAGGGGGTTGCCCCTCGCCCTACGGCCACTTAGAAGATGGCGTGAAACAAGGCATACAAGCCGGCCGACAGCAGCATCGCCGCAGGCAGCGTGAACACCCAGGCCATCAGCAGATTGCGTACCGTCGCCCACTGCAGGCCGCTGCCATTGGCGGCCATGGTGCCGGCGACGCCGGAGGAAAGTACGTGGGTGGTGGAGACCGGCATGCCGAACATGTCCGCGGCGCCGATGGTCGCCATGGCCACCAGTTCGGCACTCGCGCCCTGGGCGTAGGTGAGGTGGGTCTTGCCGATGCGCTCGCCGACGGTCACCACGATACGCCGCCAGCCCACCAAGGTGCCCAGCCCCAGGGCAATGGCCACGGCAATCTTCACCCACGACGGGATGAATCGGGTGGCTTCATCGATCTGACGCTTGAACTCGTTGAGGTTGGTCTGCGTCTGGGCGCTGAGCGTGGCCAGATGCTGCTGGTTGACCAGGCGAATGGTTTCGGAAGTCAGGAACATGTCGTTGCGCACGTTGGTCATGGCCTGGGCGGGGACCCGGTCCAGCGTGCCGTAGTTCTGTACTTCGTCGGCGATCTTGCCGGTGACGTCGGCCAGTGCCGGAACCACCTGCGGGCTGTTCTGATGGCTGCGCACGAATTCCAGCAACACAGCGCGCGAGTCGGCAGGCGCAGGGCCAGGGACGGCTTGCACCAGGCCATCGTGTGTGACCTGCGCGACCGCGACGAACTGCGTGGTCTGGGTCGAGGGGACGGCGCGGTTCAAGGCGTAAGCCATGGGCAGGGTGCCCACCAGAATCAGCATGATCAGGCCCATGCCCTTCTGGCCGTCGTTGGAGCCGTGGGCGAAGGATACGCCGCTGCAGGTCAGGATCAGCAGGCCACGGATCCATGCCGGTGGTGGCGAATTGCCGACTGGCGCACGGTACAGCTCGCGCTGCTTGATCAAAATACGCATGAACATCAGCAGCAGCGCGGCACAGACAAAGCCGACCAAGGGTGAGAGCAGCAGGGTGTAGCCGACCTTGGTGACTTGGGTCCAGTCCACGCCTTCGGTACCGGGGCGGCCATTGATCAGGGCGCTGCAGATACCGACGCCCAGGATCGAGCCGATCAGGGTATGGGACGAGGACGCCGGCAGCCCGAACCACCAGGTGCCCAGGTTCCAGATGATGGCGGCGATCAACAGGGCGAAGATCATCGCGAAACCGTTGCTGGAGCCCACCTGCAGGATCATGTCGATGGGCAGCAGAGCGATGATGCCAAACGCTACCGCACCACTGGAGAACAATACCCCGGCAAAGTTGCAGAACCCGGACCAGACGACTGCGACGTTGGCCGGCAGCGAATGGGTATAGATGACCGTGGCGACCGCGTTGGCGGTGTCATGGAAACCGTTGACGAACTCGAAGCCCAAGGCGATCAACAGCGCTAGCCCCAGCAGGCCATAGGGCATCCAGGTGGTGGCGACGCTGCCAGCCTGATCGACATCGCTGAAAATGCCGTAGGCGGTGATGACCATGCCCAGGATCAGCAGGCCGCAGAACAACAGGATGCTGCGTTTACCCATGGGATGATCGAGACGAGGACGCGCTTCTACGGCGCGGTGTAGGTGTTCTGCGGAGGTATTCATCGGATGGACCCTTTGAGTGGGACCCCAAGCCTAGCCCTGCAATGTGAAGATTTTCCTACGCGGGTCAATGAAAGCGATGGTTGGCGCTCAACCATCGCTAAAGACGACCAAGGGTCAGAACGCGGCGCTGGCCAGGCTCGGGTGCAGCGCCAGGAGTGGCAGCAGCGTGGCCTGATAGGCGTGATAAAGGTCCGGTTTGCCTGGCCAGATGCTATGGCTGGGCTGATTGTCGGCGCCCAGTTGGTGATGCCAGCTGCCGTGCTGGCGATCGATCAGCCAGGTGTCGATGTAATCCCAGAAGCAGCGATACCACTGCTCGTATTCGAACTCGCCGGTACGCTGCAGCAGTGCGCCGGCCGCGGCGACGGCTTCGGCGAGGGTCCAGTGCAGGCGGTCGGCCACCACCGGTCGCTGGTGCCAGTCGAGGGTATAGACGATACCGGGTTCACCATCTACCTCCCAGCCATGGCGTGTGGCGGCTGCGAACAGGCGCCGCGCATCGGTCAGTAGCCACTCTGGGGTCGACAGCCCGGCGGCTTGCCGTGCGGCCTCGAGATGCAGCAGCAGCCGCGCCCATTCGTAGGCATGCCCGGGCGTCTGGCCGAAGGGGCGGAACAGGTCGTCGGGCTTGTCCTGGTTGTAGTCGAGCAGGGGTTGCCAGTGCGCGTCGAAATGCTCTACCGGCATGTCGTGGTGCGCGCGTGCGTGCTGGTGGATGATCCGTTCGCTGATACGCAACGCTCGATCGAGCCACACCGGCGCCTGCAAGGCATCGGCCAGGGCGAGAAACGCCTCGGTGCCGTGCATGTTGCTGTTGCCGCCGCGGTAGGCCTCGGTGTGCTGCCAGTCCCGGGAAAAACTCTCGCACAAGGCGCCTTCGTCTTCCCGCCAGAAATAGCGCTCCACGATGCCCACTGCGTCGTCCAGCAAGGCCTTGGCCTCAGGCCGACCGGCAACGTACGCCGAACTGGCGGCCAGGGCGACGAAGGCATGCCGGTAGGCGGGTTTGTCGGTGTCGCCATCGGCAGCGTCCGGGCAGCCGAACCAGCCTCCGAAGACCGCATCGCGCAGCGCGCCGCGCAGTGCCGCGACACCGTGATCCACCAGCGCAGCGGCGCCTTCGACGCCCTGACGGTGGGCGATGGAGAAACAATGAACCATGCGCGCCGTGTGCAGCGTATCGGCGCGGGCGTCTTCGGCCAGCTTGCCGTAGCGATCGAGCGCGCCAAAGCCGCCAGGCATCTGCGCCGCATGGGCGAACGCGAGCAGGCGCTGGGCTTCGACTTTCAGCCAAGCGTGGTGGACGGAGGTATTGAGCCAACTGTCGGCGGGGAGATTGCTGAAGGTCATGGGCAGGGATCTTGTTGTTGGAGGTCTATGACTGTAGCGAGGGGGCTGCCCCCGATACGGAGTATCAGTCACAGCGAATGTGCCTGACACCCAATATCGGGGGCAAGCCCCGTCGCTACAGCTAAGTCGATTCAAACCTGTACCGGTTGCAAGCGCCGCCACAGATTGGGGCCGAACACGTTGATCGCAAGGCCCGCCATGACCAGAGCTCCGCCCATCCACTGCAATTCGCCGAGGCGTTCATCGAGCAGCAGCGCCGCCGATGCCAGGCCGATGACCGGCACTAGCAGCGAGAAGGGCGCCACCTTGCCGGCCGGATAGCGCGAGAGCAACTTGCTCCACAGGCTGTAGCCGAGCATGGTGGCAACGAAAGCCAGATAGCACAGTGCCAGGATCGAGTGCAGGCCGATGTGCAGCAACGATTGCTCGATCAGCGCCGGCCCTTCGAGCCACAACGACAGGGCGAAGAAGGGGATCGGCGGAATCAGCGCTCCCCAGACCACCAGACCGACCAGATTGATGTTGCCGAAGCGCCGGGTAATGATGTTGCCCATGGCCCACATGGCGGCGCCGCACAGCGTCAGCACCACTGCGATGAGCGGCGTCGGCCGTGAGCCATCGAAGCCGATCAGCGCCAGGCCCAGGGCGGCGACGATCAAACCGATGAGGCTGGCTGCGCGCAGTTTTTCACCGAGAAACGCCGCGGCGAAAAACAACGTGAAGAAGGCTTGCGCCTGCAGCACCAGCGACGCCAGCCCCGGCGGCATGCCGTGGGCCATGGCTTCGAACAGAAAGGCGAATTGCCCGACGGAGATGGTCAAGCCATAGGCTACCAGCCAGCGCAAGGGCAGTTGCGGACGCTTGACGAACAGCAGTGCAGGGAAGGCCACCAGGGTGAACCGCAGCGCGCCCAGGAGCATGGGTGGCAAGCCGTCGAGGCCGATCTTGATCACCACGAAATTCAGGCCCCAGGCAATGATCACGACCATTGCGATTAACAGATCCTTGGGTGCCATCGGGGTGCGCTCCTTATGTGGTGGTAGGCAGGGGCGTGAGGATAGCGCAAAGCACCGCATGGATAGAAGCAAGGTTACCTGCTGATCCTGTAGCGAGGGGGCTTGCCCCCGATACGGAATATCAGGCACATCTGCTGTGACTGACACTCCGTATCGGGGGCAAGCCCCCTCGCTACAGTTCTGCGCAGACAGGCCGATCAGTCGATGAACAGCAGCGACGGCTGCTCGAGCAAGCGCCTGACTGCCTGGATGAATTTCGCCGCGTCCATGCCGTCTACCACTCGATGATCGAAGGAACTGGACAGGTTCATCATCTTGCGAATCACGATCTGCCCGTCGATCACCACCGGCCGTTCGACGATGCGGTTGACCCCGACGATCGCCACTTCCGGAGTATTGACCACCGGTGTCGAGACAATCCCGCCCAAGGCTCCCAGGCTGCTGAGGGTCAGGGTCGAGCCGCTGAGTTCTTCGCGCGTTGCCTTGCCTCGGCGCGCGGCCTCGGCCAGGCGCTGAATCTCTTTGGCGTTGCTCCACAGGTCGTTGGCTTCGGCATGGCGCAGCACCGGCACCATCAGGCCGTTGTCACTCTGGGTCGCGACGCCCAGATGCACCGCGCCATGGCGGGTGATCACCTGGGCCTCGTCGTCATAGCGGGCATTGATCTGCGGAAACTCGCGTACCGCCACCACCAGCGCTCGTACCAGCAAGGGCAGCAATGTCAGGCGTCCGCGCTGCTCGCCCCAGCGTTGATTTAGTTCGATGCGCAGGGCCTCGACGGCGGTGACGTCGATTTCCTCGACATAGCTGAAGTGAGCGACGCGACGCTTGGCATCCTGCATGCGTGCGGCGATCTTGCGCCGCAGGCCGATGACCGGGATCTGCTGCTCGCTGTCTTGATGCACGGCAGAGACGGCTGGACGAGCCGTGCGTGGGGACTGCAATCTGGCATCGAGGTCAGCGTGCAGAATTTGCCCGCCTGGACCGCTGCCGTCGACGCTGTGCAGATCGATCCCCAGATCACTTGCGCGTTTACGCACTGCGGGTGCGGCCAACGCACGGCCGTTGCCTTGGTCATTTCCACCGCTATCGGTGGCAGCGGTTCGCGTGTTCACCGCGACCGATTGGTTATCCTCGATGTCGACCGGGGCAGGCCGGGTGTCCTGTGGGGTACAGGCCGGCGCAGTCGCGGGCATAGCCTGTGCCCCTCCAGCGTCCGGCTCCGTAGCGGCTGGCGACGCTTCGGGCACTTGCAGATCGGGCGCTTCTCGTTGCTCGGCCCCACCCTCTACCGCAATGCGGATCAGATCGCTGCCCACCGCCATGACATCCCCCGGGGCGCCGCCCAGGGAGATCACCGTGCCGCTGACCGGGCTGGGGATCTCGACCGTCGCCTTGTCGGTCATGACATCGGCCACCACCTGGTCTTCACTGACGCTGTCGCCGACCTTGACGAACCACTCCACCAGTTCGACCTGGGCAATGCCTTCGCCGATGTCCGGCATCTTGATGACGTGAGTACCCATTCAAACCTCCATGACGCGTTGCAGGGCCGCGCCAACACGGGTCGGGCCGGGGAAATAAGCCCATTCCTGGGCATGGGGGTAGGGGGTATCCCAGCCGGTCACCCGTTCGACCGGTGCTTCCAGCCACTGGAAGCAATGCTCCTGTACCAGTGCCACCAGTTCGGCACCGAGCCCGCAGGTTCGAGTCGCTTCGTGCACCACCACGCAACGGCCGGTCTTGCGCACCGAGTCGACGATGGCTTGCAGGTCCAGCGGCCACAGGCTGCGCAGGTCGATCACCTCGGCGTCGATGCCGGTCTCCTCGGCAGCGGCCACGGCGACATGCACCGTGGTGCCATAGGTCAGCACCGTGGCGGCCCGGCCGGGGCGGGCGATGGCCGCGCAATCCAGCGGCACCCGGTAATAACCTTCGGGCACCGCACTGGCCGGATGTTTGGACCACGGCATCACCGGCCGCTCGTGATGGCCGTCGAAGGGGCCGTTGTACAGGCGTTTGGGTTCGAGGAAGATCACCGGATCGTCGCACTCGATGGAGGCGATCAGCAGACCCTTGGCGTCATAGGGGTTGGACGGCATGACGGTGCGCAGGCCGCACACCTGCGTGAAGATGGCCTCCGGGCTCTGGCTGTGGGTCTGCCCGCCGTAGATACCGCCGCCACAGGGCATGCGCAGGGTCAGTGGCGCGCTGAACTGGCCGGCGGAGCGATGGCGCAGGCGCGCGGCCTCGGAGGTGATCTGGTCATAGGCGGGGTAGACGTAGTCGGCGAACTGGATCTCGACCACCGGCCGCAAACCGTAGGCGCCCATGCCTACCGCCGCGCCGACGATACCGCCCTCGGAGATCGGCGCATCGAATACCCGCGATTGGCCGTACTTGGCCTGCAGGCCTTCGGTGCAGCGGAACACGCCGCCGAAATAGCCGATGTCTTCACCGAAGGCGATGACGTTGTCGTCGCGCTCCAGCATTACGTCCATGGCCGAGCGGATCGCCTGGACCATGGTCATTACCGTGGTGGCACTGGCGTTGTGCAGCGCCGGTTGCAATTCGGTCTGACTGTTCATGCTGCGTTGCTCCCTTGACCATGGGCGCTGGCCAGGTCCTGCATCTGCTGGCGTTGCAGGCGCAAGTGCTCGGGCAGCTCGGAGTACACATCGTCGAAGATGCTGATATCGCTGGCCACGTGACCATCGTTGAGGGTGCCGTAGCGCTGCGCCTCCTTGAAGGTGGCGATGATCTCGGCGTCGATGTCGGCGACCGCAGCGCTGTGCTCGGCATCGCTCCAGGCGCCCAGCTCGATCAGATGCAGCTTGAGGCGGGCGATCGGGTCACCCAGGGGGAACAGGCTCCAGTCGTCGGCGGGGCGATATTTGGAAGGATCGTCGGAAGTCGAGTGCGGCCCCGCGCGATAGCTGACCCACTCGATCAGCGTCGGGCCGAGGTTGCGTCGCGCCCGTTCGGCGGCCCACTGGCTGACCGCGTACACGGCGAGGAAGTCGTTGCCGTCCACCCGCAAGGAAGCGATGCCGCTGCCCACGCCACGCCCGGCGAAGGTCGTCGCCTCACCGCCGGCGATGCCCTGGAAGCTGGAGATCGCCCATTGGTTGTTGACCACGTTGAGGATCACCGGGGCGCGGTACACGTGGGCAAAGGTCAAGCCGTTATAAAAGTCGGCCTCGGCCGTGGCGCCGTCGCCGATCCAGCCGGAGGCGATACGGGTGTCGCCCTTGATCGCCGAGGCCATGCCCCAGCCCACGGCTTGAATGAACTGCGTGCCCAGGTTGCCGGAAATGGTGAAGAAACCGGCTTCCTTGTGCGAGTACATGACAGGCAACTGACGGCCCTTGAGCGGATCGCGCTCGTTGGACAGCAACTGGCACATCAGTTCCAGCAGCGGTACCTTGCGGGCCATGAGAATGCCTTGCTGGCGGTAGGTGGGGAAACACATGTCGTCGTACTGCAAGGCCATGGCATGGGCGCAGCCGATGGCTTCCTCGCCCAGGCTCTGGATGTAGAACGACATCTTCTTCTGGCGCTGGGCGGTGACCATGCGGGTATCGAACAGCCGCGTGCGAATCATCGCCCGCAGCCCCTCGATCAGGGTTTCGGCGGGCAGTTGTGGTGCCCAGGGGCCTACTGCGCGGCCCTGTTCGTCGAGCACCCGCACCAGGCCCACGGCCAAGTCTTGAGTGTCGCGGGGTTCGACATCGATGGGCGGCTTGCGCGCACTGCCGGCGCCGGCCAGGTTGAGATAGGAAAAGTCGGTCTTGCAGCCTGGCCGACCGCTGGGTTCGGGGACATGCAGCCGCAGGGGCTCGTAGGGGGTATTCACGCTTCACAACCCTCGCTTTTGTGCTTTTTATGGGTGGGGTGCAACGGTGTGGCAGGCCCGATCGCTGCGGGCCGATGGCATCAGTTTACGACGGCCTCGGGAGAATAAATGTCCTTAATGGCCGGGTCGAAGAGGAACGAGCAGGCGTTTTATTCTGCGCCACGGGCGATAGGCGGATAAATTATCTGGTGGCGGTCAAGCGCTGTTTTCCGGCCGCCCATTGAAACCGGTCGGCAGGCTCTGCGAGACTGGGCGCTTCGATTTTCTCGCCAGCGAGTTGTGCACCTTGGCATTGTGTTCTGTTGTTTTGAAAGGAGGGCGGCCTCGTCGCGCGTTGAAATGCCTCCCTTGGATACTGGTGTTTTGCACCGCGCCGACCCTCGCCGATGACAGTTTGATCGTCTGGCCTCCCGGCTGGCAGGTCGAAAATCTGCCAGCGCCGGGCGCCGATCAGGCGCGACGCCAGCGCGCGGTCAAGGCCGACGGCAACGGCGATCCGGCCATGGTGGTGGAATTGACGCGCACGCCACTGGCGGCCGACCATCAGGTCAATCTGGCCGGCGTACTGCTGCAAATGCGCAAGGCGATGCAGGTCGATTTCTCCAAGGGTGGCTATCAAAGCGTCTGCAACAGCATCCATCCCGGTACACTGGGTAATCTGGCGGCCATGGAAACCACCTGCAAGGTGCTGCTCAACGGCGGCCACGTGATGACCCAGACCTTGGTGGCCGCCACGGCCCAAGGCAGCGCCTGGTCATTGTCCTATGCCGGATCGGCCCAGGGTTACAGCGATAACGAAACAGCGGTCAAGGGCATCCGCGATTCACTGATATTCAGCCCGCAACCATGATCAGTCGTTCATGCTTGCATTCCAGGAGAGCAACACCATGAGTCAGTTCGCCCATTTTTCGGCCAACGCCCACGGGCGTGATTTTGCCGTGGGCGATATCCACGGGCATTTCTATCGCCTGCAAGCCGCACTGGACCAACTGGGTTTCGATCCGGCCGTCGACCGCCTGTTCAGCGTCGGCGACCTGGTCGACCGCGGCCCCGACAGCTTCGATGCCCTCGACTGGCTGGAGAAGCCCTGGTTCTTCGCCGTGCAGGGCAATCATGAGGTCCTGACCTTGCAACTGATGGCCGGTCACTCGCGGCTCAACCTGATGGATTATCGGCACAGTGGCGGCGCCTGGTTCATCGACAGCCCGCAGGCTACCCGCGAGCGCTATGCCCAGCGTTTCCGGCGCTTGCCAGTGGCCATCGAGATCGAAACCGCCGACGGCCTGGTCGGTCTGGTGCATGCGGACTGTCCGTTCCCCAGCTGGACCACATTGCGCACTTACCTGCAAACCCATGAGCTGCAAGAAGGCTATGACCCGAATGCCGGCGGCGGCGTCGACGAGACCTTCCAGTGGTCGCGCTCGCGTCTCAAGCGTCGTGATTTCAGTGGGGTCAAGGACGTGCGTGCGGTGGTGGTCGGCCATACGCCCCTGCGCCGGGCACGGCAGTTGGGCAATGTCTTCCATATCGATACCGCAGGTTGGAGCGAAGGGTTTTTCACCTTCATCGAGCTGAGCACGCTGCGTATCCATGAGCAGCCGCTGCTGGGTTTTTAAGCGTACTGGGGCTCAAAACACTTGGGGGCGCACCCGGATCGGCTCATCGAGCGTCGGAAAGACCTGGTTGCGCCCGCCGTGCTTGGCAGCGTACAGCGCGACGTCAGCGGCGGCGATCAGCGCCTCGGGAGTCGGAATCGGGTGGGTGACGGTCCAGACATGCAGCCCGGCGCTGACCGTGACGATCCCGTGCTCACTGCCCGCATGCTTGATGCCCAGCGCGCGCACGGCTTCGACGATGCGCTGCGCCACACGCCAGGTGCCGGGGGCGTCGCTTTCGGGGAGCAGCACCAGCAACTCCTCGCCACCGTAGCGGGCGACCAGATCGCCGGCGCGCCCGACGCATCCCAGAATCGCGCGCCCGACGTCACGAATGCAGGCATCACCGGCAGGGTGGCCGTATAGATCGTTGAAACGCTTGAAGTGATCGATATCAAGCATGATCAGCCCCAGCGGGCGGCCGCTGCGGACGGTGCGGCCGATCTCCTGGGGCAGGGCCAGATCCAGCTGGCGGCGATTGGCCAGGCCTGTGAGGCCGTCCTGCATGGCCATCTGCTGCAGGCTGGCGTGGGCCAGCAGCAAGTCCGCCTCGGTGCTCTGGTTATGGCGAATCTGGCGCAGCAACAGGATGGCGAAGGCCCCCAGCACGGCGAACACCAGCGCTACCAGTACCGCCGAACGCAGCAGGTTGGCACGCCAGCCAGCGAAGATCGCCGACTCGGGCTGTGAGGTGTAGATCAGCAGCGGGTACACGCTGGAGGCTCGGTACGCGATCATGCGGGTCACGCCATCGATCAGCGACGGCAGCATCCGCGCACCCGTCGGGGCGTGCGGCAGCATCTGGCTGTAGATCACGCCTTTAGCAAGGCTGGTACCGATTATCTTCGGGTCATATGGACGGCGAATCAGGATAGTGCCGTCGCCCAGTGCCAGAACGATCGCGCCTTGCTCATCGAGATCGAAGCCGTCGTAGAACTTCTTGAAGTATTCGACCTTCAAGGTCGCCAGCACCACCCCGCCAAAAGAGCCGTCGGCGTTGTCCAGGCGCCGCGAGACGGGGATGATCAGTTCCCCCGTGGAACGGCTGACGATCACCGCGCCGATATGCAAGGCAGGGCCGGGATGGGTGCGGTGCCAGGTGAAATATTCGCGATCGGCATTATTGGCGTTAGGCGGGTCGACATCGTTCGAGGTCACCAGCCAGCGGCCGTCGGCGCCATAGATGAAGAGGCCGTGCAGTTGATCGAGGGCGGCGGTGGTCTGTTTGAGCACCCGATGCAGGCGTTCATGCTGCGCGCCCTTGACCCCATCGTTGTGAACCCGCTCGACCAGATCAGCCAATATCGTCTCGGCTTCCCCGACCGTGTCTTCG
Organism: Pseudomonas sp. GW821-FHT01A09; assembly: GCF_058986725.1. Lineage (NCBI taxonomy): Bacteria > Pseudomonadati > Pseudomonadota > Gammaproteobacteria > Pseudomonadales > Pseudomonadaceae > Pseudomonas > Pseudomonas sp. GW821-FHT01A09. Next base: position 70,333 of record NZ_JBYSWB010000017.1, read on the forward strand.
GCATGCTGGGTCAGTGAGCGCGATAGGTTCGACACCGTGACTTGCGCGGCGTCGAGCGCTTGCTGGCGCGCCGTCAGCGCTTCCCAGGCCACCAGCCCGAGCACCGAGCAGCCGACCAGAATGATCAGTGCCAGTGCCAGATGGCGCGCGGACTCGCTGGTGGGCGGTTCGGCAAGAGGAGAGGTGAGCTGGGACATCGCCGGCGCTTGTTGGCTGATAATCCTGTGATGATAGTGAAGGTCGCCGCCCTATGCTTGGCCAATGTCGCCTGGAGATGCAGGGCGCGGTGATCTTTTGACTCTTGAGGGATAGAACCCCTGCCGCAATGGTCGAACTGCCAGTAAACTGCCATTTCAGCCCTAGTTGCCCGTTCAGAGGTTTTGCATGAAGCTCAGTCCGTTTGCCGGAAAAACTGCACCCGCCGAGTTGCTGGTCGATATCCCGCGTCTGGTGACCGCTTATTACACCCAGCGCCCCGACCCCTCGGTCGCAACCCAGCGCGTGGCCTTCGGCACCTCCGGGCACCGCGGCAGTTCATTCGATGGCAGCTTCAACGAGGCCCATGTGTTGGCCATCAGCCAGGCGATCTGCCTGTATCGCCAGCAGAAGGGCATCAACGGCCCGTTGTTCGTAGGTATCGACACCCACGCCTTGTCGACCCCAGCGGGCGCCAGCGCTTTGGAAGTCTTCGCTGCCAACGGCGTCGAAACCATGATCGCCGCCAACGACGAATACACCCCGACCCCGGCGATCTCCCACGCCATCATTTGCTACAACCGCGGTCGCACCCAAGGCCTGGCGGATGGCGTAGTCATCACGCCATCGCACAACCCGCCACAGGCGGGTGGTTTCAAATACAACCCGCCCAATGGCGGTCCGGCTGACAGCGATGTCACCAAGTGGATCGAGAACAAGGCCAACGAGCTGCTCGCCGACGAGCTCAAGGGCGTCAAGCGTGTGCCCTACGAACAGGCGCTCAAGGCCTCCACCACTCATCGCCACGATTACCTGAACACTTATGTAGCCGATCTGATCAACGTCATCGACTTCGACGCGATTCGCTCGGCCAACCTGCGCCTGGGCGTCGATCCACTGGGCGGCGCCGGTGTGCGCTACTGGTCGGCGATCGCCGAGCATTACCGGCTGGACCTGACGGTGGTCAATACCGCTGTCGACCCGACCTTCCGCTTCATGTCCGTCGACTGGGACGGGCAGATTCGCATGGACCCATCCTCGCCGTACGCGATGCAAGGTCTGATCGGCCTCAAGGACCGTTTCGACGTGGCCTTTGCTTGCGACCCGGACCACGACCGGCACGGCATCGTGACCCCGAGCGGCGGCTTGCTGGCCCCCAACAATTACCTGGCAGTGGCCATCGACTACCTGTTCCAGAACCGTCCGCAGTGGCGCACTGACGCTGCCGTGGGCAAGACTGTGGTCAGCAGCGGCATGATCGACCGAGTCACCGCGCGGCTGGGCCGGCGCCTGTATGAAGTGCCGGTAGGCTTCAAGTATTTCGCCGACGGCCTGTTCGACGGCTCGCTGGGCTTCGGCGGCGAGGAGAGCGCCGGGGCATCGTTCCTGCGCCGCGATGGCAGCGTCTGGAGCACCGACAAGGACGGCTTGATTCCGTCACTGCTGGCCGCCGAGATGACCGCGCGCACCGGGCGCGATCCGAGTCAGGCGTACACTGCGCTGACCGAAGCGCTGGGCGAGCCGTTTTCGACTCGCGTCGAAGCCAAGGCCAATCCGCAGCAGAAGGCGCTGTTGAGCAAGTTGTCGCCCGAACAGGTCACCTCCACCGAACTGGCAGGCGAGAAGATCGAACAGGTCCTCAGCCGTGCGCCAGGCAACAATCAGGCAATCGGCGGGCTGAAGGTGATCACCGCGAACGGCTGGTTCGCAGCGCGGCCGTCGGGCACTGAAGACATCTACAAGATCTATGCGGAGAGCTTTGTCGACGAGGCGCACCTGCAGCGCCTGGTAAGCGAGGCACAAGTGCTGGTGGACAGCGCCATCGCCTGATTGCGCGCAGCGATGTAGCGAGGGGGCTTGCCCCCGATAGCAATGCGGGCGTTGCTCGCATCTATCGGGGGCAAGCCCCCTCGCTACATAAATCTGAAGCGGTTTCTGGGAATGACTTGTAAGGATCTGAAATTAATGAGGAAACCCCAGTTAATTAAAGTGCTTTCTCAGGCGACATCCACCAGCACCAGTTCACTGTCTTCCAGTGCGGTGACTGTCAGTACTGGCTCGTTATCAATTGCAACACCGTCTCGAGCTTTAGCCTGTAAGCCATTGATTTCTATGGATCCTGTCGCCGGTACCAGATAGGCTTTTCGGCCGCTTTCGAGCACGTACTGGGCTGTTTCCCCCGCCTTGAGCGTCGCTGCTACCAAACGTGCGTTAGCGCGGATGCGCAAGCTCACGTCGTCTTCGGCCTTGCCGCTGGCAAGGGTCACGAAGCCTTCACCGCGCTCGCCTTTCGGAAAGGGCCGCGCGCCCCAGGATGGCGCCGCGCCAAGCTGGTGGTCATCAGGGAAAATCCAGATCTGGAAAATCCGCGTTTCCACCGTTTCCAGGTTGTACTCACTGTGCTGCACGCCGGTGCCTGCACTCATTACCTGCACATCGCCGGCCTCGGTGCGACCTTTGTTGCCAAGGCTGTCCTGGTGGCTGATGGCGCCTTCACGCACGTAGGTGATGATTTCCATGTCGCGGTGCGGGTGCTGGGGGAAACCGGTGCCGGGGGCAATGATGTCGTCGTTCCATACCCGCAGATTGCCCCAGTGCACGCGTTTGGGGTCATGGTATTGGGCGAAGGAAAAGTGGTGATGGGCATTCAACCAGCCATGGTCGGCACCACCAAGGGATGCGAAAGGCCGTAATTCGAGCATGCTGGTCTCCGTAGAAGAAAAGGATCATGGATAGGAATTCTGTGCCAATAGTGCTCGATTAAAAAGCGCATAATTCGTGGGTGAAGCATCGGCTTAATCGATAGATAGCCGCCTCTTTACGTGATTTTCTGCTTGCGATTCGTCGCCTAATCGATTGATCGCAAAGCAATTGACTGGCCAAGCGCGGCTATAGCGGCGAAGATGTCGGCCTGCCGAAAACTAGCTGGAGTCCGCGTGCCGAGCCGTCCTTCCCGATTGTCCGTCGATCTGCTGCCACCCGCCGAATTGCCTTGGTTCAAGCGCCTTGCCGCGCGATTGCTGGGGCGCGGACTCAATCGCCTACAGGCGCAGCACCGTGATTCGTGGTTTCACGGCCACGCCGCCGGGCAGCGCGCCGGGCATGCCGACGGGCTGCGTGAGGGCTATGAGGAGGGTCATCTGGATGGTCTGCAGGAAGGCCGCCAGGTGCTGGTGATTCGTGATACCCGCCCGGCGGCGGGCGCGCCCGGTGTCGACGATGCGCTGTTCGACGATTGGCGCCTGGGATTGAGCGCCGAGCTCAAGAAGCGCATCAAGGCCGATGTCGCCGTGCGCCTGCCCAAGCATCAGCAACCCAGTGCGGCGCAATGGAAGATGATCTTCAGCGATACGCCGTCCACCTGCGTCATCGCCGGTGCCGGTGCCGGCAAATCGACCTCCTTGGTGCTGCGTATCGTGCTGCTGGTGCACTACCTCGGGTATGAGCTGGATGCGTTGACGGTAGTGACCTTCACCCGCGAATCGCGCAAGGATTTCATCGCCCGGCTAGTGACGGTGATGGGGCTGTGGGGGCGTGAGCTGAGCCCGCGCGAAGCGCAACGGCTGGTGCGCACCTTTCACTCGCGCATCCTGCCGATGGTGCGCAGCTTGCCGGGCTTCGCTCAACTGCAGGCTTTCGAAAACCTCGGCAACTCCGCTGTGACGCGGGGGCTTGCCGCCGATGACACGGCCCCGGGTGAACAGGGCCTGCTTGCAGGATTTTCGGGGGCAAGCCCCCTCGCTACAGAGGAGGCCGACAGCAACCCCTTCGATCTGCGCCTGAACGATACGCAACGCCAGCAGATGAACCTGTGCTACCGCGATCTGCTAGCCAGCGACGAGCGCTTTGCCGAATTGATCGATCTGATGCGCCGCGAGGCTCTGCAGCTCACCAGGCTGGAGCGCGATCACCCTGATGTGCAAAAGCGCGCCGCGGTGACCGAGCTTGCGTCAAAGCGCGACGAAGAGCTGTGCGACAGTATCGAGGACCTGTGGTTTCGCGCCGGGGCCTGGCCGATCCAGGGCATCGAGCCAGACCGCATGACGTTACAGATCAATGGCCATCCCTTTCACTGCCACGGGTTCATTCCTGCGCTGGATGCATGGGTGGTGCTGGGCTTCGATCCGGGCGAAAGCCAGCAGATCAAGCGCAATGGCGCCAAGTTGCCGGTCTGGGCCGAGTGGGTCATCAAGCGCACCTTGTTTCAAGCGTTCAGCCCCAAGCCGATCATCTGGCTGGAAAATTACGCCAGTGCCAGGCGCTTGATCCAGAGTCTGGCAGGTGACGCCGTGGCTGGCCCGGGCTTCGCCTACAAGGTCAATGGCGAGCTGGCGCCAGCGCCATTGCTGGATGCCTTCGTGGCCACCGCAGGGTTCATTGAAAACCTCGGCCTCGACGTGAGCGCCGCTGTCGCCGCCATGACCTTGCCCGGTGATGATCAGGACCGGCTGTTCTTCGAGGCTCTGAGCCGTTACTGGCGTGCCTTCGAGCAGCATCTGGAGGCCCAGGCACCGCCTGTCATGACCTACAACCGCATGTTCGCGCTGTTTGGCGAGAACAACCCGGAAAACCTGCGACTGATCAGTGATCCCTTGTTGCGCACGATGTCGCACCTGATGATCGACGAATTCCAGGACGTCTCGCCGCAGATCGTCTCCTGGCTGCGCGCCAGTCTGCGGGAAATCCGCCGACGCGGCGCGGACCTGCACCTGGGCCGCGCGGCGCAGCATTCTTCGCTGCTGGTGGTCGGAGATGACTGGCAGTCGATCTATGGCTGGCGCGGCAGCTCGCCGCGGTACTTCACCGATTTCGCCAAGACCTTCATCGCGCCCGCTACCACGCGGGTCATGCTCAGTGACAACTACCGCAGTCATCAGCACATCATCGACGCTGCCGAGCATCTGGTGAAATCGACACCGGCCATCGCTGGCAAAAAAGCCAGGTCGATGGGCAGCGAAGAGTCGGTCCTGGAGCCGGTGCGGGTTTATGAGCGCGACGATGAAGCCTTGGCGCAACGCTTGAGCGAGCATTACCGGCAGGGGGATTCGGTACTGGTGCTTTATCGAAAGTATTCGGATAAAGCGTTACTGAACAAGTACATAGACAGTATTGTTAATGAAGATTATAGAAAGCCATTCGCTCAGCGCAGGCTCAAGCAACTGACCTATCACAGTGCCAAGGGGCTGCAAGCGGATGTGGTGTTCATGGTCGGGGATTGCCAGCACGTGACCCGCTCACCCTACAAGAACAAGCTGTATCGGCTGGCCGGCCTGAGCGCTGCTGGCGAGGTCGAAGGCTACGACAAGGCCCAGCGCGACGAAGCACTGCGCCTGGCCTACGTAGGCGTGACCAGGGCGATCCGGCATTGCTATTGGTATGTGGACGCACCGGGCAAGGAGGGCGCGGCTGGCGCTGCCAAGGCCTCGGACCATGTCGATGACACCAGGCCCTTCTTCGAGGACAACCGCCCGCGCAGCGCCGCCACCAAGCCTGTCAGCTGACCGCGCACAGCGATAGTGGCGGTATGAACGCATCCAGTTCCGCCTCGACCGCTTCAATGATGAGCTCGACATCGGCGGCGTTCATGACGGTCGCGCAGGGGATGCCCGCAATCGCAATCAGGGTCTGGCCGCTGGCGCGATCGAACAATCGCGCAACCATACTGCTGGGGGCATCCATGCTGGCCTCGAAGCCCAGAGGGTGAAAATGCCAACGCATGACCTGGCATGCATTGGGGAACGTCATCTTGTTCATGTGCCTGCCCCTAATGCTTCGTGCAGCGATCCGTTGCTGCTCCCAAGGAAGGACCCAGCCGCAGCTGGAATTGATGTGCAGGGATAAAAATAGCACCCGCTGATGACAATAAAACTAATTTTTTCCTGTGGCCGGAACTTTATCCGGCTTTATTGACGTGCATCACGGGCCGTCCGACAAATGGGCAGATATATTAATTTGCCATCATCGTTTGACCCTTATAGAACGAACTGAACGGTTAAATAATTAGCTCTCAAGTATTTCTGTCAGCGAGCTAAAGTTCGGGCGAAGTGGCCGATAGACATTATGAGGGCATCCGCGTCCTCCTAAGGACGAAAACAACAAAGCAGCGGACGCCGCACGCCCTTACGAGAGATATCGACATGTCGCTACGCCGCCTCAATATCGCCCCTCGCGCGTTTCTCGGATTCGCCTTCATCGCCCTGCTGGTCGTGGGCCTGGGCTGGTTTGCCACCACCCGGATCAACCTTATCCGCGATGCTTCGCTGGATATGGAAACCAACCAGATCCCCAGCATCACTTACCTGGGCGACCTGTCGGAAAACACCCTGCGATTGCGCATCCTGTCGTTCCGTATCCTGACCAACCGCGAGCCCGCGGCCTTGAGCGAGGCCCAAACCCGTACGGCATTCTTGATCGATAAAGTTAAAGCAGCGCAGCGCAACTACGCGGCGTTGGATATCGGTGACGAAGAATCGGCGGTATTTAAAAAATTCAACACGACACTCGATAACTATCTGAGCGCTAACGCTTTGATGATGAGTCTGTCAGGGCAGAACAAGCTTGAAGAGATGCGCACGTTGATCAATACCCGCATCAACGAGGGCACCGATCAGATGGGCGATCAGATTCGCGAGCTGATCGCTATCAATCAACGCGAGGCGAAAGAAAGCGGCGTGATTGCCGCTGAACAGTACCGCTTCGCCAATACCGGAGTGATCCTGTTCGCCATCGTCGCCTGCTTGCTCACCGTGCTGCTGGCCTGGCTGCTGACCCGCAGCATCATTCAGCCGCTGAACCTGGCGCTGGAGGCCGCACGCACCATCGCCAAGGGCAACCTGACAGTCGCCATCGATGCCCAGGGTAATGACGAGCCAGCACGCCTGCTGGCAGCGCTGGATGAAATGCAGGGCAGCCTGCGCCGTACCGTGTCGCAGATCGCCGGCTCGGCGACGCAGCTGGCTTCGGCGGCTGAAGAGCTGAGTGCGGTGACCGAGGAGTCCGCCCGGGGCGTGGCGCAGCAGAACGACGAAATCGAGCAGGCCGCCACGGCGGTCAATCAGATGACCGCCGCGGTAGAGGAGGTCGCGCGCAATGCCGTATCGACCTCCCAGGCTTCCGCGGACTCCACCCGATTCGCGGGCCAGGGCCGGGAGCGCGTGGTCGCCACGGTCAGCGCCATCCAGACCATGACCCAGGATGTGCTGCACACCTCGCAATTGATCGAAGGCCTGGCCGCCCAAGGGCGCGACATTGGCAAGGTCCTCGACGTGATCCGCGCCATTGCCGAACAGACCAACCTGCTGGCGCTCAACGCCGCCATCGAAGCGGCGCGCGCGGGCGAGGCCGGCCGTGGTTTCGCCGTGGTGGCGGATGAAGTGCGGGCCTTGGCCCACCGTACCCAGCAATCGACCCGCGAGATCGAGCAGATGGTGGCTGGCATCCAGAGCGGCACCGGCGATGCGGTGCATTCGATGGAGCAAAGCACAGCGCGCAGCCAGAGCACTTTGACCCTGGCCCGTGACGCTGACGGTGCATTGGTACAGATCGCCGAGTCGGTGGCGCTGATCAATGAGCGCAATCTGGTGATCGCCAGCGCTTCGGAAGAACAGGCCCAGGTCGCGCGCGAGGTGGATCGCAACCTGGTGAATATCCGTGACCTGGCCAATCAGACCGCGACCGGCGCTCAGCAGACCAGCACTGCCAGCCATGAACTGTCGCGCCTGGCCGTGGACCTCAATGCCCTGGTAGCGCGCTTCACCGTATGAGCCTCGCCAGGCGCCCGGCAGTCGCTGCCGGGCCTTCAATCTTGAACCTCCGGCCTTGCTGCCTGTCGTCTATAGAGAGAGTGGCAATAATCACGATTGTGATGGAGGTTTCACCATGAACAAAGCGACGGACTACGAAGACCATAAAAACGGCCCGCTCGAGGGGCAGGAACGCGTCCATGAAGAAACCCTGGCAAATCATTGCACCATCCGCGTCACTGTGACTCCTTTGGCGCATAACCCAAAACGCCCGCAATGGCAGGTGGTGGTACTTTCGCCGGAAGGCAAGGAGATCCACAACGAGACCTCCGTGGCCAAGGATGATCACTGGACGGTGCCGAAGTTGCTGGATTGGGGGATCGATCAGGCCAAGCGCGTGGCCGGTGGGCACCATGGTGCGCCGCTGGATGATCATCACCAGAAGACGCCGGTCTGATCACTGACTGGAAGTTCGCACTACCGCCATAACGCATCGAGGGGGCTTGCCCCCGATTGCGGTCTGTCAACCACCACCCGGTGACTGAAGACCCGCAATCGGGGGCAAGCCCCCTCGCTATAGAGCGGCCTGCCTTACTGGCCGTCTTTCTCCGGAGCAGGGCTACCGGCCTGAATTTTCTTGAAGATTTCTTCGCGATGCACCTGGACTTCCTTGGGTGCGTCGATGCCAATGCGCACCTGCATGCCTTTGACCCCCAGGATAGTAACGGTGATGTCGTCGTTGATGATGATGCTTTCGCCTACCTTGCGGGTGAGAATCAGCATGAATGGCTCCTAAGTCCTTTACGCAAAAAAATGTGTCCGATGGTCGGTGTCTTCCGCTGCACCCCCCACTTAATGGACGCACGGATGAAGATTTAATTCCGTTACGGGAATCCTCGTCGACACGTCCTGAAGCGGATTACTGGCGAAATGGGAACGATCCCCAAAGGAAGTATGGCTGGCTTTATGCTAAACCGCCGGTTAACTGCGCACATGATATCTGCCGACGCGGCAGATGTCCTGCAACCTTTTGTTCATCTGGCAATAATTGCGCACAATTATGGTTGCCACAGGGTCCGTTCTCCACTCAGTTTGCGGTTCAGGAAGCTCGCCGCGCTGATCAGTGCCAGGTGGCTGAGTGCCTGGGGCGTGTTGCCCAGGTGCCTGCCGTGCTTGTCGAACTCCTCGGCGTAGAGCCCCAGCGGGCTGGCATAGCGCAACAGTTGTTCGAATTCCAGGTGAGCCTGCTCGACGCGCCCGGCGCGGGCTAGACACTCCACGTACCAGAACGAGCACGCGGTGAAGGCGCCTTCGCTGCCGTCCAGCCCATCGCCGTTCTGCTCGTCGGTGCGATAGCGATAGACCATGCCATCGCGCACCAGCGTGCGTTCTATTGCGTCCAGGGTGCTCAGCCAGCATGGATCGCTGGCACCGACGAAGCGCACCAGCGGCATCAGCAGCATCGAGCCGTCGAGCCGATCACTGCCGATGTACTGCACGAAATGGCCGCGCTCGGCGTTCCAGAAACTGCTCCAGATATCATCGTGGATCGCCTGCCGCTCCTTGTCCCAGCGGTCGAACGGGGCGGGCAGCGAACGCTTGAATGCCAGCCGCAGGGCCCGGTCCAGCGCCACCCAGCACATCAGCCGCGAGTGCAGAAAGTGCTGCGGCTCGCCGCGCATTTCCCAGATGCCCACGTCCTTCTCGCGCCAGCTCTCGCAGACCCGATCCACCAGCTGCGTCACGTGCCGCCAGCCTTCGTGGGAAATCGCGTCGCCGTACTTGTTGGCCAGGTACACGGCATCCAGCAACTCGCCGTAGATGTCCAGCTGCTTCTGCTCATGGGCGCCGTTGCCGATGCGCACGGGCTGGGCACCGCCAAAGCCGCGCAGATGATCGAGGTCGGCTTCCGGCAGCTCTTCGCGCCCATCCAGTCCGTAGACGATCCCCAGCTTGGCCTGTTCGCCACAGCTGTTGCTGACGCGGTCGTGAACCCAGCGCATATAGGCGTTGGCTTCCTGGTTGAAGCCCAGGCGCATGAAGGCGTACACGGTAAACGACGCGTCGCGGATCCAGGTGTAGCGGTAGTCCCAGTTGCGCGCGCCGCCGGGTTGCTCGGGCAAGCCGAAGGTGGCGGCGGCGATGATGCCGCCGTGCTTGCGCGAGGTCAGCAGCTTGAGGGCGAGCGCCGAGCGCATGACCATCTCGCGCCAGCGCCCCCGATAATGAGCGTTGCCGAGCCAGTCGCGCCAGTAGTCGAGCGTGGCGCGCAGGCAATGGTCGCTGCTGTCGGCGTACACCAGCGGGTCTTCGATACCGCCGAGGATGAACTCGGCGGTCTGCTCGTCACCGAGTTCGAAACGTGCCACGGCGCTGTTGCCGTCCAGTGCCAGTGCCTGGTCGGAACACAGCCGCAGGCTGGGTTGGCCTTCAGCGTGAAAACTCACGCTGGGCTTCTTGCAGTCGCTGTCCGCTTGGGCGCGGGTGTCGGCGCGGCTGTAGTCATGACGCACGCGGCAGCGCATCGACAGCGTCGCCTGGCCACTGACGACCTTGACCCGGCGTACCAGACGCGGCGTGTCGTCGACGTTATCCGGTATCGGCATGAAATCGGTGACTTCCACCACCGCTTGCTCGCTGATCCAGCGGGTTTGCAGGATGTTGCTGTCGGGAAGGTAGATCTGCAGCCGGCGGGCGTCCGGGAGTTCCGGGGCCAGCGCAAAGATGCCGGCGTCAGGGGTGTCGAGGAGGGCGGCGAACAGTGACGGGCTGTCGAAGTCCGGCCAGCAGCAAAAGTCGATGCATCCAGTATCGGCCACCAGGGCGGCGCTGCGCATGTTGCCGATCAGACCATGGGCTTCGATCGGGCGTTGTGCAGCGAGAGGGTCGAGGTCGTGCGCGCTGGACTCAGCCATTGTCACGGAACCCTGGGTAGAGGCTCATGCCACCGTCGATGAACAGCGTGGTGCCGTGCAGGTAGTCGGACAGATCGCTGGCCAGCCAGACCACCGCATTGGCGACATCCTCGACGTCACCTATGCGCCCATAGGGAATCAGCTCCAGTATCTTTTTCTCCGCGTCGCCCTTCATGGCCTCGGCGTTGATAGCGGTGCGGATCGCACCAGGGGCGATGGCATTGACGCGAATATGCTGTTGCCCGACTTCCTGGGCGATGCTGCGCATCAACAGGTCGATGGCGCCCTTGGACGCGGCGTAATTGGCATGACCGGCCCAGGGAATCAACTGGTGCACCGAACTCATGTGGATGATCTTGCCCGCCGCGCGGGAGACTTCGAGGCGCGGCCCCTGGCGTGCGAACTGGCGCAAGGCGGCGCGGGCGCAGAGGAACTGCCCGGTCAAGTTGACTTCGATTACCTTGTTCCAGTCGGCGAGGGTCATGTCGACGGTGGCGGCGTCACGCTGCAGGCCGGAGTTGGCCACCAGAATGTCGAGGGCGCCGAAGGTATCGAGAGTGGTGGCGAAGAGACGCTCGACGTCTTCTTCCTTGGACACATCGGCGCCGACGGCAACGGCGCGGCCGCCGTTGTCGCGGATGCTCTGCGCCAGCTTTTCGGCGGGCTCGGCGTGACTGTTGTAGTTGATCACCACGGCGGCACCGGCGTCCGCCAGCGCCTTGGCAGCGCCTGCGCCGAGGCCGGAGCTGGCGCCGGTGACGAGAGCAACCTGTTTTTCGAGGGATATTTGCATGGTCGAAGGCCTTGTCTGCAAGGATCTTGAGGGGTCTCCTTAACCTGACTGGCGCGGGGGTGTATCGGTTCAGGAAAATTACATGGCACCTTTTTCAGGATCGGCGTGCCTAAGAAAGGTACGTCCTTATTGAGGAATGCCTGATGTCACAGTCCGATAAAGAATCCAGGTCAAAACGTGAAGACCTGGCAAGCGAGCCCGCCAATGCCGGCAAGGTGGGCGAGAAGAACAAGCAGATGAACGAGAAGGGCGAGGCCGAACGACCTGGCACGCCGCCGGACCCCAAAAAACCACTGTAGCGAGGGGGCTTGCTCCCGATCAAGCCAACGCTTATTTATCGCCGATAGAGGGTAATCGGGGGCAAGCCCCCTCGCTACAGGCCGAAGTTGAACGCAATCGAAATCCGCGCCCGATCCCCACGATGGGGCTTGACCGAGTGCAGCAGCCACGACGGAAACATCACCAGCGTCCCGGCTGTGGGCGCCATCTTGCTCATGAAACCCGCCGTCAGGCAGCCCTCGATGCGCATGCGCAGTGCCGGGTAGAGCATGGTCGGCATCACGCCGCGCGGGTCGACGAATTCCAGTTCTCCGCCCAGGGAGGCGTCTTCACTGCGCCCGCCATCGTCAACCCAATACACCGCCGACCAATACGCCCCCGGGTGCCCGTGCACGCCATTGCCGTGGCCTGAGCGATTGATGTTGGCCCACGCCGCGCAAGTCCAGGTCAGCTTGGCCTCGATCAGGCCATGTTCCGGCGAGTTGACCGCCGACAATTGATTCGCCAGCTCCTGAGCGAATGCCAGCAGCTCGGCGCCGGCGGCACCCGACCATTGGCCGAAATCATCAGTGGACTGCCAGCCGCCTTCGTTGCTGTGGTCGGTGCTCAGGTGCGTAGCCTCCCGGGCCAGGATGGTCTCGCGCAACTCGGCGTTGAGACGCTGAAAGTCGGGATGCTGCAGGCTGGCGACCGGTGTGGCGAAGAGTTTGTTGATCTTGATCTGCCCGGCGTCGACGCCGAAGGGGGGAGGTGCAGGCTCAGACATGACGATATTCGCTCGATCGGGGTAAAGATATAAACGCAAAGCCTATTACAGGCGTCTGCGGTGTGCCATGACCTGTCGCAACCCTCAGGCGATCTGCGCAAGTTTTTCCAGAAAACTCGACAAGGCCACTTCTTCCATGCGCAGCCCCTTGCGCTGGCGCGGCTTGGGCAGCTTGGCCAGTTCTCCCAAGGCGAAATGCTCCAGCACCGCCGGGTGGATATAGCAACGTCGGCACACCGCCGGGGTGTTGCCCAGGTGCCGGGCGACCTTCTTGACCATGTCGACGATGTGCTGCTTGGCCTGGGGCTCGGGCTGCCAATGCAGTTCGCGCAGCATCTCCAGCGCCATCGCCGTGCCGGCCCAGGTGCGGTAATCCTTGGCGGTGAAGTCGGCGCCGGTCAAACGGTGCAGATAAGCATTGACGTCGGAGGAACTGACCTTATGGCGCTGGCCATCGTCGTCCAGATACTGGAACAGCGCCTGCCCGGGCAACTCCATGCAACGTTTGACGATCCCCGCCAGGCGCCGGTCCTTGACGCTGACCTGATGCTCGACGCCGCTCTTGCCGCGGAACTCGAAGGCGATCTGGCTGCCATGCACTTCGACGTGGCGATTGCGCAAGGTGGTCAGCCCGTAGGAGCGGTTGTCCCGCGCGTACTGGGTGTTGCCGACGCGAATCAGCGTCGCATCGAGCAGCGAAATGACCGTGGCCATGACCTTGTCATGGTTGAGCCCTGGAGTGCTCAGGTGCTTGTCCAACTGTTTGCGCACCCGTGGCAGTTGCTTGCCGAAGGCGATCATCCGCGCGTATTTGCCCTCGTCGCGCAGTTCGCGCCAACGCGGGTGATACCGGTACTGCTTGCGCCCGCGGGCATCGCGGCCGGTGGCCTGCAAGTGGCCATTGGGATCGGCGCAGATCCACACGTCGGTATAGGCCGGCGGGATCACCAGCTTGTTGATCCGCTCGATTTCGGCTTTGTCGCGAATGCGCTCGCCGTCGGCGTTGAAATAGGCGAAATGACCACGCAGCAGCTTGCGACGCAGGCCAGGTTGGGAATCGTCGACGTAGTGCAGATCGGCGGGCAGTGGGGGCGGGTTCGATAAGTCCGACATAGGGTGACCTTGATGGCGCAATGCTTGATCAGTTGACCTCGGCCACCTTGAAGGGTGCGATCAAAGTGCTTGCGAGTCGACGCCGACTGCCGCTGAGCGTGGGGCATGCGCAGTTATTTTCCGGCGCGGATCCCGCAACCACGGGGCCATCAGCGGTTTGTAGGATTAGTCGCAGCTAACTTCAGAAACGTCCTACAGACCTTGCCGAAATCCTAACCAATACTGTGCCCCTGGCCGCTCCTGAAGGCGTTGGCCGAACCCCAAAGCCCTGGGAGGGCCCCATGTACAAGGCATTGATCGTGGACGATCATCCGTTCATTCGCGCCAGCGTGAAGGTGCTGCTCAAGCAGGAGCGCTTCGACACCATCGTAGAGGCCGGCGACGGCGCACAGGCCCTGCAGATGGCCAAGCATTACATCCCCGACCTGATCATCCTCGACATCAGCATGCCCGGGCTGGACGGCATCGAGGTCATCCAGCGCATCCGTGAGCAGCGGATTCCGGCGCGTATCCTGGTGCTGACCTCGCAGCCCGCCGAGTATTTTTCCGCGCGCTGCATGAAGGCCGGCGCCAAGGGCTATGTGTGCAAGAGCGACCGTTTGTACGAGTTGTCCAAGGCCGTCGGCGCCATCATGACCGGTTACACCTACTTTCCCGACGTCGAAGAGTCCTCCGTCTACCGCGGTGATCGCAGCGCCAGTGAAGCCGAAGCCATCGCGTGCCTGACCGATCGCGAGATGATCGTGTTGCAGCAGCTGTCCCGCGGCCTGCGTAACAGTGAAGTGGCCGAGCACATGATGATCAGCCACAAGACCGTCAGCACCTACAAGTTGCGCATCATGTACAAGCTCAAGGTACGCACGCTGGTGGACCTCGCCGACCTCGCCAAACGACACGAGTTGATATAGCCCATGAACTCGCGCCTCTCCAGACTGCTGGCCCATGCCGTGCTCGGTTGCTGCTTCATTCATGCCGGGGTCCAGGCCCGGAGCCTGTCGTCGCCCCAGGCGCCGCCTCCTGTCCCCGAGACCCTCGAACTGCTCGGGCGCTCGACACTCGACGCCAAGGCGTTGGTCGAAATGGACCTCAGTGCCGAAGATCGCCGCTGGTTGTGGGAGCGGCGCACCCTGCGCCTGGGCGTCAGTCAGCCCGATTACCCGCCGTTCGACATGACTGGCAGCGGTCGAGACTACGAAGGCATCACTGCCGACTACGCGCGTCTGATCGCTGAGTTGCTCGATCTGCAGGTCACCGTGTCGCGCTATCGCACCCGCGAAGCCGCCCTGGAGGCACTGCAACGCAACGAGATCGACCTGCTGGGAACGTCCAACGGAGTCGAGGTGGCCAACGCCAACCTGAGCCTGTCCCAGGCGTATGGTCTTGACCAGACGGTGTTGGTACGACGCGTTGAATCGCCCCCGGTGCCGCTGTTGCAACGTCAGCCCCAGCGCCTGGCGATCGTCCAGCATTACTTGCCCGACGATGTGGTGCGGATGCTGTATCCGGATGCGCAGGTGCTGATCTACGAATCATCGCTGGCAGCTATGAGCGCCGTCGCCTTCGGCCAGGCCGACCTGTATCTGGGCAACGCCCTGGGTGCGCACTTCCAGCTTGGCCGCAGCCTGTTGAACAACCTGCAGCTGACCCAGGTGCCGGAACTACGGGAAAACAACTTCAGTTTTGCCATGGCTCCGGCCAACAGCCGCTTGCTGGCGCTGGTCAACCGTGCACTGCAGATGATCGACCCGCTGGAACGCCGCGCCATCCTGCGTCGTTGGAGTGTCGAGGGGGTGGTGATCCCGCGCCGCGCCGAGGTGCAGTTGAGCGCCTCCGAGCGGCGCTGGATGCAGCACCACCCGCGGGTAACGGTGTTGATCGACGAGCGTATGCTGCCCATCACTTACCGTGACGAGCAAGGGCGCTTTCGGGGCATCAGCGCCCAGGTGCTGGACGCCATCAGTCAGCGCACCGGACTGGTGTTCGATGTGCAGTCTTCTACCTCCCTGGCGCAGATGAGCCGCAGTGTCGTGCGGCGTGAGGCGCAGCTGCTGGCCGCCTTGGCACCGAGCCCGATGCGCGAAGAACAGCTGGCCTTCAGCCGACCCTATCTGACCAGCGGCATGGTGCTGGTGACGCCGGACGATAGCCTCGCGCCTACCAGTCTCGAGGAGTTGGTCGACAAGCCGGTAGCGGTGGTGGAGGGCACCTTTTTGCTCGATGAACTCGCCGAGCGCTACCCCCATGTGCCGTTGGTGCACGCGGCCACCGTGGCCGATGCATTGGCGTTGGTGGCTGAGGGCAAGGCCAATGCGGCGGTGGTGTCGCTGCTCAGTGCGCGTTATCAGTTGGCCGCCCGCTACGGCCGCGAACTGCGCATCAGCGCTTCGCTGCCGGTCAGCCAGGCCCATTTCGCCTTCGCCACCGCCCGCGGAGAAGGCGAACTGTTATCGATCATCGACAAGGCCCTGCTGAGTTTCGAGCCACAGGAGCTGGAAGCGCTGACCCACCGCAGCCAGCCACAGGTGATCGTTGCCGACAGCTACTGGAGCCGCCATCGCGAGCGGATCTTTCGGGTGCTGTGGGGCGGCGGCACCTTGTTGCTGCTGGCACTTATGTGGATCACCTGGCTGCGCCGCCAGATTCGCCGCCGCGAGCGCGCCGAGCAGGCCCTCACCGATCAGTTGGAGTTCATGCGGGTGATGATCGACGGCACGCCTCACCCGATCTACGTGCGTGATCGCCAAGGCTTGCTGCTCAACTGCAATGCCAGTTACCTCAAGGCGCTGGGGGCGAGCCGCGAGGAAGTGATAGGTCAGCCGATCACCATGACCAAGGTGGTCGAGCCGCAGGCCGCGCAGTTCTATCAGGATTCCTATCTGCGGGTCATGGCCCATGGCAAACCGATCGTCGAGGACCGCACCTTGATCCTTGCCAGTGGCGAGGAGATGACCATCTATCACTGGATCCTGCCGTACAAGGCGTCGGGCGGGCAGACGGTCGGCCTGATCGCCGGCTGGATCGACGTCACCGAGCGCGAGCGTCTGTGCCTGGCGCATCAGCAGGCCACCCAGGAGGCCGAGGCGGCCAATCAGGCCAAGACGCACTTCCTTGCCACCATGAGCCACGAGATCCGCACGCCGATGAATGCCGTGCTGGGCATGCTCGAACTGGCGCTGAAAAAAGCCGACGAGGGCCGCCTGGACCGCCTTGCCATCGAAGTGGCGGCCGAGGCGGCTCAAGGGTTGCTGGACCTGATCGGCGATATCCTCGACATCACCCGCATCGAGGGCGGTCACCTGCAATTGGAGACCCGCGCAGTGGCGCTGCGGCCATGGATCGAATCGGTGTTGCGGGTCTTCGATGCCCAGGCACGGCAAAAGGGCCTGGCGCTGGAGCTGCAGTTGCTCGGTGATACCCATCAGGAGCTGACGCTGGACCCGGTGCGTCTGCGCCAGGTGGTGGCCAACCTGGTTGGCAACGCGATCAAGTTCACCGCGACGGGCCATGTGCGGGTAACGCTAGAGGTACAGCCGCTGGGCCGCGACGTGCGCATCGTGTTGTGCGTCGAAGACACGGGGGTGGGCATTGCCGAGCACGAACAGCAGCAGCTCTGCGAACCCTTCGTGCAGGCTCGCAACCAGGTGCCCGGCAGCCGTGTGGGTACAGGCCTTGGCCTGAGTATCAGCCGCGCGCTGTGTGAACTGATGGGCGGCTCGCTGCGCCTGCACAGCGAGCCGGGCCGGGGCACCCAGGTGTGGGTGACCTTGCAGGCGTCGCGGGTGGCGGCCGAAACAGTGCCGTGCGCCCAGCCGAAAGCCGATGCGCCGATCAAGAGTGGTCAGGCGCTGCGGGTGCTGGTGGTGGACGATTATTCGCCCAACCGCCTGTTGCTCGATCAGCAACTGAGCTATCTGGGGCATACGGTGCGCTTGGCCAAGGACGGCGCGACGGGCTTCGAGCTGTGGCGGGCCGAGGCCTTCGATGCGGTGATCACGGACTGCAACATGCCGGAGGGCAACGGCTATGTGCTCGCGCGGCAGATCCGCGACAGTGAGCGTGAGGGTGGATTGCCACCCTGCCTGATCCTCGGCTGCACCGCCAACGCTCAACCCGAGGAGCGCCAGCGCTGCCTTGAGGCCGGCATGGACGATTGCCTGTTCAAGCCCTTGAGCCTGGCCCATCTCGCCAGTTGCCTGCGCGATGTAGTCGGCTGTCGACATCCGCGTACGCCGGCCCAGGTGGTCGATTTGAGCGAGTTGCGCCGTCTGACCGCAGGCTCCGCGGAAAGCTTCGCGCAGTTGCTCGAAACCCTGGTGGCCTGCCATCGCCAGGACCTGCAGCGCCTGGATGCCTTGACCGCCGCCGGCGATTTCCAGCCAGTGGCGGACCTGGTGCATCGGATCAAAGGCAGCGCGCGGATGATCCGTGCCGACGCCGTGCTGCAAGCCTGCACCTGGTGCGAGGTGTTGGCCAAGGATGATCCGATGGCGCTGGGAGACGCCCTGGCGACCTTGCGGGAGGCGATGTACGAGCTATCCCGGGCGCTGGAGCAGACCACCGAGGAGGTCTAGGTAGCGAACCGCTCAGGCCAGCACGGCCACCGACTTGATCTGCGCCCATAGCCGCAGGCCCGGGGCGATACCGAGTTGCTCCGCTGAATAGCGTGTGATGCGTGCCAGCAGCGGGGTGCCATCGGCCTCCAGACTGACCAGTACGTGGGCGGTATTGGCCGCACTGGCCAGGGCCTTCACGGTGACCGGCAGGCGGTTGAGGATGCTGCTCTGGTGTTCGTCCTGCAGGCTGAGGCTGACGTCTCGGGCCTGGATCGCCACGCGCAGGCGGCTGTCGGCGGGCAGGGGGGCATGGGCGATACGCAACTGCAGGGCGCTGTCGGGCAGCGCCAGGTCGAGCAGTTGGTAATGTGCGTCGTGACGAATCACGCGGCCGTCGATCACCACGCTGGCATCCTGTTGTTGCGCCAGTGGCAGGTCCAGCCTCGCCAGGGTCGACGTGATCGGCCCGCTGGCCTGCACTCGGCCGCTGTCGAGCAAGACCAGATGATCGGCCAGGCGTGCGACCTCGTCCTGAGCGTGGCTGACGTACACCACCGGGATCGCCAGTTCCCGGTGCAAGCGTTCGAGATACGGCAAGATGTCATTCTTGCGGGCACTGTCGAGGGCGGCCAGGGGCTCGTCCATCAACAACAGCCCCGGGCTGGTCAACAGGGCACGGGCAATGCCGACGCGCTGGCGCTCGCCGCCAGACAGCTCGCCAGGGCGGCGTTGCAGCAGGCCATCGATGCCCAGCAAGGCGCACGCCTGATCCATCTGCACCTTGCGCTGGGTGGCCGCCACGCGTCGCCAGCCGTACAGGAGGTTGTCGCGCACCGACAGGTGTTCGAACAGACTGGCTTCCTGAAACACATAGCCCAGCGCACGGCGATGAGGCGCGAGGAATATCCCCCGAGCGCTGTCCTGCCAGACCTCGCCCGCGACTTCTATATATGCCTCGTCGGCGCGCTCCAGGCCCGCCAGACAGCGCAGGCAGGTGGTCTTGCCCGACCCCGAGGGGCCGAACAAGGCGCTGACGCCGCTGCCGGGCAGTTGCACGTCGACGTCGAGGGCGAAGCCGGGTTTGTTCAGGCGCAGGCGCGCGACGATCGGGGCTGGGATGTTCATGGCTCAGTTCCAGGCGGCTTTGTGGCCGCGGCTGGAATACAGCGCCAACAGCACGAAAAATGAAAACACCACCATGGCCCCGGCCAGCCAGTGAGCCTGGGCGTATTCGAGGGCCTCGACGTGGTCGAAGATCTGTACCGACACCACGCGGGTGCGGTTGGGAATGTTGCCGCCGATCATCAGCACCACGCCGAATTCACCGACGGTGTGGGCAAAGCCGAGAATGCTGGCGGTGATGAAACCGGGGCGGGCCAGCGGGATGACCACGCTGAAAAAGCAATCGAGCCTGCAAGCACGCAAGGTGGCGGCCACTTCCAGCGGGCGCTTGCCGATGGCGGTGAAGGCGTTCTGCAGCGGCTGTACCACAAAGGGCATGGAATACAGCACCGAGCCGATCACCAGCCCGGCGAAACTGAACACCACCGTGCCGAGCCCCAACGCGTGAGTGGCCTGGCCAACTGGGCCGTGGGGGCCCAGCAGCAACAGCAGATAAAAGCCGATTACCGTGGGTGGCAGCACCAGCGGCAAGGCCACCAACGCCCCGACCGGCCCGCGCAGGCGCGAGCGGGTGTGAGTCAGCCACCAGGCGATCGGGGTGCCGACCAGCAGCAGAATCACCGTGGTCAGGGTCGCCAACTGCAAGGTCAGCCAGATGGCGGACAGATCGGCAGCGCTGAATGGCATCAGAGGGCGTAGCCGTAGGATTTGATGATCGCCGCGGCCTTGGGCCCCTTGAGATAGTCCATCAGCGCTTTGGCAGCGGCATTGTCCTTGCCTTTGCTGAGCACCACGGCGTCCTGCTTGATCGGTGAGTACAGATCGTTCGGCACTATCCAGGCCGAACCGCTGGTGACCTTGCCGTCCTTGTAGATCTGCGACAGGGCGACGAAACCCAGTTCGGCATTGCCAGTGGAGACGAACTGGTAGGCCTGGGAAATGTTCTGGCCTTCAACGATCTTGGCCTTGGTGGCTTCAGTCAGCTTGAGCCTGTCGAGCACCTCGGTGGCCGCCAGGCCGTAGGGCGCGGCCTTGGGGTTGGCAATTGACAGGTGCTGGTACTGATTGGCCTTGAGCACGGCGCCCTTGTCATCGACGTATCCGTCCTTGGCCGACCACAGCGCCAGGGTGCCGACGGCGTAGGTGAAGCGCGAGCCGGGGACGGTGTCGCCTTCTTTTTCCAGCTTGGCCGGGGTGGTGTCGTCCGCCGCCAGGAAGACTTCGAAAGGCGCGCCGTTCTTGATCTGGGTATAGAACTGGCCGGTGGCGCCGTAAGAGGCGACCAGCTTGTGCCCGGTATCTTTCTCGAAGTCGGCGGCGATGGCCTGGATCGGCGCGGTGAAGTTGGCGGCGACTGCCACCTGGACTTCATCGGCATGGGCAACGGACAGGCACAGGGCGCTGAGGGTGAAGAGGGCGAGGCGCGAGATCATCGGGTGCTCCGGGGCTGTTGGTCATTATCGTGTCGTTATATAAATCAATATATAGCGAAGCGCCAGCCCCGTGACGCACTGCGGTGCTACAGCGCCTTGCTGACCTTGATATCCGACACCTGACTGATGTCGTCACCGTGGATGGCCTGCAAGGCGGCGGTGGCTTCTTCCAGAGAGCCGGTGTGCAAATGGGCGAAGTCCCAGCGGCGTTCGCCGTTGAGCAAGTAGCGGATCACGTATTTGGTCACGGTGGCAGTACCTTGGAGCGCCTGGCGCTTAACTGAATTTTGACGCCGACCGGCGCACAATCTTGATCGAGTGGGTGAACGCAGGCTTGCGCGTGGCCGCCGTCGGCTTAGTGCCGGCGGTATCGATGGTGATGTTCCAGAACCCGGTGCTGGGAGCGGTAATGCGCGCCGGGAAGGTGTCGAAGGCGCCGCCGTGATAGCTGTGACGACCGCCATTCTTGAAGCTGCGGAAGTTGGCGTCGCTCATCAAGCGGATATTGCAGCGCTGGGAGCACTGGATGACGACGAGATCGTCTTCATTGAGGTGTTCGCGCTGGTGGACGAATTTCATGGAAAGCTCCGGAGCGGTATAGCGGGCAAAGGTGCAACAATACCATGATGGCATCGGCTCTGGCGCTTGCGGCAGAAAAACCTGCAAGCCAGGGGAGCAAACTGCCACTGGTGCGGTCTGAAGATTTTTTTTTGCATGGAGAAGTATATGAAGCGGGTCTGGTGGGGCATGGCGGTATTGGTAGTGCTGGGTGGCTGTACATCGGTGGGCGAAATTGAACAATCGCCCGAAACCATGAGCGTCATCTCCGGGAAAAAGCCCCAGGAATACGCGGAATGCGTCATGGGCAAGTTGCAAGCGTCACGCAAGCCCTCGAAGCTCGAACCCGTTCATAACGGCCTGCGCCTGATCGTTCCGCAGAAGCTCTCCGACGGCCCGGCCGCGGTGATCCTTATCGAGGACCGTTCCAGCGGCAGTTCGATCAAGGTGCACGAGCACCTCAACAATTTCCCGCTGCGCTTCGGCGATGTGCGCAAGGCCGCGGATCAGTGCATTTCCGGTTGATCGGCCGTCCCTATTTGCAGGTTATTACCATGGTGCGGTTCTTGTAGTTGCCAAGGTCGGCGGTGATGCTCTGCTCATCGGCCGCCACTGGCACGCCGTTGCGGGCGATGATGGTGTACTGCCCGCTGGCGCACGAAGTGGCAGCCTTGTCGTTGCACTGCTGCCATTTCATGGCTTCGCCAGAGCAACTGATGGCCAGCCCTTGGCGGCCATCCTTGAGGTAGGTCGGTACAGCGGTCGCACATCCGGCCAGGGCCAGGACTGCTATGAGTGCGAGAAGGTTGCGCATGGGATCGTCATCGATGGATATGGAAGAGGGGTCGTTCGCTGGCGGCGAAGATGGATCATCACCGCCGGGTATGGCGCAATGCTATACATTGCGCGTTGCGGGGTATATAAAAATGATCGGTTCGCCGTCGCTTGCCAGGAATTTTTCGAGTGAGCGGAACTATCCCTCTACAGATTTTTCTATTTAACCTGCAGACACCACGGGCCAAGGCATTGTCATCCGCACCTTGGCCTGATTAGACTGCGCCGAATTCAGCCGCTACGCCCTGTTAAGGACTCCCAATGATCAAGAAATGCCTGTTCCCCGCAGCCGGTTACGGCACTCGCTTTTTGCCTGCGACCAAAGCGATGCCCAAGGAAATGCTGCCAGTGGTCAACAAGCCGCTGATCCAGTACGGCGTTGAAGAAGCACTGGAAGCGGGCCTCAGCCAGATCTCCATCGTCACGGGCCGTGGCAAGCGCGCCATCGAAGACCACTTCGACATCATGTACGAGCTGGAAAACCAGATCAAAGGCACCGACAAGGAAAAATACCTGGTCGGCATCCGTCGTCTGATCGACCAATGCACCTTCTCCTACACCCGTCAGATCGAAATGAAAGGCCTGGGCCACGCCATCCTCAGCGGTGAGCCACTGATCGGTGACGAGCCGTTCGCCGTGGTGCTGGCGGATGACCTGTGCGTCAACCTCGAAGGTGACGGCGTACTGCTGCAGATGGTCAAGCTGTACAACCAGTTCCGCTGCTCGATCGTCGCCATCCAGGAAGTCGATCCGCAAGAGACCAACAAGTACGGTGTGATCGCCGGCGAGATGATCCGCGACGACATCTACCGCGTGCACAGCATGGTCGAGAAGCCCAAGCCTGAAGATGCGCCGTCCAACCTGGCCATCATCGGCCGCTACATCCTGACCCCGGATATCTTCGACATCATCCGCAACACCGAACCGGGCAAGGGCGGCGAGATCCAGATCACCGACGCGCTGATGAAGCAAGCCCAGGACGGTTGCGTACTGGCCTACAAGTTCAAGGGTCAGCGTTTCGACTGCGGTGGTGCCGAAGGCTACATCGAGGCAACCAACTTCTGCTTCGAAAACTTCTACAAGACTGGCAAGGCGCTCTGATTCACAGCGTCTGAGTCGATCAAGAAGCCGCTGATGACCTCAGCGGCTTTTTTCATGTAGCGAGGGGGCTTGCCCCCGAAAATGTTTGACCCCATATGTGGTGTTTGCCTGGCGGTTTTTCGGGGGCGAGCCCCCTCGCTACAGGTTCATTACCAAGGAATTCTGCAAATGCCCTACGATTTCGACCTGTTTGTCATCGGTGCCGGCTCCGGCGGTGTGCGCGCTGCGCGTTTCGCGGCGGGCTTTGGCGCCAAGGTCGCGGTGGTCGAGAGCCGCTATCTGGGCGGCACCTGCGTCAACGTCGGCTGCGTGCCGAAAAAACTGCTGGTATACGGCTCGCATTTCGCCGAGGACTTCGAGCAAGCCAAGGGCTACGGCTGGACCGTTGGCGAAAGCAGCTTCGACTGGCCGACGCTGATTGCCAACAAGAACCGCGAAATCGAGCGCCTCAACGGCATCTACCGCAAGTTGCTGGTCGGCAGCGGCGTGACCTTGCTTGAAGGTCACGGCCACTTGCTGGACCCGCACACCGTCGAGGTCAACGGTCAGCGTTACAGCGCCGAGCGCATCCTGATAGCGACCGGTGGCTGGCCGGTGATCCCCGAGATTCCGGGGCGCGAGTACGCCATCAGTTCCAACGAAGCGTTTTTCCTGGAGCAATTGCCCAAGCGCATCGTCGTGGTGGGCGGTGGTTACATCGCCGTCGAGTTCGCCGGCATCTTCAACGGCCTTGGCGCCCAGACCACCCAGCTGTATCGCCGCGAGCTGTTCCTGCGCGGTTTTGACGGCACAGTGCGTACCCACTTGCGTGACGAGATGACGCGCGCCGGCGTCGACCTGCAGTTCAACGCCGACATCGCGCGCATCGACAAGCTGGCGGACGGCAGCCTCAAGGCCACCCTCAAGGACGGCCGCGAACTGGAGACCGATTGCGTGTTCTACGCCACCGGTCGCCGTCCGATGCTGGACAATCTGGGGCTCGAGAACACCGGCGTGCAGCTCGATGACAAGGGCTTCATCAAGGTCGACGAGCTGTTCCAGACCACCGAGCCTTCGATCCTCGCTCTGGGTGACGTGATCGGTCGTGTGCAGCTGACCCCGGTGGCCTTGGCCGAAGGCATGGCCGTGGCGCGCCGGTTGTTCAAGCCCGAGCAGTATCGCCCGGTGGACTACCAGCACATTCCCACTGCGGTCTTCAGCCAGCCGCCGATCGGGACCGTCGGCCTGACCGAAGAACAGGCGCGGGAGCAGGGGCACCAGGTGGCGGTCTTCGAGAGCGATTTCCGCGCCCTCAAGCTGACCCTCACCGAGAGTCACGAACGCACGTTGATGAAGCTGGTGGTCGACAGCCAGACCGACAAGGTCCTCGGCTGCCATATGGTCGGGCCGGAGGCCGGCGAAATCGTCCAGGGCCTGGCGATCGCGCTCAAGGCTGGTGCGACCAAGCAGCTGTTCGATGAGACCATCGGCGTGCATCCAACGGCCGCGGAAGAGTTCGTGACGATGCGTACAGCGAGTCGCTGATTCCGACCGGCCTGGTCGGTGGCGCCAGGAGAGCTGCCACATTGCGCAGCGTAGCCCTCCAGACTCCTGGCTCCCGGCCGCATATCACGCATTAGGAGCGCCGCGTTGCGTTAGAGTCCGTCGTTTCAGTCACTCGTATTGCCTGAGCGATCATCGCTATGTGTAATGCCGCGACGGGGACGTGCTGCAGGACCGGGGCGACTTCCTTCCACATTGTTTTTGCCTGAGCTACGACTTCCTTTCGGGCCATCCGCGCTATATCGCCGAGCGAAGTGGAACTCACTTCTTTTTGCATAAAGCTTACAGAGGAATTTAATTCAGAAATGGCGGAGCCACTGGGCATTGCAGCGGATTTGACCGAATCGGTTGCTGCACCCACAGCTTGGCGATTTAATTTCGCGAGAGCCGCCAGGTGGCTTTTTGCGCCTGTACTTTCAGGCAATGCGTTGGCGATGTCGTCCAAGGTTCCTTTCGTCAACTTGGCTATGGATTTGGCCCGGGCCATGGTAATTGGCGGCTCCGCCTTCGCTACTCCCATGGGAAGCAGCGCTAGTTTATTGATCGATTTCATGCCGTCCTCCAGGGCCTCGAGAGCAGGGAGCGACGGGATCAATGTCTTCGGTGGCGTTACGTACATCATATCCAGCATCGAGAAGGCATCCAGCACGTGCACGCCGACCATGTCCTGGTCATCGTTCTTGATGTAGTGGTACTCCATCGCAGTCCTGGCGGCCAGCGCCACCGCATTCGCCGCAAATATGGCCCAACCGACCGGGCCGGTGACGGCAGCCAATCCCACAGCCATCAACCCCGCCCCTATCATGAAGGACATCGTCGCGCTGTTTCGCGCCGCAGCCTCCAGGGCGTCGCGATAATCGGCGGCCGCCTGCCCGGCGTGATAGGGCCGGGCGACGTGCCCGGACGGATCGCGATAGCGAATCGGGTTGCCCAGGCAGTAGGCGTAGGGATTGATACCGCCAGCGCCGAAAGGGCTCTCGCTGTCGGGGCTGTGGAAGCGCATCAAGTGTGGATCGTAGGCGCGGTAGCCACTGCCCAGCAGGTACCAGCCGGTATCGGCCTCGCGGACCTCGCCGTTGTAGCCCAGCTGGCTATCGAGCGGATCGCTGGGCACGCCATGGCCGGTATAGCGGGTGGTCTTGACATCGCCCTGGCCTTTGACCTCCGCCATCACGCTGCGGCTGGCGCCGCACAGCGTCAGCAGGGTGTCGTCGGGCAGCCCGAGCAGCTGTTGGCCCAGGGGCACATCGCCGTCGTAGCTGAAGCTGCGCCGTTGCTCGCCTTGCACGGTGGTGCGCAGCAGGTGGTCGTCGTAGAAGCGCAAGGTTTCATCGGCACCGCCCTGAGTTAGCCCCAGCAGATTGTCGTGAGCATCATAGCGATATCGCGCGAGCGGGTTGCCGTCGGGTTGGGTGACGGTCAACAGGCGACCCTGGCGGTCATAGTTCAATCCCCGGCCATCGCCGTCCTTGAGCAGATGGCCATCGGCGTCGTATTCCAAGTGTGTCTCGGCCGGGTAGTGGGGGTGAGTGTGGGTGATCAGCCGCAGCTGGCAGCTATCGTCGGCGGCATAGAAATGCTCGGCGATATCGCTGCTGCCGTCGGCAAAATAGCTGGTGCAGAACAGCAGGTTGTCGAGGCCGTCGAAATAGAACTGCTGCTCGCTGATGGCGTTGCCGTAGCGGTCGGTGGGTAGCTCGGGGCCGCTGCAGTGATGTTCGATCAGCCGCCCGCGCAGATCGTAGGCGAAGGTTTCGAGCAGCGCCAAGGCACCGTCGACGCGCAGTTCGCGCTCGCGTAGCTGGCCACTCAACGCCCAGCGCAGCGCTGTCACGTGTTCGGCGGCGCGGGTCATGCGTTGCGTGCGCAACACTTCCCGGCCCTGGGTGTCGTATTCGATCTCGGTGACCAGGGTATTGGCGCTGGTCAGGTCCTGGGTGGTGGTACGCGAGCGCAGCCCCTGCCCGTTGTAGTCGAATCGGGCTTCCAGTTGCCCTTCGTTGAGCTTGTCCAGGCGGCCGTGGGCGTCGTAGCGGTATTCGCTGACCAGTCCGGTGAAGTCCTCGCGGCGGCGCATGCGGCCCGCGGTCGAGTGCAGGTAATGGTTCTCCCGGACCTGGCCATCGATCACGCTACGCTCCAGACTCAAGTGGCCGGCGCCGTCGTATTGATATTCGCGAGTGCCCTGAGGTGATTGCGCCTTGGTCAGTGCTGCGTTGACGGGGTGATACTCGAAGGTCACCTCCTGCTCGGCGGTGATGCTCACCGGTGCGTCGCTGAGCGCCAGATTGTAGGTGTAGTCGATGCGCTGGGCGCTGGGCGTCAGGCGCGCGTCGGCCACACTGCGGCTGCCACTGTAGAGAAATCGCGTGGTGCGCTGCCCGTTGGTGCTCGTAAGGGTGCGCGCCAGGCCGTCGAAGTCCTGACTGCCGGCCAATACCCGGGGCAGCAAGCGGTTGCCTTGAGTCACCTGCAAACGGGCGACCAGCAGCGCCTCGCTGTGCGGTGCATAGTTATGCTCCAGCACGGTGCCATCCGGCAAACCGTTGCGCGTGGCGCGGCCCAGCATGTCGTAGTGGTACTCGCTGCGTTCGCCGCAAGTGCCGATGCTCACACGCAGCTGGCCGTAGCCATCGTAGAAGAAGCGCTGCCGAGACTGGCGGATGCCGTCGCTGCCGAGCACATCGATACGCTCCGGCTTGCCGAAACGATTGCTATGGGTCACCGTCCTGGCGCCGCCGTCCCGCCACTGGGTAACGGTCTGGGTAAAGGGATCGAGGAGGGTGTTGCTGGCCACCCCGGTACTGTCGATCACCCGGCAGCACTGGTCCCACTGGTCGTATTCATAGTGTTGACTGACCGCCAGCTCGATGTCGCCGAGCCAGTCGTGATGGGTCTCGCTGAGCACGTCCATGTCATGCCCATATTCGGCGCTGTACAACAGCCGAAAAGTACCGGCATCGCTGCTGCCGTCGGCCTTTTGCCGCGACCGCCTGACGGTTCGGCCGATGCCGTCGATTTCGCTCAAGGTTTCCACTCCCAGCGCATCGACTTCGTAATGTTGGGTGAGCTGCCCAGCGGCGGTGCCCCATTTGTATCGGTAACGCCGTATGGCCTCGTTGGGATGGCCGGGCATGGCGGTTTCAGCGATGACCCGCTGCAGCGGATCGTAGTCGTACCGAACCACTTGCCCTTCGGCAGTGCTGTGCTCTGCCAGCAGGCCGGTGTAGAGCGCCACGCGACTGAACACCTCGCTCTCGGTGCCATCGAGTGAATGCACTTCCTGCTGCTTTTGCACGACATAACCCGGGCTCTGGGCAAAGTCGTAGGAAAAGGTGGTGGTGACGATATCGTCCGGGCGGTGCACGACGGTGGTCAGCGGCTTGCCGTGTCGGTCAGGATCGCTGGGTGCATCGATAAAGGTAAAGGTGCTGCGCAGGACGGGTTGTTCCCCCTCGGGCGTCAGGGCGCTGTCGACCTGGCTTTGCAGCACCAGCGTAGGTACTTGGCCGCCTTCAAGTGGCGGATGGGTCGTGTAAATAAACCGGCTGATCATTACCGGTTGGTCGTTGAATACCGGGGTGCCTGTGCCGCGCTGCCGGGTGCGCTGGCGCGAGGCGGCGGTGTTGCGTTTGCGTGTCGCGAGGACAGGTGCCGGATAGCGGCGGATTTCCTTGATTTGCCGGGTAAAGCCATAGGGATCCGCCGGGCAGCCTTCTTCGCCCAGCGCCGAGTAGTACTCCCAGGTTTGCCGCACGCCTGTTTCATCGATGCTCTCGAGGGGATTGCCGAACGTGTCGTAGCGACTGAGGGCCACCTCTTCATACAGACGTGTCGGGTCATTGGCCAAGGCCCAGCGAGCGATGGTCTTGCGCGGCAATTGGCACTGCGGCACTTGCAGATCGAAGGGCAGCCCGTCGTCCAGGTGGTATTCACTGGCCATGATTTTCAGCGCGTCGCCGTTACGCGTGACCTGTTCGGTCAGCAGGTGGTAGCGGTTGTACAACGACTTGACGCTGCGCCCCGGCCTGTCGTCGTGCCACAGGGTTTGCACACAGTGGTAGTCATAGGGCTCGTTGACCTTGTAGAGGTTGTCGAGGCCGTCATCGGTAAACGTCAGGCCTTGCGCGCCGTTGCCGAGGAAGTTGTGGTGACTGTATTCAAAGCGTGTATCGATAGGCGCCTGGCCCTGGCCCGGAGCGATCACGTGACGGGTCACTCGGGGCAGGGCGGGTCGATTGATGCCAGGGTACGCATGGCCATCGTCCAGATGTTCGATATGCTCTTGGGCGCCTTGAGGCGAGCGCACGCGCTTCATGCATGTCAGGTTGCGCACCGTTGCGTATTCGAACTCCCAGTAACCGGCGTCTGCGGAGTCGACGCTGGGGAGCACCAGATAACGCAGCTGATTACCTGAGAGCTCAAGGGTAAAACTCGCCAGAACAGTGCCCTCATTGCCGCCCTGGTAGTCGATAGTCACGGTATTGAGGGCTTTGCTCACCCTTAGCAGCAAGGTGCCGTCGGCTTGCCTGACCTCGTCCAGGCGGTGGCCGTCGTTCCAGGGCCTGTAGCTCAGATACAGCACATGACCTTGCGCCGAATGCAGTTCGTACGGCAAGGCGACGAGCGAGCTGCCCGAGCCTTCATGACGAAGGAACTCGATCAGGCCACTCTTGTGCACCACACGGTAGCGATTGGCGCCTTCGACATAGAACTTGAAGGTTTCGATCTTTTGCTCGGGGATGGTTGCCGTATCCCCGGAGCCTTCGACCTTGAAGCTTTCTCCGGTGGACAGCGACAGCACCCGAGTCAATGGCCGGTACTGGCTCAGGGGCAGGTCCCAGCCCACGCCGTAACCGCAGTCCTGATTGTTGATGGGGCTGAAGTTGAGGGACAGTGCCAGCGACGGTCCGCACAGCTGGTTGCCGTTGAGTGCGGGGAGGCTGACGGACACGGTGTATTGCCCGGTGCGCGGGTCGACGCCATTGCTGACGAAACTGGCTGCGTTGAAGGCATTGGAGGCGACGGTGTTGTTGGTAGTCATGGTCGAGACCTAGTCGGAGAGGCTGATGTGCACGCAGGAGAACAGTTGGGACAAGGGCTTATTGTATTGATTGGTGCCGCGCTCCTTGCTCAGCAGGCGAACGCCAGGTACTACCACTGGATCGACGCTCGGATCGTTCGGGACGGTTCTGAACATGTCGTCATAATCGAACGTCCGAGTTTCACTGAGCTCCTTTGTCGTTTTGATAACGAACCGGTAAGAAAACTTTTCGAAATTCTCATACCTGTTGCAGTCGTTGATGGGCGATCCATTAGTTAGCCAAAAACTCCTGATGTAGACCGTTATAGCAGATTTTGCACCGGAAAAACTGAATGACTCTACATACCCGAAGTCGCAGCCCTCGACAGACGTAAACATATCAGGCCTGGCCGCTGTTTTGACAGTAGCCAGATCGATTCTACAACTCTCGGTGGGCGAATAGTGAAGGATCAGGTAACCATAGGATCCGGCCTTCGGTGTCTCGGCCTGGGCCATGGAAAGTACAATCGACAAAAAGGCGAACGCGATGAATTGCAAAGATGAAATTTTCACTCTGTTTATTCTCCAGAACGATAGATATGAATGCAGGACATCTTGTCCGCGTAGTCAAAACTTGGGCCGGTTTCCGTCGCTCGGTAAACGCTCAAGGTTCTAAGTCCAGGCGCGATCACGCCATCGCCCCGGTTAGGGTCTTCGTCTGCAGTTGCGGCACTCCTCAGTATGTCGTTGATGGATAATAAGGTTGTAGTGCTGACCGCTTTGGTTGTTTTCAATTCAAATCTGAATGTTTTAGGCGTGTCATCGCTGTCGTAACAAGAGCCGCCAACAAATCTCAAGGTCAGTGCCGAAGGCGCGCCATTGAGCGTGAAAAGAAGCGGTTTTTTTATATTGCAGGCACTTGCGATCCTGCCGTCACTGTCATACTCGAGTATGCCGGTGTAGAGGCTGATGACACAGCTGGTCGGCGGCTCGCTACCCTCATATTTCTCCAGTTTCAGCGTGCCAGTGGGGATTGGAACTGCTGCGTGGTGAGCGAGCTCGGATGCAGCCTGAGCATTCACGTTGTCGGTGGACATATATAACCTCTCGTTCAAGGGCGTGGGGAGGGCGTAATGAACAGGCACATGACTTCTCTGCCTGGGGCGTTGCCACTGTAGTCAGCGTGCGTCACCCTTACTCCTGGGACCACGACATCCTGGTCCGACGGCATCTGTTTGATTTCCAGGAGTGAGAATTTCTCGGTACTTGCCCGGTAACCGGCGGTTTTGATTGTTATGTTGTGGGGGTAGTAGACAGGATCATTTTTAGCGCATCTGTCGCCGTAGGGGGATTCCTGTACGAAGCTGATACTTGTCGCGGAGGCGGCATGTTCCAGCCAGATCTCGCCAACATAACCGAAATCACAGTTATTTTTGTCGCGCATGATAAATTTTTGGGCGGTGGACAGGTCAATCTTGCAGGTCTTGTCTGTCACCAAGTCTTCAATAACCAAAAAGCCATGGGTCTCCGTCGCCGGCGCAGCGTGAACACTGGCGGCCAAAGGAATAATGCTTATTAACGCCAAGCCTATCAGGACGGGTTTGAAAGTGCGCATCAATGGCGCGCGAGTGTCGTAAGTCATTATGGTGGGTCCTTTCAGGCCAAGACTTGAATGCAAGTTAATCTCGCACATTCGAGCCTGTACGTTAGCACTCACTGCCCGGCTGGCAACCTATCAGTTCTGTGAGTATCGCCATGCAAAAAAGCGCCTGACAATTGTCCCCAGCGATGACTCGGCCCTGCCTGCAAGCAGGTAATGGCTTTTCCTGAAGGACTACAACATGGCACTTGATCAACCTGCCCCATACATCCCTTATGTCGACCCTGAGGGCGTTCTGAGCCTTGAGGCATTAGGCGGCAGAGTGTTACCTATCACGGTGCAACTCGATAACGCGCCCATACATCAGTGGCTTCACCCTGTGTGGCGCGGAACCACCGCCAGCGGCGAGGTCATTGACCAGAGGGGTGCAGGCATTCGTATCAGCGATTCAAATCAATTGATCGAACTGTTCCACCTCCCCGCAGCCGACGTGTCGCTGCTCGATCAGGGGCTCGGGATGGCTTCCTACAGCCTCCAGCCTACTGCGGACTACCAGCAAGATTTCGAGGAATCACCCCGCACCTGGTGCCTGGTCGGCGCCAGAAACTTTCCTGGCGCTGGCATCAGCGTGCCGGTTATCAAGGAAGCCCATGAGGGCAAGTTCGCTCGTACCGACATCTCCGAACTGGGGGCGTCGGTCACCTTGGCGCCATGGCAGGCCATGCAGATCGGCGACACGGTCACACTGAAATGGCGCGGGTTCCGCACCAGTGGCCAGGAGTACGCCTATGAAGGCGAGCGGGTCGTGACTGACGCCGATCTGGATCGCCCCTTGGCTACCACAATCCCCAAGCAAGAGTTCAATCTCATCAGCAATGGGCGTGGCGAACTGAGTTACACCGTCGCCTACGCCGGTGGCGGCAGCCTGACCACTTCACCTGTGCAGCACTTCCAGATCGTGGCCGCACCTGACAAGCGCCTGCCGGCGCTGCAGATCGTCGAGCAGATAGGCGCCACCCTTGATCCGTCGCTGCTACCGGAAATTCTCACCTTCCGCATCCCGCCTTATAGCGATGTCCGTGAGGGTGATGTGCTAGTGATCTATGCACAGCAGGCTGACGCTGCAGCGGCAACCGAGCAAGACCCGGCACCCAGTGATGCAGCTGGCTTTCCAGTGACCAGCGTGCGGCTGGACCGCACCACCGTCGACAGCGGCCTGCTGCAATGTGAGGGGCCGAGCGAGTGGCTGTTCGAGTATCTGGACAGCCGCATCAGCCTCAGCTACCACCTTGCTCGCCCTGGGATGGCCTTGGCGTCCGAGCCGTTGACCCTGCCGGTAAGCCTGGCGATGGTCCTGCCGCCGCCTATCGTCGAGGGCGCCAGCGGAAACGGCAGCGCCGCCGGCGACTTCAAGGCCGAGACGACCGGAGCCGGTATCAAGGTCTGGGTCCCCAGCCTGGCCGTCTATCCGCAAGGCGCCACGTTGCAGATGCATTGGCAGGGGTCCACCAGCAATGGCAGCCAGGTCATCGACGTGCCGACCGGTGAAGTACCGCCCGCGTTCCTGGTCAACCCCAATGTGGTAGCGCCCAATCTGGGCAAGGCCGTGCGAGTGTTCTATCGCGTCACGCCCAGCAACGGGCCGGCGCAGGACTCGGATGTCTTCAGCTTGAGGGTGTTGCCCGTGCCGGAACGCTTCTATCCCCTCGTGCATTGCGAGCACGCCGACGCGGCAGCTCGTACATTGAGCCTGAGAAGTGTTCCGGCCCTGGGCACACCCCTGAAAGTTGCACCCTGGATATTGATCGCCAGCGGCCAGAAAGTCGATCTGGTTGTAACGGGCACCCTCAAAACAGGAGTGCCAACCACCACTGAGATCATCAAGAATTTTCCGATAAGCAATGCCCATGTCACCAGCGGGCTTACGGAGTTATTGGAAAAAAGTTGGCTGACAACCTTACAGATCAATAGCCAATTGACGTTTACCGTCAGGGTGACGGCGGATGATGGGTCGACCTATGTCACATTCCCGCGCCTGTATTTGAAGCTGCTGGAATAGTGTTGCCGTAGGTCAGGTTTAATCAAAATCGCACAATTGAATGATAGGGAAGATAGAGATGAGTAATGAAATAATGGGAAATACCAAGGCGGAGCTGCTGAATTGGATGAAAACCGGCACCAAGACCCTTGGCTGGGGCGCGCTGATCGCAATCGATCGGGCGACAATCAATAATGCGTTTCGTGAACAATATGTATCGAGCTACAGCAGCAACTCTTACATGGCCGAGATCAACGTTCCGGCCCAGATATTGGACTCAAACTACAAGATATTCGATCAGTGCGTTCTTAGTGAGCCGAGGCTTTCTTTCGTCGATTCCAAGATTACCAACAGCTCACCGGTCAGTAACTTGGAAATGGAGATCATCGGCGGGCGGGAAATTGCCCTGGATTATCACAATGACACGGACGCCGTATGCAAGAAAATCATTCAGGTCAATGCGCTGAACCCAACCATTCTGGCCGTGAAAGTCCCGCTGGAAAAAAAATCGGAACCAGGATCTGTGGGCGCAGTAGTGGTCGATTTGGGCAAAGGCACCAGCTATGACTTGTCATCCAGCAACAGTACGATAGAAAGCACTTTGTCGGGGGCTTCATTCAAAAAAACCTTGGCCAAATGGCCGCCGGCCAAGCGCATCTGGAAAATCAACGATCTCGTTACCAATGAGGGTGCGTTGTCGGTCGAGGGCTTTGAAATCCGCTGCCAACCGGCACCCGCTTCGAATCAGCGGGGTGCAATCAACTATGGAGAGGGCGCGGTCGTTCTTTTTGTTCAGACCACAGGTACCGAGCCCGGTATTTTTCCTAGCACGGAGGCTCAGCTGAGGTATCTGGTGCCGAGTGACGGTGCCAATCCCTACACGGTGGTGACAATTATCAGCTCAGCTGCGTTGCTTACCACGACTGTGGTAGATGCCTTTGGGCTTGATTCAAGTGATTGGGTAAAATTTCCTTTCCAATATAACCCTGCCCAACTCAATCCTAGTAGGATCCAATTTACCTCCGGTGCAGTCTATCGTCGGTACGAATGGGAATATGACGGTGAATGGCACTACAGCATGACTTCCATTCGTGAGGGAAAAGACTATTGGGAGGTTACAGCTGGCAGCAATCAGTGCACTGCCGAACTCTACCATGAAACGGCGGCGAATGGGGGAGGTCAGTTCGTGTTCGATTTCAAGCTAACAAACTATATGGAATACGGGGAGATCCATAGAGGGGCTGCCGCCCATGACGAGAATATTCCCATTACCATTAATGGGCGTGCTATCGGCCGTGCATCGCTTATGCTTGACGTTGATCGACAGGTGATCGCTGTGTCTCCTGCGCTTGGCAGCGTCCCTGTTCTCAATGTTGAAGTAGGCGCCTATACAGCGCCTGTCGATAGAAACAAAGTGCAAAATTCGTTCGTTAAAATTTCGAATGAGGCGTTGCAGAAAGTAGTAAAAGGCTTCGGCAGCCGCTCGACGAATCTCAGCCTGTTGGCCCTGAACAGTCTCTTGCTCCAAGGCCCCTATGCCAATCGCCTGTCGGACCTGCAGACACCCTATGATATGGCACTGTTCGGCCACGTAGCGCCGACAGCGACGGCTTTCGAAATCACTACCCCATTGCCGGTGATCGGTGCCGGGCGCCCCTATACATTCGCCATCAGTGGCAGCAATACCGGAGTAACCTGGTCGGTCGACAACCTGCCCGGTGAAAGCATCCCCAAAGGTTCGATCAGCGCCAGCGGCGTTTACACCGCTCCACCCCGTGAACAGATCAACGGCGTGCAGACCCGCGTTAAGGTCACTGCCCGTAAAGGTGGGGCGAGCGCTTCGGCCCTGGTCACCGTGGTCCGCAAGGAAATCAATATCAACCCCTTGGTCCAGTTCGTGAATCCTGGCAGCACCTGTGATCTGGTCGCCGGCAGTCTGGGCAGGACCAGGACCTGGAGCGCAGTAGACCCAGCCAAAGGCTCGTTGCGCGATAGCACCACCGAGGGACGCGACAAGACTTTCGTCGCCCCTCCTACTGGTACCCCGGGTGTCTTTCTGGACGTGGTGCCTATCACCGTGACCAGTGAAGGGGTCAGCGAAACCGCTTATGTGTGCGTGACCCATAACAACACCACCCTGGATGTGGTGGCCGGAACCATCGACACCGCTGCCCGGACCATCAAGCTGAAAGGGCAGGTTGCAGGTATGGACGTCCCAGACGGCGAGGCGACCTGGGAGGTCCTTGCCGGGAGCGGGACCATCGATGAGACCGGCTTGCTGAGGGTCCCTGCCGCTCCACCCGAGCCTTTCGCCCTCGTGAAATGCAAGGCTGGCTTCTTCAGCCAGGGTTATCTGCTGCTGCCCCTGCCGCTGGCTCCCTTTCCAACGAGAACGGAACTGGACGACCTCATTAAAGACCTGTAACCGAGCTGACTTCAATTCAATCGACAGGGAGAACTGTCATGGCCACATTCGCGCAACTGCTACAAACGTTGAAAAACGGCTCCTATACCGGTGGATGGGGTGCGATTGCCGCATTCGACGGCGCCACTATCGCACCACTGTTCGCTGACTATTATGCAGCGATGATTCACGGACACGATGCGGTACGTCCGATCGCCAAGGACCCGCAAACCATCCCCTTTACCGAAAGCCAGGACTTGTTCGCGACTATCCACAACGTGGTGCTGGCGGCGCCGCAGCTTTCCCTGGCCGGCGGTTCGTTACAGAACCCCAAGGTACTGCTGACCTACGCGCTGTCGCAGGGTGTGTATTCCGAGCGCTCGAGAAACCCCGGCAGCCCGGAAAAAGTCGTGCGTCTGACCAACCTGGCGGCTGGCGCAACCCATACGTTGACGGTTGAGCTTGACCTCACCGATGCGGTCGGCCGCATCGATGCTCAGGGCACCGCCTGGCTGACGTTGGGGGCGGCGAGCAATCCAGTGTGTAGCGTGGGTTCCAGCGATGTGGCGAAACGCAAGGTGGGCGAATGGTTGCTGGAGGCTCTCGGCGCACGTCAGACGGGTCCGATCCAATTGGCACTGGGCCACCTGGTGGCTGAGCGCTCATTTACGCGCCCGGCCTCGTTCATGCTTCGCCCGCAGGCCGGCCCAGCCGGGACGAGCGGGGCGCTGCTGGTGCTTATCACCAGGCCAGACGGCACACCAGGGCTGATCCCGAACCAGGCCAGCTTCCCTTATTTGATCCCCGAGGGACGCGATAGCAGCAACTCGCCCTACTCGGCAACGCTGCTGGTGGCTCGCGACTATCCGACGTTGATAGAGGGAGAAGCGGAGCAATTGTTCGGCCAGATCCTGTTCCCCAACGAGCAGTATTTCAAGGCCGATTCGATACATCGGGATACCCGGGACATCGTATTGTTCGGTAATGTCAAGCGGCGCCCCGCGCAGGCATCCGACCAGCAGGTCGGGCGTTACCTGCCCGGCGCCACGTCGCAGCTGATGACCGTAAGCGCAGGCCCTTCGGCATTCCCCGTCACGCTCATTGCCTCATCGTCGACCACCACAGGCTGGACATGGGAGCTGCCACAACCGGCGTTGGGTACCCTGGTCGATCAACCCGGCGCTGGTGCCATTTACACCCCGCCCGCGAGTCTGCCGGCGGACACGTCGATATCGCTTCAGCGCGTCATTGCCACCAATCGAGGCACCGGCGAGCGTTACGAGGCCTGTCTGGTCATACAGGCGCCTTATGCGCCGGTGGTGGAGTTTGATCGGACGCTGGTGAGTGATGTGCCCTTAGGGGTCGCAATCACGCTTTGGCATGATCTTGAACTCGATGATTATTCCGAACAATGGCATGTGGTCGGGCGCGGTACGGTGGAGGACGCGAGCCCTGCGGCGCCTGGCAAGCGCAGGTACAGAGCACCCGCTGAAGCGGGCGACGACATCGAGTTGCTGGTGTGCCGGATCTTTTCGCCGAGCGGCAGATTGGCGGGCTATGGCTATGCCATCATCCAACTGGGCCAGACGAACGAGCCCGGGCAATGGCCGGAGCCGGAGCCTTTCAAAATCCGCGCCAAGCATACGGGGGCGGTGCCTTATGCCAATGGTTTGCAGCAGTTCGAGATCGAAGTCGAAATTGGTACCGGCACAAACCAGCCGGATATGACCGACGCCGAATTTGCGACCTTGCGGCTTGCCGTGCGCGGTGGTGCCGATCTCCCGCTGATTCCGAGCACCCTCGAGGGCTTGCCGCTCGATATCGACGGCGTTAGCGCTCCCTGGGGCTACAAACTGGAACGCAACGACTATCTGCTGGCGGGCAATACCAACGCCGCCGCCGATGTGCAGGCTGCCAAGGGCAGTACCCGATTCAAGACCTTCTATCTGCATACCACAGCCACATCGCCGGCGACGTTTATCGCACGCATCACCGACGCCAATAACAAAGTCCATTCCTCTAGCGAATCCGGAGACGGGGAAGGGCAGGAGCGAACACTGACCGTCGACCGACGCCCGGTGCCAACCTGGTCGCAGGACCTGTCGCGTATTCCACGCAAACGTGTGGCTGGGGGATATCTGGACCTGGGCCAGCCTGCCGATCCTAATTACACCATCGAGAACCCCAACTATGACTGGCATTTGCGCACCTGCGATTATTGGACTATCGCGCAACATATCAATCAGCAACCGGTACGTATTGTAAGGCTGCAGATTCATAGCGATGGCCCTCCGATCAAGTGGGAAAGCGAGCAGAACAACGAAGATCTGTTCAGCTATATCGGTTACGCCTTGATCAAGGATGCTTCGAACCCTCGCAACCTGAAGTTTGCTTCGGTGGTCTCGGACCCGCTGCTGTATCTACCCAAGGTATTCGAGGGCACGCCCCAGCATGCGGTGATCGACCATGCGTCAGCGCCGGCGCCGGGTCAGTTGTTGCTCTCGGTCAACCGGGTGATGGAAGTCTTTTACCGGCAACGGGCAGCCATCAAGGAGGCCGCGGGCGGGACGTTCGATTTCGAACAGCCTGTGAGTTTTTCCCTGTGGGATGAATATGGCAACCGCTATGGATTGCAGGTTTCATTCGAATCCCTCAATCGCGACAAACTTCAAGTACGGCAAGTTTAACGCAGCGAACGAAGTTGCCAGGGCCGGATAACTACCCTGGCAGTTTTCAATAATCGATAAGAGGTTTCTACAATGACTGCATCTACCGCAGTGCACTCTAACGCGTTCAATTTCATGAGTTACATCCAGAACGGTGTCGATCCTCGCACGGGTCAATACACGCTGGGGATCAACTTGCCGGCCTTGCAGTCCTATGACCTGAATGGCCCGGAACTGCCCGTCGCCCTCACTTATAATCCGCTCAACACACTGGATGGCGGCTATGGCAAGGGCTGGGACCTGAAGCTGTCGCAGTTCACCGTGCAGACCCGGATCCTGGCGCTGAGCACCGGTGAGTCGTTCAAGGTCACGGGGGGCAGTACGGTACTCGAGCCTGAAATCGAGGAGAAGAAACTCGCCTCGTTTCGCTTTTTCCAGGACGGCAACGGTCGGTATCGCGTCGTTCACAAGTCCGGACTGGTGGAATACCTTGAGGTGCAGACGGGGACGCCGCAAGTTGCGCTGCCTAAGTACATCGAGTCGGCGCAAGGCCACCAGCTGACGCTCGACTACGGCGTATACAACAGCACGCCGTATTTGACGTCGATCCGCGATGAGACCTCGCAGTTGCTGCTGGTGACCCGTGACGGCAATCTTGTTCATGTCGATCTGCGCCCCGGTGCTGGCGAGCAAGGTGCGCCTTGGGCGCGTTATACCCTGGAGCTGAGCTCGGGAAGCGTCAGCCGTATCATCCTGCCGACCCAGCCAGAGGCGTCCTGGCGTTTTGAATACGTGACCATTCGTGGGCTGTTGTGCCTAAAAACCGTCCACTCGCCGACCGGCTCGCGGGAGGAGCTGGCCTATGACGATGAAGGTCATGCCTTTCCGGGCGGTGGCCGCCGCGGCGCCAAGGGGGCGATCGCGACGCCCAGGTCGACGTCGCCGCAGTCCGCGCAAAAGCTCGAGCAGGTTCTGGATCAACGCTTCGGCCCCCGCAGCGCGGCACCGCAAGCGCTGCCCCGGGTGACTCGCCATGTGACGTTTCCCGGGTCTGACCAACCCAATATCGTCGTGCAATACAGCTACGGTGTGGATGGCGCCCCAGGCGCCAACTTTCTGGGTTACGGTGCCGAGGGCGTCGTCTACGATCCCAGCGGACTCGATAACCTGTATCAGGCGACCTATCCCTATAGGTATGGCTCCACGGAAAAACTGATAGTCGATGGTCAGGCGGTCCGCAGCATCGAGCGCATCTTCAACGGCTATCACCTGTTGGTGGAGGAAAACACCACCCAGAACAGCTGTGTCAAAAACGTGGTCACCGTCTATCCCTTGAAACCGGATCTGCCGTTCCAGCTACAGGATCCGCAGTGCCAGTTGCCTGCCGAAGTCGCCACGACCTGGTCGCATCTGGTCGAGGGAGGCTCGCGCACCGAGCGCGAATACAGCACGTACGACACCTCGGGCAATATCATTCGCAGTGTCGCCAACACCGGAGTGGAGGAAATCACCAGCTGGTATGCGGCGGAAGGTGAAGAGGGCTGCCCGGCCGACCCATGGGGGCTGGTTCGCTATGTGAAGGCCAAGACGGTCAAACCGGCCAACTCGGCCTTCGCGGACACACCGGTATTGACCACTCGCTATAGCTATGAGCTGCAGTCGCCGGTGCACAGCGCGAGCACGCCCTGGGTAGCGCCCGTCAGCGAGGTGCTGTTCCAGGGGGCGGCCGGCAATGAAGTCGAACTGCAACGCAGCGTGACCACTTACGTCGACAAACCTGCCAGCCCCGGCGAGCATGGCCGGCCTGCGTCGGTGAGTGTGACCTTGGGCGGCCACACCTCGGTGACTCGCTATGCCTACACCACGGAGTCTGCCCAGGCGGCAAGCCGCAGCGGCGTGGCCGTGCGGGCGACCACCGAGCCAAGCTTGAAGACGACCGAGACGTTGACGACCCACGACAACTTGAGCAAAACCGTCATTCGCCTCGAATCGATCCTGACCGGCAATACCTTGCTGGACCGCGACGACAACAACGTCGAAATTCGCACCGCCTACAACGCTCTCGATCAGGTCATCGCCGAAACGGCCGCTCCGGAAACACCGCAAGAGGCGACCCGCCAATACACCTACACATTGGTCAACGTCGCCGGCGGCACTGCCGAGCAGCGTGTGATCGATGTCAAAGGGATTCAGACTCGCACGATCTTCGATGGCCTGAACCGGGCGATCCGTGAGGAGCGGCAACAAGAGGCCTCATCAGCCCGTGCTGGCGAATTTGTGCAGACCTACGGGGCTTCCTATGACGCCTATGGCCAGTTGGCCGAAGAAACCGAATACGACTGGCGCCTGGGCGATGCACCGAAACTTTCGGGGACGAAGTTCGGTGCCGGACAGTTCAACTGGTTGGCCGACGACGCGCTTGCGCTGACCACCAGCTTCACCTATGACGACTGGGGCCAGCAATGCTCGGCGACAGGGCCGGACGGGGTGATAGAGCACCAGCAAGCCAATCCGATCACCCTCGTCACTACTGCATGGCGCGAGGGGATGGGCAAGACCTTGACCACCGTCAATCTGTTCGAAAAGCCAGAGCAGGTCGAGCGCAGGAGCGCTACCGGGAGTCGCTATAGTGTCGAAACCTCCAAGTACGATGGCCTCGGCAGGCTGCGCGAGGCCACCGACGCCGGTAGCGCCAAGACCACTTACGAGTACGACGCGTTCGAGCGCCTGACGGTGCAGGTCTTGCCAGACCGCGCTCGCGTGGTGCGCGCTTATGCAACCCACAGCAGTGAAGACTTGCCGATCTCGATCGCGGTCAACGGCAAGCTACTCGGCACCCAGGAGTTCGATGGCCTGTCGCGCATGAAGTTGTCGATCACCGGCAACCGTCCACGCACGTACGTTTACGCCGGTAGCCAGACGCAGCCGATTGCCGTTCATACGCCAGCAGGCGCCACCCTCGAATACGACTACCTGCCGCACCTCAGCGACGAGCCGGTGGCGCGACGGGTGGCCGGGGCGCCCATCACCGCCAGCTATGAACTCGATCCACAGAACGCCAGGTTGCTCAGCGGCACCGAGTCGAGTCATAGCCTGACTCGGTCGTACTTCAGTACCGGCGAATTGAAATCCGAACAGCGCACGGAGGCTGGCGAGACCTATGACATGGAATATGTCTATAGCCTGCAGGGGCGCTTGCTCAGCTACACCGATGTGCTCGGCAACACCCAGACCCATACCTACGATCTGGCGGGCAGGCTGATCGGTACTGACCTTGGCACTACCACGGCCACGCTCACCTATAACGGCGTCGGTTTGAACGAAACCATCAATACCAGCGACTCGGCTATTGGTCAGCAGGTCAACGTGACCCTGAGCTACGATGAGTTCGGTCGGGAAACCAAGCGCGTATTCGACCTGGGCAGCGCGGGCAAGCAGACGCTGGAGCAGACTTACAACGGTCGCGATCAGATGACCAGCCGCACACTCAGCGAAGGGGATGCGCAGTTACGCAAAGAGACATTCGAATATGATCCGCGCGCACGCCTGACGGCCTACACCGCCGAGGGGCCAGAGGCGCCTTACGATCCTGCGGGCAAGCAGATCGCCGCGCAGTACTTCTATTGCGATGATCTGGACAACCACGAGATCGTGCTGACGGAATTCGCCGGTGGCGAGAACTTCGCCGAATATTTCTACAGCGAACTCGATCCCGCGCAGCTGGTTGAGATTACCAACGAACATCCGGACTACGCCGCCTTCAACCTGAGCCTGACCTATGACCAGAATGGCAACCTGCAGCAGGACGAAGCCGGGCGCAATTTGAGTTACGACGCCTTCAGCCGGCTGATCAAGGTGACTCCGGCCGATGGTACCCAGGCGTTGGAGTACGGTTACGACGCGATGGACATCATCAGCTCGGCCGCGAACGAACGGCGCTTCTACCGGGCGGGAGAGCTGGCCAACCTGGTCGAGGATGGGCAAGGGCATACCATCATGCGCGCCGGCGAGGCCTTGCTGGCGGAGCACCAGAGCGACGGCTCGAAACCTCGTACCAAGGGCGGTAAGGCCAAGGGGGTGAAATCCTGACGCGCTGTGCGCTGGATCACGCGGCCAGGGTTCGTCAGGTTGCGTCCAGCCCATTGATGTAGTCCAGCAAGGCACCGTCATGGACCAGCCCAAGCTTGTCCATGGCGTTGCGTTTCTGGCGGGTTATGGTCTTTTCGCTGCGCTGGGTGAGCAACGCGATATCCCGGCCACTGAGGCCCTTCGCGAGCATCCGCAGTACGTCGATTTCTCGAGCGGACAAGGGGTCGTTGGGTTCCTCGAGATTGTGCTGATAGCCGGGGCTGACGTAACGACGTTTCGCCCCGGCCAGACGCACTGCGCGGGCCAGTTCGACCAGGCTGTCCCTCTTGTCGTACAGGCCCATCACACCCATGCGCTGCAATGCCCGCAGCGTGTGAGTGCTGCTGATCCTGCTGAGCACGACAATCTGCACTTTCGGGTATTCATGACGTATGCGCTTGATCATGGCCAGGCCATCGGTCAGTTCGCCGTTGGGCATGGAAAAATCGGTGATCAATACCTTGCAAGGCGATCGCGCAAGCAATTCGAACAGGCCGACGACGGACTTGGCGGCACCGACCACTTCGAATTCTTGACGAGGGTCGGCCGTCAGCGTGGA
Source organism: Pseudomonas sp. GW821-FHT01A09 (assembly GCF_058986725.1). Lineage (NCBI taxonomy): Bacteria > Pseudomonadati > Pseudomonadota > Gammaproteobacteria > Pseudomonadales > Pseudomonadaceae > Pseudomonas > Pseudomonas sp. GW821-FHT01A09. The sequence continues at coordinate 113,697 of NZ_JBYSWB010000017.1, forward strand.
AGTGATACCCAGCAAGACCACCGGGTGGTCGTCGGCAATGATGACTTTCAGGTTCAAGATCTATGACTCGAGCCGGTGGATCGCTGCTGCGATCAAACCCTGCGGCTCGCTCAGAGATCGATGAGGCCCAGGCCCAACGCCTTGATCACTGCATGAGCTCGGGTGTTTACGTTCAATTTGCCCATGATGTTGCGGCAATGGAAATTCACCGTGCATTCTTCGCAAAGGATGATATGGCCGATTTCCCATGAGCTCTTTCCCTGAGCTATCCACGTCAATACCTGATGCTCTCGATCGGTCAGGGATATGGCCGCCATGTGATGGATGGTTTGCGTACTGGTGATATGGGTAGTCTGGGGCTTGCGAGAATTCCGTTGCATGGCAATCACTCCCAATGGCTGAAGCAGATCGCTGAGGCCGATCTGCAGAGGAAAAGCGCATTACGCACTGGGTTATAGCCTGAATAGCCATGTTTGAAACCTGTAGGAAATGACAGTTTTTGCAGTCTAATGGTCGTCGTAAAACCCAGCTGTAGGACCTAACCCATTGTTTTTGTGGGAAAACTCCACAAATCCGGAAAGGGTCGAAATTTTGGATAGGTTTCGCGTGGTTGGTGCCACAAATCATTAGTCGCAAGAGGGCGCCAGACTGCATGGCACAAGGCGGGCAGTTGCTATCTTCGTCAGCGAAACTGGCAAGTAACGGCTCCAGGCGGTGCCTGTGCCTGGGCATGCGTCTCCCATGACTCTTTATAGTGTCCGTCGATAGGCAAAACCAATCGAACGCATCGACTTTGCCAATGGGCACGATGGGGCAAAGGCCGTTAGGATACACCCCATCAGATTTTCAACCCTGAAGGAGAGTCACCTGATGCCTATCATCAACAGCAAAGTAAAACCATTTAACGCAACTGCCTTCCACAACGGCGCGTTCGTAGAGGTTTCGGAAGCTAACCTCAAAGGCAAATGGTCCGTGTTTTTCTTCTACCCGGCCGACTTCACCTTCGTTTGCCCGACCGAGCTGACCGACCTGGCTGACAACTACGCCGAATTCCAGAAGCTGAACGTGGAAATCTACGGCGTGTCGACCGACACTCACTTCGCTCACAAAGCCTGGCACGACACCTCTGACGCCATCAGCAAGGTCAACTACCCACTGATCGGCGACCCGACTCACCTGATCTCGCGCAACTTCGACGTCCTGATCGAAGAAGCTGGCCTGGCTGACCGCGGCACTTTCGTGATCAACCCGGAAGGCGAAATCAAGATCGTCGAACTGAACGACGGTGGTGTTGGTCGTGACGCTTCCGAGTTGCTGCGCAAAGTCAAAGCCGCTCAGTACGTTGCCGCTCACCCGGGCGAAGTCTGCCCTGCCAAGTGGAAAGAAGGCGAAGCCACTCTGGCTCCGTCGCTGGACCTGGTTGGCAAGATCTAAATTGCCAAAGGCGGGCAGGGCATCTTCCTGATGCCCTTGTCGGTCAGCCGTCTGCATACCTGTGGGAGCCGGGCTCTGCCCGCGAAGCGTTTGAGGCCAGTCGAGCCTCTTCGCAGGCAAGCCCGGCTCTTGCAGGGATCAAGATGGGTACGTTGCTTTATTTTTATCTTGAAACCGCATCGACCGCTCTGCTGAAGACAGTGGACGGCATTGTTGCGCCTTTATTTTCAGACACCACCAAGGAATCGCCCTCATGTTGGACGCCAATCTCAAAGCGCAGTTGAAGTCGTACCTGGAACGGGTCACCCAACCGATCGAACTCGTCGCCTCGCTGGACGACGGTGACAAGTCCCAGGAATTGCTGGGCCTGCTGCAGGATATCGACGCGCTGTCGGACAAGATCACTCTGCGCAGCGATGGGCATGATTCGCGCAAGCCATCCTTCTCGATCAATCGCCCCGGCGAGGACATCGGCGTACGCTTCGCCGGGCTGCCCATGGGCCACGAGTTCACCTCGCTGGTGTTGGCGCTGCTGCAAGTCGGCGGCCACCCTTCCAAGGCCAGTGCCGAAGTGATCGAGCAGATCAAGGCCCTGGACGGTGAGTTCCACTTCGAGACCTATTTCTCGCTGTCGTGCCAGAACTGCCCGGACGTGGTCCAGGCGCTCAACCTGATGGCAGTGCTCAACCCCAAAGTGCGCCACGTGGCCATTGATGGCGCATTGTTCCAGGAAGAAGTTGAGCGTCGTCAGATCATGGCGGTGCCGAGCGTCTACCTGAATGGCGAAAACTTTGGCCAGGGTCGCATGGGCCTGGAAGAAATCCTCGCCAAGCTCGATACCGGCGCTGGTGCCCGTCAGGCCGAGAAGCTCAACGCCAAGGAAGCGTTCGATGTGCTGGTAGTCGGTGGTGGTCCTGCGGGCGCTGCGGCCGCTGTCTATGCCGCACGTAAAGGCATCCGCACCGGCGTGGCCGCCGAGCGCTTCGGCGGCCAGGTGCTGGACACCATGGCAATCGAGAACTTCATTTCCGTCAAGGAAACCGAAGGGCCGAAGCTGGCCATGGCGCTGGAGGAGCACGTCAAGCAATACGAAGTCGACATCATGAATCTGCAGCGCGCCGAGAAGCTGATCCCTGGCGTCGATGGCGGCCTGCATGAGGTGCACTTCGCCAATGGCGCGGTGCTCAAGTCCAAGTCGCTGATCCTGGCCACCGGTGCACGCTGGCGCGAAATGAACGTGCCGGGCGAGCAGCAATACCGTAACCGCGGCGTGGCCTACTGCCCGCATTGCGATGGCCCGCTGTTCAAGGGCAAGCGTGTAGCGGTAATCGGGGGCGGCAACTCCGGGGTCGAAGCGGCCATCGACCTGGCGGGTATCGTCAGCCACGTGACCTTGATCGAGTTCGACAGCCTGCTGCGAGCCGATGCAGTCCTGCAACGCAAGCTGCACAGCCTGCCGAACGTCACGGTTATCGCCAATGCCCTGACCACTGAAGTGACAGGTGATGGTCAGAAGGTCAATGGCCTGATCTACAAGGATCGCATCAGCGACGTGCTGCATACCCTCGAACTGGAAGGTATCTTCGTGCAGATCGGCTTGCTGCCTAACACTGACTGGCTCAAGGGCACCATCGAGCTGAGCCCGCGTGGCGAGATCATCGTCGATGCCCGCGGCGAAACCAGTCACCCGGGTGTATTTGCCGCAGGTGACGTGACCACCGCGCCCTACAAGCAGATCATCATTGCCATGGGCGAGGGTGCCAAAGCTTCACTGGCGGCGTTCGACCACTTGATCCGCACCTCGGCACCGGTCTGATAAACCACCGCAGCAAAAAAAACCCGCGAATTCGCGGGTTTTTCATGATCAGGCCAGCGGTGCTGGCTGGATGATTTCGACCCAGTAGTCGTCCGGGTCCTTGATAAAAGCCAGATGCTTCATACGGCCATCGCTCAGACGCTTCTGGAAGGTAACGCCCAGCGCTTCGAAGCGCTCGCAAGCCGCAGTGACGTCCGGCACCGAAATGCAGATATGACCAAAACCGCGCGGGTCGGTGTTGCCGTTGTGATAGGCGAAGTCGGCATCATTTTCGGTGCCGTGGTTATGGGTGAGTTCCAACACACCGGGAATGGACTTCATCCATTGGTGGCGCGCTGCATCGTCGGCCGGAATAGTGTTCTTATCAACCAACGCCAGGAAATACAGGCTGAACTCGGCTTCAGGAAAATCACGCTTGTCCACCAGGCTGAAACCCAATACACGGGTATAGAAATCCAGCGAGCGGGTAATGTCCTTGACGCGCAACATGGTGTGGTTGAACACGAACTGTTGCGTTGCGGTATCAGGGCTGGCAGTCACACCGGCCAGAGTATTCAAGGTGTCGAGGCTCATGGGGGCTCCATTGCAAATGAATCGTCGTCACCGCAAGGATGCGAGCGACAAGGCCGATCAATGATACGCAGTGAGAGCGCCGATGCCAAATGAACGACCTGGCAGGAACAATGTGAAGGCAAATTCAGGAATTGGGCGTTAAGGTTTTGCGCAGGGGAGGAATAAAACAGTACCGCGGAAAATAAGCAGCCCGCCGAAGCGGGCATATGGGGCGCTGGTCCTTCAGCAGCCTTGATAATCTCCCTGGGACGGTGAAAATACCGTGAAAATCAGGCAGTGGTTCCGTGAACCTTAAAAATATTTTTATCCGCGCAACCAGCTTTCGACAGTGTCGCTGCCGTGCTCGCGCTTCCAGGCCTTTAGGCCGCTGTGGTTGCCGCCCTTGGTTTCGATCAGCTCGCCGGTGTGCGGGTTCTCATAGACTTTGAGGACGCGTGGCTTGCGGGTCTTGACCGGGGCAACCGGGGTCGATTTGGCGTTGGACGCCGATGGATCGAGGATGGAGATGACGTCACGCAGATTCTTGTCGTAGCTCTTCATCAGCGCCTGAAGTTTTTCTTCGAACTCGATTTCTTTTTTGAGGCCTGCGTCGTTTTTCAGCGCCTCCAGCTGTGCAAGTTGTTCTTGCAGGGCTTTTTCGGCAGCACGAAATTCGGCGAGTCTTGACATAGTTGAAGCTCCGGCATGGGTGACGAGGTCACATTGATGTGGCGCCAGAATAATGTCCTGCGATCGAAACGTAAATAAGCGTGGTGTAGAACAGCGTGAAAATTTAACTAAAAACGCCGCTGAATGGCGGCGTATTAGTTTATTCCTTGAAAATTGTATCAATGTGTTAGTTGAGTGCCCGAAATCTGATCGTTATTGCATCAATTTGTACATTCCGCCTTCACAGTGCCGCAAGTTGCTGACGATACCGCCCATAGACCCGCTGATATTCGGCGACATTCGCGGCCAGGGGTATGGCCCGACTCTCTTCATCCATGTGCACACAGCGTTTGCACAGCGCTTGCAAAGAGGTGTCACCCGCGCCAACACACCAGGCCGCCTGAATGGCTGCGCCCAGGGCAGCGGCTTCTGGCTCCTCGGGGCAGATCACCGGCACATTCATGATATCGGCCACTATCTGGCGCCACAGCGGGCTTTTCGAGCCGCCGCCTACCAGGCGGATGCTGTGGCAAGGCAGGCCGCTGTCACGCAGCAGGTCGAGGCCGTAGCGCAGGCCGAAGGTAGTGCCCTCGACCGCTGCGCGGCACAGATTGGCCTGGTTCAGATTGGTGCTGGTCAACCCATGCAAGCTGCCTTGGGCATGGGGCAGGGCCGGTACCCGCTCGCCATTGAGGAAGGGCAGCATCAACACGCCCTCAGCGCCGATGGGTGCCTGCGCGACCACACGGTTGAAGGCCGCCAGGTCGAGCTTGAACAGTTCCCGCACGGTACCGGTGACGTTGGTCAGGTTCATGGTGCAGATCAACGGCAGCCAACCCCCGCTGGATGAGCAGAACGTCGCTACCTCGCTGCTGGGGTTGATTATTGGCTCCTCGCTATACCCATACACCGTGCCCGAAGATCCCAGACTCATGGTGATTTCCCCGGCGACGATGTTGCCGGTGCCGATGGCTGCCATCATGTTGTCGCCGCCGCCACTGGCGACCATGGCTTGCGGGCTAATGCCCAGGCGTCGGGCGATCTCCGGACGTACCCGGCCTACGGCCTCGTCGGCTTGCAGCAGTTGCGGCAGTGCCGCCTGCAAGCGCCCGCTGGGATCGATCTGGTGCAACAGCGCAAGATCCCACTGGCGACTGCGGACGTCGAAGTACCCGGTGCCGGAGGCATCGCCGTATTCGCAGCAACGCCGCCCGGTCAGCCAATAGTTGAGGTAGTCATGGGGCAGCAGTATCGAATGAATCTGCTGAAACACATGGCCGAACTGCTCTTTGGTCCACAGCAGTTTGGAGACCGTATAGCCAGGCGCGATGACCACGCCCAGGCGCTCCAGGGAGCCTTGTTCGCCACCCAGGTACTGCAGCAGCCGATCGTTTTCGTCGGTAGTTTCGGTATCGCACCACAGCTTGGCGGGGCGCAGTACATGGCCGTTGGCGTCCAGCAGCACCAACCCGTGCTGCTGCCCGGACACGCCGACCCCCTCGATCGACTGGCCATCGATTCCCGCTGCCTGCAGTGCCTGCGCGGTGGCGGTCTCGAACGCCGCCACCCACTGCGCCGGATCTTGCTCGCGACGGCCATTGCTGCCGGCGTTCATGGTGTGCGGCGCCGCGCCCTGACCCAGGACCTTGCCGGTACGGGTATCGAGGATCAGCGCTTTGGTACCTTGGGTACCGCAATCAATGCCCAGAAACATGCCAGGTTACCTCTCGTTGGCCAACAACACCTTCAGCGTGTCTTGCACACCCAAGGTGCGCAAGTCGTGCAGTTGACGCTCGAAAGCCGCGGCGAATTCCGTCGATTCGGCGATGACCTTGCCAAAGATTTCTTCGACGCCCAGCAATCGCTCGGTCAGCGTGGCCTGCTCAGCGACCAGACCCCGACAGAAATCGGCCCGCGGATCGACGATGGTATAGGGCCGCACGTCGGCCGGTTGCTGCAGGTACAGCGCCCAGGCGGCGACCACCAGGGCGGCACGGTCCAGAGGGTGGCCGTCGGCGATCAGGCGGTTGATGGTGGGTACGGTGAACTTGGGGAACTTCGACGAGCCATCCGAGCAGACGCGCTGCAGCTGGTCGGCGATCTTCTGGTTGGAGAAGCGCTCGATCAAGGTCGCCTTGTAGTCTGTCAGATCGATGCCCGGTACCGGGTCCAGTTGCGGGGTGACATCCATGTCCATGTACTGGCGGATGTACTCGACGATCAACGGATCGTTCATGGTCTCGTGCACGAACTCCATTCCTGCCAGTGTGCCCAGGTAGGTGAGCGCCAGGTGGCTGCCATTGAGGAGCTTGATTTTCATTGCTTCGTACGGAGTGACGTCGTCGGTGAACTGCACGCCGACCTTTTCCCACGCCGGACGCCCATTGCTGAACTTGTCTTCCAGCACCCATTGCACGAAGGGCTCGCACACTACCGGCCAGGCATCATCAACGCCGTGCTGGTCATGTAGTTGCAGACGGTGGGCATTGCTGGTCATGGGCGTGATGCGGTCGACCATGGCATTGGGGAAGCTGACATTGCTGGCGATCCAGTCGTGCAGCGCTTGATCCTCGGCCAGCGCCGCGAACGCCAGCAGCGCCTTGCGCGCCACGGCGCCGTTGTGGGGCAGGTTATCGCAGGACATCACCGTGAAAGGCGCAACACCGGCCGCTCGGCGTCGCGCCAGCGCCGCGCAAAGGAAGCCGAATACGCTGCGCGGCGCGTCCGGATGCACCAGATCGTGCTGGATCAACGGCAAGTGCGCCATGAACTCGCCGGTGCTGTCGTCGATGCAGTAGGCGCCTTCGGTGATGGTCAGCGACACGATGCGCGTCGACGGATCGGCGAGCTTGGCGATCAGCGCCTGAGGATCGTCCTCGGCCAGCAGCATGTCGGTGATGGCGGCGATGACACGCACTTCGGTGTCGGGTGTATCTGCCAGCTCCACCAGGGTGTAAAGGTAGTCCTGGCCCGCGAGGTCATCGCGGGCCTTGCGGTCCTCGGCGCGCAGGCCGGCGCCGCAGATCGCCCAGTCCAGGCCCTCGCCGCGGTTCATCAGGCGGTCGGTGTAGAACGCCTGATGGGCGCGGTGAAAGCCGCCCACGCCGATGTGGACGATGCCCTGGGACGTGGCCGAAGCCTGATAGGCAGGGCGTTCGACGTGCTCGGGCAGCTGCGACAGGTTTTTCAGATTGAGTTTCATGATGGTTCTCGACTTCAGGCCGCAGCGCGCAGCGCGGGGGTGACCGCGACGCCCTGGGCATCGAACAGGTGGCAATGCTCGGCATTGAGGTACAGGTTCAGGCGCTCGCCGTACTGGCTGCTCATGTCGCCACGGATACGCAAGGTCAGCGGCTCCCCCGAGTCGGTGACCACGTGGCAGAAGGTATCGCTGCCCAGGCGTTCGCTGACGTCGGCGGTCACCGCCAGCTGGCATTGGCCCTCGCTGGCCAGCTCCAGATGCTCGGGACGGATCCCCAGGGTCACCTCACCACCGACGCTCAGGGTCGGGCTGACACGGGGCAGGGTGATGCGCGTGCCTGCCGCCAGCTCCACCTCGCAGGCCTGGCCATCGATACGGCTGACCTTGCCCTTGAGAAAGCCCATCTTCGGCGTGCCCAAGAAGCCCGCCACGAACAGATTGGCCGGGCTGTGATACAGCTCCAGCGGCGATCCGACCTGTTCGATCTGGCCGGCATTGAGCACCACCACCTTGTCGGCCAGGGTCATGGCTTCGACCTGGTCGTGGGTGACGTAGATCATGGTCGCCTGCAGCTCTTTGTGCAGGCGCGACAGCTCCAGGCGCATCTGCACGCGCAGGGCGGCGTCGAGGTTGGACAGTGGTTCGTCGAACAGGAAGATTTTCGGGTTGCGCACGATCGAGCGGCCAATCGCCACCCGTTGGCGCTGGCCGCCGGACAGCTGCTTGGGCTTGCGATCCAGCAGCGGGCCGAGTTCGAGAATACGCGCGGCGTCATCGACCTTGCGCGTGACTTCGGCCTTGTCCTGGCCGGCGAGGTTGAGGGCGAAGGCCATGTTCTGGCGCACGGTCATGTGCGGGTACAGGGCATAGGACTGGAACACCATGGCCAGGTCGCGCTTGGCCGGGGTGACCTCGGTGATGTCGCGGCCGTCGAGCTCGATGGTGCCGCTGGTGACGTCTTCGAGCCCGGCGATCAGCCGCAGCAAGGTGGATTTGCCGCAGCCCGAGGGGCCGACGAACACCACGAATTCCCGGTCGCGGACCTCGAGGTCGACGCCCTTGATGATCTGCAGGCCTTCGAAGCCTTTTTTCAGGTTTTTTATTTTCAGCGTGGCCATGTCTGTTGCTCCTTATTTTTGTGAACGCCTCTGTGGTGAGGGGGCTTGCTCCCGAGGGGCCAAGCCTGCCTTGCTCGGTGTGTCAGTACCGGCCTCTCGGGAGCAAGCCCCCTCACCACAGGGTTGAATTCGATATCGGGCCTGGTCATTTCACTGCACCGAACGAGAGGCCGCGCACCAGTTGCTTCTGACTGATCCAGCCGAAGATCAGGATGGGCGCGCAGGCCAGGGTCGATACCGCCGACAACTTGGCCCAGAACAGCCCTTCGGGGCTTGAGTACGAGGCGATCAGCGCCGTCAGCGGCGCCGCCTGAGAACTGGTGAGGTTGAGCGACCAGAAGGCTTCGTTCCAGCACAGAATCAGTGACAGCAATACGGTCGAGGCCAGGCCGCCCTTGCTGATCGGCAGCAGCACGCGGACCATCTCCTGCCACAGCGTGGCGCCGTCCAGGCGTGCGGCTTCAAGGATGTCCTTGGGGATGTCCTTGAAGTAGGTGTACACCATCCACACCACGATCGGCAGGTTGATCAGGGTGTAGATGATGATCAGCGCCGTGCGCGAATCCAGGAGCCCCGCGCCCTTGGCCAGCAGGTAGATCGGCATCAGCACGCCCACCGGCGGCAGCATCTTGGTCGAGAGCATCCACAGCAAGGTCTTCTTGGTGCGCTTGGTCTCGTAGAAAGCCATGGAATACGCCGCCGGCACTGCGATCAACATGCATAGTGCGGTGGCGGTGAACGAGACCAGCACCGAGTTCCAGGCAAAGTGGAAGTAGTCGCTGCGCTCCTGGATGTGCAGGTAATTCTCCAGCGTCGGCGTGAAGAAGAACTGCGGTGGTGTGGCGAAGGCGTCGATCTCGGTCTTGAAGCTGGTGAGGATCATCCAGAAGATCGGGAAGAAGATCACCAGCGCGATGATCCACGCCAGGCTGCCGAGCAGCGCGCTTTGCAGGCGCCGCGATTGTTTGAGCGTCATCATGGCGTCGTCCTCAGGTCTTGTCGGTCAGGTTCTTGCCGATCATGCGCACCAGCACGATCGCCGCGATGTTGGCAATCACTACCGCAATCAGGCCGCCCGCCGAGGCCATGCCCACATCGAACTGCACCAGCGCCTGGTTGTAGATCAGGTAGGCGAGGTTGGTGGACGCGAAGCCCGGGCCACCGTTGGTGGTGGTGAAGATTTCGGCGAATACCGAGAGCAGGAAGATCGTCTCGATCATCACCACCACTGCAATCGGCCGCGCCAGGTGTGGCAGGGTCAGGTGCCAGAAGATCGCGATGGGCCCGGCACCGTCCAGGCGTGCGGCTTCTTTCTGCTCCTGATCCAGCGACTGCATGGCGGTCATCAGGATGAGGATGGCGAACGGCAGCCATTGCCAGCTGACGATGATGATGATCGACAGCAACGGGTAGTTGGCCAGCCAGTCGATGGGCTGCAGGCCGACGGCCTTGAACAGGGCGGCGAGAATGCCCGAGACCGGGTGGAAGATCAGGTTCTTGAACACCAGCGCACCCACCGTGGGCATGATGAAGAACGGCGAGATCAGCAGCACCCGCACGATGCCACGGCCGACGAAGTCACTGGCCTCGAGCAGCGCCGATATCAGCACCCCGAACACCACACTGATGAGCAGCACGCTGCCTACCAGCACCAGGGTGTTCCAGGCGCCGGGCAGAAAGCCGGAATCGGTGATGAAGAAGCTGAAGTTTTCCATCCCGGCGAACTCGTTTTCGCCGGGGTTGAGCAGGTTGTAGCGGATCAGCGAAAAGTAGACGGTCATGCCCAGCGGCACGATCATCCACAGCAACAGGAGCAGGACCGACGGGCTGACGAGAAACCAGCCGGGGTTGATCAAGCGGCGCTTGGCGGTGTCCTTGGGGACATGCAATTGCGCCTTGGCGGTGTGGGTGTTCATTGTTCTTGTACCTCAACGTGCGCAAATCCAAGGACCTGTGCAAATCCAGTGTGGCGAGGGGGCTTGCTCCCGATACGGTGGGTCTGCAACAACTTCGGTGACTGACATACCGCCTCGGGAGCAAGCCCCCTCACTACAGGGTTGGCGTCCAGCGGCGTGTTACTTCGGATACCCGGCGCGCTTCATGTCACGCTCGGTGCTGGTCTGCGCGGCGGCCAGGGCTTGATCTGCCGTGGTCTGCCCGGTCAGGGCGGCCGAGAACAGCTTGCCCACCGACGTACCGATGCCCTGGAACTCGGGAATGGTCACCAGCTGAATGCCGATATAAGGCACCGGCTGCTCGCTCGGCTTGCTCGGGTCCGCCACCTTGAGCGATTCCAGGGTGATGTTGGCGAACGGCGCGGCCTTCATGTAGGCGTCGGTGTAGGTGGATTTGCGAGTACCTGGCGGTACGTTGGCGGCGCCGTCGGTCTTGGCCACCAGTTCGGCGTATTCCTTGGACGTCGCCCAGGCGGCGAAGGCCTTGGCAGCGGGTTTCTCTTTCGAGCTGGCGGGAATGCCCAGCGACCAGGAATACAACCACGCCGAGCCTTTTTCCGTGACCTGATGCGGGGCATAGGTGAAGCCGACGCTGTCGGCGACCTTGCTCTGGGTCTTGTCGGTGACGAACGAGCCGGCCACGCTGGCGTCGACCCAGATCGCGCACTTGCCGCTGTTGAACAGCGCCAGGTTTTCGTTGAAGCCGTTGCTCGATGCACCGGGCGGGCCGGATTTCTTCATGGTGTCGACATAGAAATTCAGCGCTTTCTTCCACGGATCGGTATTGAACTGCGGCTGCCACTTCTCATCGAACCAGCGCCCGCCAAAGCTGTTGGCCACAGTGGTAATCAGCGCCATGTTCTCGCCCCAGCCGGCCTTGCCCCGCAGGCAGATGCCGTACTGCTCCTTGCTCGGGTCGTTGAGCTTGCTGGCGAATTCGGCGATCTGCTCCCAGGTCGGGCGCTCGGGCATGGTCAGGCCGGCGGCCTTGAACAGGTCGGTGCGGTAGTAGGTCATCGAGCTTTCGGCATAGAACGGCAGGGCGTACAGAGTGCCCTTGACCGACAGACCTTCACGCACCGAGGGGAACACATCGTCCAGATCGTAGTTGGCCGGCAGGTCTTTCATCGGCTCGAGCCAGCCCTTGGCGCCCCAGAGTGCAGCTTCGTACATGCCGATGGTCAGCACGTCGAACTGGCCGCCTTGGGTGGCGATGTCGGTGGTCAGGCGTTGGCGCAGAACGTTTTCTTCGAGCACTACCCAGTTGAGCTTGATGTCCGGGTGCTGCTCTTCGAAAGTCTTGGACAGGCGCTGCATGCGTATCATGTCGCTGTTGTTGACCGTGGCGATGGTCAAGGTATCGGCGGCAGAGGCGTCGAGGCTCAAAGCGCTGGCCGTGAGGCCCAGACAGGCAATGGCGAGCAGGGTTGTTGTGGGAGTGTGCATCGTGCGTCTCCTCATCGGTACCCGGAGGTCCGATTCAGTGGTTTTTTGTTTTTGTTGTCCTGCGCAATGGCAAGCATCTGTTGTTGATTACAGCCCTGAATGAGTTGCTTGACAACGCCGCAGCTGCACCTCGACTGATACTTTCTTGTACTGCGGCGGCGTCTCGATCAGCCACGGGTGCGTTCGGTCAGCCGCTGCACCGCCAAACGGCGATAGTGGGACGGGGTCATACCCTTGAGTTGCTGGAAGCGCCGGTTGAAGTTGGAGATGTTGTTGAAACCCGACTCGAAGCACACCTGAGTCACTGGTCGGTCACCGTCGGCCAACAGTTCGCAGGACTTGCTGATGCGCAGCCGATTGACGAACTCGACGAACGAACGCCCGGTCGCCTGCTTGAATACGCGGGAAAAGTACGTCGGCTTCATGCCCAGATGCTCGGCCACTTCCTCCAGGGACAACTCACGGCCGTAGTGGCTAAAAATATAATCCACGGCCCGGTTGGTGCGGTCGACGCTGCTCTCATCGGCCAGTTGCAGCGATGTGGTGGCGGACAGCAATTGATACTGCTCACAGCCCGCCAGCAGCTCCATGAGAATGAAGAAGTGCCCCAGGCGTCTGACTCCCTGGCTATCGGCGATGGCCTGCATCGACTCGGCGGCCTGGACGATGACCCTGGGGTCGCGAAATTCGATGCCGTACCGGGAGCGCTCCAGCAATGGCGCCAATTGCTTGAGCTCGGCGAACACCTGATTGCCACTCTCGAGCAGCTCGTCGGTGAAGTTGACCAGCATGTCGCGCTTGTCCACCACTTCGTCAGGGCCGACCTGGCTGATCCAGTTGTGCGGCAGGTTAGGGCCGGTAAGGAACAGGCTGTAAGGCGTGAAGTTGCCGATATAGTCACCGACGAACACTTTGCCGGCACTGGCGACGATCAAGTGCAGCTCATATTCCTTGTGAAAGTGCCAGCGTACCAGCGGACAGGGGAAACCGTGTTGGCGGTAAATGATGGACAAGCCTTCATGGTCGTCCATCAGTTCGTAGGACGGATCGGTGACGCGGGTGGTTCTGGACATGGGCTTGGGCCGGGCTGTTATTGTTATGGGCATTTTTTAGCATGGGGCGCATCGCCCCGTCATTGACGCATGGTGTCTACTTGCTGGATCTCGATACCTGTGGCGTCGTCCGCCGCCAGGTCCTCGCCATGCATGTAAATCTGTGCCTCTCGCGCCTGGTTCATGGCCAGATCGACCCGCGGCTGGTGGCGTAACTGGATGGCCGCCGCCAGGGCCTCGATCACCGCTAGCGATGCGACCTTGCTGTTGCGCAAGACAGGGTGGGACGGCGGCGTATATAACGCGTGGTCTGCCAGGGCTGCCAAAGGCGAGATCGGCGCGTCGGTGAGCGCCAGTATGCGCGCGCCCTTGCTTTTGGCGTAACGCACCAGATGCACGGTTTCGCGCGTGTAGGGTGGCAGCGACAGGGCCAGCAGCGCGTCCTCGGCGGTGATCGGTGCGATCAGCTGGGCGGTGACGTCGATGCCGCCATCGTTGCTGACGACTGTAATGTTGCTGCCAAAAGGGATCAGCAACGTCCCCAGCAAGCCTGCCAGGTGAAAGCTGTTGCCGAAGCCGACGATGTACAGCCGCCGGGCACCTTCCATGGCATCGACTACCGCTTGGAAGGTCGCCTGCGGGTTGTTGTCGATGACCGCGTCAAGATTGTGCTTGGCCTGGCGTACCTGCTGGCGGAGACCGAAATGGCCGTCTGCGAGCTCTAGCACCTCTTCCCGTATATCGGCCCCGGGTGCGACCCAGCCCCTCAGGTTGACCAACAGCGCGTGACGCAGACCAATGAAACCGTCGAAGCCCATGGCCTTGGCAAAGCGATGGACGGCGGCGGTAGAGGAGGCGGTGCTGGCACCCAGCTCGTTGATGTTCATGGTCGCCGCTTGCAGCGGTTCGCGCAGGATGAACTCGGCGACCTTGCGCAATGCGGGTTTCAAAGTAGGTAGCAACTCGATGAACTGCAACATCAACGGGCTTTCGTACAGTGTTGCTCCTGGTGGGTTGTACATGGCCTGGCCCTCGGTCCTGACGGCTTGGTAGGGAGGTAACTGAACCGCAACAAGTTACCCAGTGAAATATCTTGCGCCCTAAAAATCGTCAGTGTAGTCGGTTTTTCGCCTCTATCCATTGGGCCATGTACTGGGTGCTTTTGTGGTGATGGTGACGCAGCAGGGTGCCGGTGAAGTTGCCCAATCGGTGACTCGACAGCTGGCCACGCAGCGCCTGCAAGCGCGCGATCAGGGCATCCTGATGAGGTTTGGCCGCATAGCGCCGAGCCAGCAACGCCAATGCCTGCTGTTGCGCCAGTTGCCAGCGCTGCGGGTCCTCGTACAGGGCCACGGCGGCAGCGGCCAAGGCCTGGGCATCGTTGGCCACCGCGCCTGGCCAGGGCAGCTCACCGTGCATGCCTTCACTGCCGATCACGGTGGTCACGCTGGGTGTGCCGCAAAGCATGGCGTCGGCCAGTTTGCCCTTGATCCCGGCGCCGAAGCGCAGCGGCGCCAGCGCCACCCGGGCCTGACGCATGACTGCCAGTGCGTCGTCGGCGCGGTCGAGCACCAGAAAACCCTGTTTGGGGTTGTGCAGGGCGGTGGCCTTGGGCGGCGTGTAGGCGCCATAGATGTGCAGTTGGGCCTGTGGCAGGCGGGCACGGATCAAAGGCCACACTGCGGACTTCATCCACTGCACGGCATCCCAGTTGGGGGCGTGACGAAAGTTGCCGATGCTGAGAAAGTGCTGGCGCTCGTTGAAGCCCGGTAGTGGTGAATCGGGCGCAGCGAGCATCAGCGGGCACCACAGCAGCAGGTTGGCTGGCACGCCGAACACCTGGGTCAGCAATTCGATCTCGACGTCGGAAATCATCAGGCTGAGGTCACAACGATAGATCGCCGCCACCTCGCGCAGGGTCGTGTCCGCGTCGGCCATGTGCGCATACAGCGCCTGGCCCTGAGGGGCGAAGAGCGCCGAGCAGTCATCGGGCTCGGCAGCCTCCTTGAGGTGTTGCTTGAGCAAGCGCTGACGCGCATCGCGCAAGCTGGCGAAGTCGCTGGTTTCGAGGATGCGCAAAGCGTCGGGGCAGTGGCGCTCGACGCGCCAGCCAAACTGTTCTTCCATCATGAAACGATCGAACAGCACGATGTCCGGCTGCAGGCCCTCGATAAAGCGGTCGAAGCTGCTGTCGTTGAGGGTGATCGCCCGGCGCTCGATGCCCAGCGATGCCAGATCCGCGGTGTGTTCACCGGCCGCCGCGGGGCTGCTGAACGTCACCTGCCAGCCTTGCCCCACGAAGGCCTCGAGGATCTGCATCATGTGCCCGCCAGCGGCCGAGGAAGTGGGTTCTGGCCAGACGTAGCCGATGACCAACACACGCATGTTTCGGGTTCTCGAGGGAAAAGGGCGGCCATTAGAACATAAGGCCCTGCAGGAGTCTGAACGCGGCAAAGCCAATAATCTGACGTATTGAGTCGATATCGGTACATAGCGGCACTAAGTTATCGAAATGATGTCAATCTCTATCGAACGACAATCCCCAGTTCTGCACCTGTAGCGAGGGGGCTTGCCCCCGATAGCGGCACATCAGCCACCTTCAGTGATACCGATGGCTCTATCGGGGGCAAGCCCCCTCGCTACAGGGTGGACGCCGCTACCTGGTCAGACCCTATGCGCTTGCTACTTGATCCACATCATGACATCGATGCCGCTTTGCTCAGCTACCGCCGGGTCTTCTGGTCGTTGGCGCTGTTCAGCGGGGTGATCAATCTGCTGGTACTGGTGCCGTCGCTGTACATGATGCAGGTGTACGACCGGGTGCTCACCAGCCGCAATGAAACCACCCTGTTCATGCTGACCCTCATCGCTCTGGGGCTGTTCATGTTCAGCGCGCTGATCGAATGGGTCCGCGGTCAGGTGATGATCCGCATGAGCGCCGGGCTGGACGATGCCCTGGGCGAGCGTATCTTCGATGCCGCCTTCGCCCGCAGCCTGCGCGAGCACAATGCCAATCCGGCGCAGGTCCTGAGCGACCTGACCACCTTGCGCCAACTGATTACCGGTCAAGGCTTGATCGCCTTGCTCGATGCGCCTTGGCTGCCGATCTTTCTCATCGTGGCGTTCATCTTCCATCCGTGGTTCGGCGTGCTGACCTTGATTCTCGCGCTGGTGCTCATCGGCCTGGCGCTGTGGGGCGAGCTGGCGACCCGGGCGCGGCTGGGCGAGGCGAACCGCCTGGGCGTGCAATCGGCGATCTACGTCAACAGCACCTTGCAGAACGCCGAAGTGATTCAGGCGTTGGGCATGCTCGGGCCGTTGCGCCAACGCTGGAGTCTGCTGCAGCAGGGCATCATCGCCGCCCAGGCACACGCCAGCGACCGCAGCGCGCGCATCACCTCGACTACCCGCTTCGTGCGGATTTCAGGGCAGTCGCTGGCATTGGGCCTGGGTGCATTGCTGGTGCTCGAAGGGCAGTTGTCGGCGGGCATGATGATCGCCATGTCGCTGCTACTGGGCCGGGCACTGGCGCCGGTGGAGATCGCCATCGGTTCGTGGAAGCAGTTCAATGCCGGGCGCCAGAGTTATCAGCGCTTGAGTCATCTACTGACCCAGCACCCTCGCGACCGGTTGCGCATGCCGCTGCCGCCGCCCAGTGGCGCCGTGCGTCTGGAGCAACTCTATGTCGGCCCGCCGGGCGCGTTGCAGCCGATTCTGCGGGGGATCAACTTCAGCCTGGGCAAAGGCGAGGTGCTGGCGGTGATCGGCGCCAGCGCCAGTGGCAAGTCGACGCTGGCCCGGGCATTGGTGGGCGTATGGCCGCCGCTGGGCGGCTCGGTGCGTCTGGATGAAGCGGAGATCAGCCAATGGTCCCACGATGCCCTCGGGCCCCATCTGGGCTATCTGCCGCAGGATATCGAACTGTTCGACGGTACCGTGGCGGACAACATCGCCCGCTTCGGCGCTCAGGATGCCGACAAGATCATCACCGCCAGCCGTCACGCCGGCATTCACGAGATGATCCTGCGCTTTCCCAAAGGCTACGACACACCTCTGGGCCCCGGTGGCCTGGGCCTGTCCGGCGGGCAAAAGCAGCGCATCGGCCTGGCCAGGGCGCTGTACGGCAACCCCACGCTGATCGTGCTCGATGAGCCCAACTCCAACCTCGACGAAGCCGGCGAGCTGGCGCTCGTGCAAGCCATCAGTGCGTTGAAGGCGGCCGGCAGCACCGTGGTGTTGATTACCCATCGCCCCAGCGTGCTGGCGGTGGCGGATCAGATCCTGCTGCTCAAGGACGGCACTCAGCAAGCCTTCGGCCCCCGCGACCGGGTGCTCAAAGCACTGATGCCGGCACCCAAACCCACTGTCGTCAGGGAGGCTGGCAAAGATGCGTGATCTGACTCCGGGGTCCCAGGCCTACAGCGAACAGCCCCAGGGCTTGAGCGTGCGCAGCAACGGCACCCTGCCCAGCGCCAGTACCGATGCCGGTGCGGCGGCGCGTTATGGGGTGGGCTTTCTGGTGCTGGCCTTGGGTGGCTTCTTGCTTTGGGCCTGCCTGGCGCCGCTGGACCAGGGCGTGGTGGGCAGCGGCACCGTGGTGGTGGCGGGCGAACGCAAGGCGGTGCAGTCGCTGGTGGGCGGGGTGGTGGAAAAACTGCTGGTCAACGACGGCGACCGGGTCACCCAGGGGCAGTTGCTGGTGCAGCTCAATACCGTGCAGGCGCAATCGCAGCTGGACGTGACCCTGGGCAAACTGCTCAACGACCGCAGCATCGAGGCGCGCTTGATTGCCGAGCGTCTGGGCAAGTCGACCATCGAGTGGCCTGCCGAGTTGCTCGCCCATGCCAACGAGCCGCGGGTCAAGGCAGCCATGGCCCTGCAGACCCAGCTGTTTCAGACGCGCCGCGTCGAGCTCGCCAGCCGGGTGCAGATTCTCGAGCACGAAGCGGCCTCGCTACAGCAGCAACTGCAAGGCTATGAAGGGGTCAAGCGCAACTACGACACCCAGATGCAGTTCCAGCAGCAAGAGCTCGAAGGCCTGCGCGATCTTGCCCGCGAGGGCTATGTGCCGCGCAACAAGCTGTTCGAGGCCGAGCGCAATGCCGCGCAACTGGCCGGGCAGATCGCCTCGGGCGTGGGCGATGTCGGCAAGACGCGCCAGGCCATCAACGAAAGCCGACTCAAGGCCCTGCAGACCCAGCAGGAGTTTCGCCGCGATGCCGAAACCCAGCTCAGTGAGGTCTCGGCCGAGGCCGCAGGCTTTGCCGACCAGATCCGCGCGCTGCAATTCGAGGTCGACAACGGCGCGATCCGTGCGCCAGTGGGCGGGCAAGTCATGGACTTGAGCATCCACACCGTCGGCGGTGTCGCCCAGGCCGGGCAGAGCCTGATGCAAGTGGTGCCGCTGGACGCACCCATGGCCATCACTGCGCGCTTCGAACCGCTGATGGCCAACAAGCTGCGCCCGGGCTTGCCGGTGCACGTGCACTTCACGGCCTTGCAGCGTGTGGATACACCGACGGTCACGGGCATCGTTACCACGGTGTCGGCCGACCAGTTGCTCAACGAGCAGACCCACCAGCCGTATTTTTCCGCCAGGGTCGATATCCCCGCCGAGACCGTTGCCTCGCTGCAAGCCGCAGGCCTGTTGGTACGCCCCGGGATGCTCGCCGACGTCACCGTGGTGACCGGCGAGCGCACCTTGATGAACTACCTGATGAAACCCCTGCGCGAACGCTTGCTCGCCGCGTTCAAGGAGGAATGAACCATGACCGAGCGTAATCGCCGTGCCCCCCGGACACTCTGGCCGCTCTGCCTGTTGACTACCTGGGCCGCCATCGGCTCGGCCTGGGCCGCGCAACCACTGAGCCTGACCGCCGCCTACGACGCGTCGCGCCTCAACGACCCGACCCAGCAATCGGCCAACCATGCCTATGAAGCGTCCCAGCACGAGGAGGCTATCGGCCTCGGCGGGCTGTATCCGCAGGTGTCGTTGAGCTCGCGCTATGGCCGAGGCGGGCGTACCGATGGTGGCGAGGACAACACCTACGTCAACAGCAATGACTATCAAGCCAACAACGTCACCCTTGCCGTACAGCAACCGCTTTACGACAAGGGCCGCTGGGCTGCGTATCAGGAAGGCAAGGCGCGCGGCCAGCTGGGCGTGCAGCAGTTCGACGTGGCCGGGCAGAGCCTCTATGACCGTGTTGCCAAGAGCTATTTCGACGTCGCCCGAGCCGAAAACGAAATCAAGCTGATCGGCCAGCAGAAGACCGCCATCAGCGGCCTGGTGACCCAGAGCAAGCGGCTGTTCGAACTGGGCCAGGGCGCGGTGACCGACATCGATGAGGCCCAGGCGCGCTTCGATCTGGTGGAGGCCCAGGAAGCCGAGGCCGAGGCCAAGCGCGTCGCCGCGTTGCGGGCGTTGTCCGGGCGTGCCAGCGTGGCCATCGATGACATTCAGCCCATGCACGAAGAACTCGCCAGCAGCAGCCCCCTTCCGACGGAACAGGACTTGCCCTATTGGACGGCGATCGCCCGCGACGCCAGCCCTGAGCTGGCAGCGCGGCTGGCGGCGGTCAAGGTCGCCGAGGCCCAGGCCGACTCGCAGCGCGCCGGGCACTACCCGACGCTGTCGTTGACCGCGCAGACGACTCACCGCGAAACCCAGCAGTACAACGACCTCGATCCGCGTCAGGACACCTACTACGTGGGTGTGCAATTGGATATCCCGCTGTACCGCGGCGGCACCGTGCGGGCCTCGGTGGCCAAGGCCGAGGCGCAACTGGCCGGAGCGCAGTCGGACTACGATGTGCAGCGTCAGCAACTGGCCGAGGATATCGAAGCCGATTATCTGGGCGTGGTCGCCGGATTCACCAAAAGCAAGGCGATGTTGCGCGCGGTGGAATCCAACCAGCGGGCGTTGACTTCGACCGAGAAGGGCTTTCAGGGTGGGGTGCGCTCGACGGTGGATATTCTCGATGCCCAGCAACGGCTGTTCCAGGCCCGCCGGGATCTGCTCAACACCAAGCTGGACATGCTGCAGAGTTACGTCAGCCTGCACACCCACACCGGGCAGATGAACCGCGCGGTGCTGGAGCAGGTGCAGGGCTTGTTCTGAGTCGGCTCACCACCATCAATGTAGCGAGGGGGCTTGCCCCCGATAGCATTTTACTGATCCCTGTGAGGAGTGTCAGGCGAGGCCAATCGGGGGCGAGCCCCCTCGCTACAGGGGTGGACGTCAGGCAGTGAAGTCTGAGGCGTGCAATTCCTTGACCCCTACCAACTGAATCTCGAACTCCGGCGTGGCGTCGGCATTCATGCTGCCCGAGAGGATGCCGTCGGCGAAGCGCAATTGCCCGGTAGCGTTGTTGGGATCGAAGGCGCTGCTGCCGATGAAGGTGAAGGCATCCATGCCCGGCGTCAGCGGGTTCGCGTCCAGGCCAGTGAAGTCCAGATGATCGCCTTCGGTGGTCTTGAAGCCGCTGATCACATCCCGCAAGGCACCCACGCTCATGTCCGCCAGTGCTCCGAACACATAGGTATCGGCGCCGGTACCGCCGGTCAGGGTATCGGTGCCAGCGCCGCCGATCAGGCGATCGTCGCCGGCGCCGCCCACCAGGTTGTCGTTGCCCGCACCGCCGTCCAGGGTGTTCGCGGCACTGTTGCCGGTGAGGCTGTCGTCGTAATTGCTGCCACTCAGATTTTCCATGTTCTTCAGGGTGTCGAGCCCGGAACCGACGGTGTTCTGCTGCGCCGAGGTCGAGAGGGTGACGGTGACCCCTGCCGTGGCATTGGCATAGGAGACGGTGTCGATACCCGCGCGGCCGTCCAGCACGTTGTTGCCCGCCCCGGCGAACAAGGTGTTGTCCAGCGCGTTGCCGGTGCCGTTGGCGGCGCCCGGTGAATCGACATACAGGTTTTCGACGTTGCTGGTCAGGGTGTAGGCCGCCAGGCTGCTGTGCACGTTGTCGATGCCGCCGGATACGCTGTCGGTGTTGGTCTCGATGACGCTGTCGTCGGCGTTGTCGACGAAGTAGGTGTCGCTGCCATCGCCACCGCTGAGGCTGTCGGCACCGGCGCCGCCATCGATGATGTTATTGCCGCTGTTGCCGGTAATGAAATTGCGCAGCTCGTTGCCGGTGCCGTCGATGTCGGAAATACCGGTCAGCACCAGGTTTTCCAGATTGGCACCCAGGGTCCAACTGACCGACGCCTGCACCGCATCGATCTGCGCCGCCGCGGCGTTGGTCTCCACCACTGAGTCGAAGGCGTTGTCGACGATGTAGACGTCGTTACCGTCGCCGCCGGTCATGTTGTCGGCGCCGAGGTCGCCATCGATGGTGTCGTTGCCGGAGGTGCCTACCAGGGTGTCATCCTGATCGGTGCCGAAGATCTTGCCGCCGGCGTTCTGGGCGCCATCGAAGATCGCCTGCACGCTGTTGTTGTCGTCAGGGTTGCCGTGAAAGCCCAGGTCATCGGCGATGTAGTCGGCCAGGCGCTGGCCGACGATCTCCGCCGACTCCTCGTGCAGGTGCCAGACGTCGTCAGGGTAGACCAACGGGTCCACCTCATGCCGCAGGGGCAGGTCGGTGTAGTCCACGGCCAGTTTCACGTCGGAGCGTTCGGCGGCGATGGCTTCCTGGGTGGCGCGGACGATGCCGACGCCTTCGACGATGCTGGCGATCTTGTCTTCGGAATAACCGCGCACACGGGCGGCATCCTGGTCGTAATGGCCGGTTTCCATCATGTACACGTTGAAGTTGCCGAACTGCGCGTGCAGGTAGTCGAACACCGCCAGGGTCGCCGCCTTGTAGGTGGCGGCGGCAGCGACCTTGTCGGTGGCGCGGGCGATTTCCTGAGCGGCTTCTTCGCCCTGGCCCCAGATGATGCCCATGGTCACGTTGTCGATGGCCTTGAGCTGGCTGACCTGATCCTGCAGCAGCGCCACGGCGCGCAGCAAGGCCGGGCCCGGCTGGTTGGTATCGGTGAGCCACCAGGACAGCCTGAGCTCTTCCGGGGTGCCGGTCGACAGGCCGTCGACCGTGCTGCCGCCCACGGCGATATCGATGCCATTGCCATCGGCATCGTTGAACTGACTGCGCACGTCGTAGGTGGTGTACTTGCTCAGGTCGTTCACCAGGTCAGAGGTGCCGGACTGGTTATCGTCATCGGTCATGCGCAGCAGGCGCGCGTTGGATTGCCCCAGCGTCGGCAGATAGAGAATGTCCTGTTGGGCACGGTCGGCGAAGACGAAATCGCTCGCGCTGAGGCTGTTCAGGTAGTTGCCGCTGAGGGCGATCTCGAAGCGATTGCCGTCGGCATCCGCCTCGCTGGACTTGATGTAGGTCTTGTCGCCGGCGTCGTTGAGGCTCAGGACCAGAGTATGATTGGAGCCATCACCCAAGCCGAGGAAGCCCAGCGCCGAGACATCGATCTTGTCGCTACCCACGGTGAAGTCATAGACGGTGTCGGTGGCGGTGATGCCCCCGGCGTCATAGTCGCGGTAGCTGTCGGACAGGCTGCTGAAACGGAAGGTGTCAGCGCCGTCGCCACCGTAGAGGGCGTCACGACCGGCGCCGCCGTCGATGATGTCCATGCCGGCGCCGGCCTTGATGGTGTCATCGCCGCCCAGACCGAGGATCAGGTCGGCGCCTGCAGTACCGGTCAGGGTTTCTCCAACACTGGTACCGGTGATGGTATTGGCCGGGGCATCGGCCACTGCCAGCGAGAAACTGTCACTGACCGAGGCGCCCGACGGGTCGGTGGCCTTGACCAGCACGGCGTAGGAGCCCGACGCGGTGTCGGTGGGTGTGCCGCTGAAGGTCAGCTTGCTCGCATCGAAGGTCAACCAGCTGGGCAGCGCGCTGCCGTCGAGCAGGGACGCGGTGTAAGTGAGCGCGTCCTGATTGGCGTCGGCGAAGCTGTTGCTGGTGACGGTGTAGCTGAACGGCGTGCTCTCGGTGGCGGTCTGGTCCAGCAGCGGAATCACCACCACCGGCGCGACATTGCCGCCTTGCTCCTGATCGGCGAACACGAAGTGGCTGGCCGTCAGGGTACTGACCAGGTTGCCCGTCAGCGAGATTTCGAAGCGGTTGCCATTGGCGTCGGGGATCAGGTCCTTGAGGTAGGTGCGGTTGGTCGAGGCGCTGTAGCTGATCTGCAGGGTGCCGTCCTTGCCGTTGCCCAGGCCGATATAGCCGAGTGCCGAGAGGTCGATCTTGTCTGCGTTGACGTCGAAATCAAGGATCTGATCGCTGTTGCTGGTGGTCGCGGTGCGGTAGCTGTCCAGCTTGGAGGTATAGCGGAACACATCGGCGCCGGCGCCACCGGTGAGCTTGTCGGCGCCGGCCCCGCCGATGAGGATATCGTTGCCGGCACCGCCATTGATGATGTCGTTGCCGGCGCCGCCGAACAGCTGCTCATTGCCGGTGCCCCCGGTCAGGGTGTCGTTGCCGGGGGTGCCGTTGATCACGCTTGGCGCCGCGGGTACGTCCTTCACCGCCAGGGTGAAGCTGTCGCTGACTTTGGCGTTGGCGGCATCAAGGGCGGTGACCAGCACCGAATAGGTCCCCGACGCAGTATCGCTCGGCGTGCCGCTGAAGGTACGGGTGACGGCATCGAACTTCAGCCAGTCGGGCAGGGCGCTGCCATCGGCAAGGGTGGCGCTGTAGGCCAGGCTGTCGTTGTCCGGGTCAGTGAAGCTGGTGGCCGGTACCACGTAGCTGAAGGGGGTGCTTTCGGTGGCGTTCTGGTCCAGCAAGGGGGCGGCCAGCACTGGCGCGTGGTTGACCGTTTGCGCGGTGGCGAAGACGAAGTTGGCGGCGGTCAAGGTGTTCAGGTAGTTGCCGTCCAGGGCGATCTCGAAGCGGTTGCCGGCCGCGTCGGCACTCAGCGACTTGACGTAGGTCTTGGTGCCGGCGGCGTTCAGCACCAGGTAGACGGTGTCGTTCTTGCCGTCGCCCAGCCCTGTGAATCCCAGCGCCGAAAGGTCGATCTTGTCGGCGCTGGTGTCGAAATCGGTGATCAGATCGCCAAGGTTGGCACCGCCGGCGTTGTAGTTGCGATAGCTGTCCAGGCGGCTGGAGAACACGAAAGTGTCCGCGCCGGCGCCCCCGCTGAGGGTATCGGCGCCGGCCCCGCCATCGAGACGATCGTCCCCGGCGCCACCGCTGAGGCTATCGGCGCCGGCCAGGCCGAGCAGGGTGTCGGGGCCGTCGGTGCCTTGCAGCGAGTCATTGCCGGCGGTGCCGCTGACCACCCGATTGAAGATGAAGTTGCTGGCCGTCAGGGTGCTGGCCAGGTTGCCCGTAAGGATCAGCTCGAAGCGGTTGCCGCTGGCGTCTGCATCGTAGTCCTTGATGTAGGTGCGGTCGGTGCTGGCGTTGTAGCTGACCTGCAAGGTGCCGCCGCGGCCATTGCCCAGCCCGGTGAAGCCCAGGCCGGCCAGGTCGATCTTGTCCTGGCTGACGTTGAAGTCGGTGATGGTGTCGTCGAAGCTGCTGGTGGCCGTGCGGTAGCTGTCCGTCGGGCTGGCGAAGCGGAAGGTGTCCGCGCCCGCACCGCCCGTGAGTTTGTCGACGCCGGCGCCGCCCACCAGAATGTCATCGCCGGCGCCGCCGTTGATGGTGTCCTTGCCGGCGCCGCCGTAGAAGATCTCGTTGGCGCTGCTGCCCAGCAGGGTGTCGTTGCCATCGGTGCCTTGCACGGTGATCACTGGCACGGTGGCGCTTGCATAGCTGCCATCGCCATATACCAGGGTGTCGCCCTTGCTGGTGTGGCTGATGGTGTTGCCGACGATCGCGTTGCGGTCGGTGCCGTCTTCGTTACGCTCGGCGACGCCATAGGTGGACAGGTTGCTGCCACTGATGGTGTTGCCCTCGATGGTGTTGTCGCTGCCGTTGTAGTACTTGCCGGACACGCCGTTGGTGTCGTCGTAGGACTGGATGATCACCTCGGGCACGCCACCACCCAGGGAATTGTTGTTGAGGGTGTTATCGCTGACGGTGACGTTGTTGCTGCCGTAGATGCGAACTCCGGCGCTGCTGTTGTCGTGGATATCGACGCCGCTAAGGGTGACTTCACTCGACAGCTTGATGAGCACACCCTCGGCGCCGTTGCCGTAGACCTCACCGCCGGTGATGGTGATATTGCTGGGCGACGGAATGTTTTCGCTGCCGCGCTGCACCACGATGCCGCCACCGCCGTTGCCGTAGGCGATGTTGTTGGCGAGTGTGAAGTCATGGCTGCTGGTAACGACGTTGAAGCCGTGGCGATCGTTGTCGTAGGCAACGTTGTTTTCAAAGGTGCTGTCGCTGAGGAAGTCGGCGACGAAGCCATCCAGGCCGTTGCCATGGGACACGCTGTTCTTGATCACCATGTTGACGGTTTGTTCGTGGGGGTCGAAGCCGTAGCCAGAACAGTCCTTGATCTCGACGCCGTCGAGGGTGACATTGGAGTCGTAGCCTTCCTTGCCGGGAATGTAGCCGTTGAACCAACCGTCGATCTTGCCGGTGGTGTTGTCGCGGTTGCCATCCAAGGTCAAGTTGCTCAAGCCGAAATCATGGGTTTCTTCGCCATAGGCCGAGCGGATGATCCCGGTGATCTTGGTGTCGGAGCCGTCGGCCACTTTGATGGTAGTAGCGCCCATGCCGTCGCCGGACATGTACACATTGCTCTTGAGCATCAGGCAGCCGTCGGAGGGTTCCTCGCCTCCCGATACGATATAAGTGCCGGTCGGCACGTACACTTGGCCACCACCGGCGGCAGACGCCGCATCGATCGCCTTCTGAATGGCTGCGGTGTCGTCTGTGATGCCGTCGCCTTTGGCGCCAAAATCTTGTACGTTGAAAATCATGCACTTATCTCCTTATCAAGCAATGGACGCGATGACTGCCAATAATCCATCGGTAGGCACCGCAGTTATGACAGGAAGGAGAAAAAAAGTTACGACCGAATATCGGGGAATTGTCAAAAAACCGAACAAAGTGATCAGTGGTTCACATTTGTAAAGAATATATGACAGTAAATTGACTTTTTATTGGCGGTCGAGCGCGCGGTGAGAGAGGTCAAAGCACATCGGGGAGCGGGCTGGCGCGGCGGTTGCCCCCTCGCCAGTGAGGTCATTGATCCAGCAATGCCGCGCGGCCCGCGGCCGATGGAAACACGCAGATCACCTCGTGGGCGCAGCCCGGCACGATCGCCAGCGGCCGCGCTTTGCTGGGCTTGAGCTGCTCGCGTTCATAAGTCTGATAGGCCTGGCCGCGTTGCAACCGATAGGGGCCTTGGGCCAGGGCGGCGCAGCTCTTGTCGAGGATCGGATAGAAGGTGCCCTTGGCGTTGCTGCTGTCCAGCTCGCCTTCGAGGTAGCGGATGTCGGCCGCTGCGTATTGCTGACGCGCACGTTCCGGCGTCTGGGGCAGCCAACCGGGCAGTCCCTCCAGGCCGTACTTCCACTGATTGAAATCCGCGCAGCCGGCGGTCGGGGATGCTCGCCAGGTGTCGAAATACAGCCAACTGCCAGGGTCGGCCACCACATAGCGCAACTTCACCCCGGTCGGCGCCGGAGCGGCGAAAGCGATGGCATGCTGGACCATCTGCGCGCCCGCCGAGAAGCCTGCCACGGTGATGGTCCTGACGCTGGGATACTGCTGGTGCACCTGCGCGACCACCGCGTCCAGCGCGTTGAAGGCGCTGACCCCAGGTGCGTTGCTGGCCGGTTCGCCGGCGATCCAGGAGCCGCAGGTCCATAACAGATCACCGGGTTCGGCCAGCGGTTCGCCAGCGGTGACGCAGCGGTCGGAATGGCGTTCGTCCACCTGGAACATCGGCGCCACCACCAGCGTGGCGGTGCCCTTGACTGCCGTCGCGGTGGCCTGGAAGGTACGCAGCGCATCGCGCGGGTGGCCATGGATGGCGATCACGGCGGCGATTGGGGCCTTGCCATCGGACTGCGCGGTATCGGACTGGTAATAGTGCAGCACGCCTTGACCCTTGACGGGTTCGACGCTGCGCATCTCGGTGGCAGTCGCCTCGGCGCTGGCGGTAACGGTGGCCAAGGGGCCCAGCATCAGGGCCGTGGTGCACAGCAATACTCGATTCAAGAACTGCCCTCGTGGGTGCCTCGGGGAGGCGCAGGGTGCGCCAGCTACCAGTAAAGCAGAAAGCCGAAGCGCACGATGCTAGAGCATCCGGCACAGCGCTGTGGTGAAACAAAGTTCAAGCGGGAGCTAGGCAGCGAGCGACCGACCACTGGTAAACTGCCGGCTTTTGCCCAGAGTTGCCTTGGTTTGCCTGAACACGATTCCCCTCCGTTTGCCGATTTCATCCCCGCCTCGCCATCGAGCAATCCACTGGTGCAGTACTTCGCGCGATTGGCGCCGAGCAGCCAGTTGACCTTGCGCTATGTGCTGCAGGACGCCGCCGATCGCCTCGGCTTCGCCGATACCGACATCGGCGAAGTGCCCTGGCACCTGTTGCAGCCGGCCCATATCACCGGGCTGGTGGCGGCGCTGCGCGAGGATGGCTACGCGCCCAATACCTCATCGTTGTACGTCAATGCCATCCGCGGGGTGGTCAACGAAGCCTGGCGTCTGGAGCTGGTAGACCATGCCCACCTGCTCAAGATCCGCGCTGTCAAGGCCACTCAGGGCACGCGCCTGGGCAACGGTCGCAACCTCAAGCGCACGCTGATCCGTGACCTGATGGCCGCCTGTGATGCCGACCCGCGCCCGCAGGGCAAGCGCGATGCGGCGGTGATCGCGGTGCTGTACGGGTCAGGGATGCGCAAGTCGGAGTCGGTCAATCTCGATCTCGGCCAGATCGACTTCGTCGAGCGCAGCCTGCGGGTGATCGGCAAGGGCAACCGCGAGTTGCTCAAATACGCCCCGGCGTGGGCCTTCGAGAAACTGCAGGCGTGGCTGGAGCTGCGGCGCAGCCAGTTGCCGGAAGGGCAGGTGGATGATGATTTTCTGTTCAACCGCATTCGCCGCGGCAGCCACATCACCCGGGAACGGATCACCAAACACGCGATTTACTACATCGCCCGTCAGCGGGGCGCGGAGGTGGGGGTGAAGATCATGCCCCATGACTTCCGGCGTTCGTTCATCACCCGGGTGATCGAGGAGCACGATCTGTCGATCGCGCAGAAACTGGCGCATCACACCAATATCCAGACCACTGCCGCCTATGACATGCGCGATGACAACGAGCGGCGGCGGGCGGTGGATCGGTATGAACTGTAAATCTTCAGCCTTTGGTCGATCAGGCCGGGCCTCTTCGCAAGCAAGCTTTGCTTGTATGGTAGAACTTGAAGGGGTGGTGGGACGAACGCTAAGCATCTGACTGCGCCAACAGTACAGACCGTGG